>CP071065.1:7169166-7515000 GCA_017164015.1 Nostoc sp. UHCC 0702
GTGTTCACCACATTCATAAACATTTCTTCAGCATGATGGACTGGTGGAATAAGTAAGGGTATCACACCCCAAGAAAGGGCTAGCTGATGGTAAGCAGTTTTATCAGGAGTTAGGGCAATTATCGGCGTAGTTGGTCGGTATTTAGACACTAGTTGTGCTGTACCGCCTGAAGAGGTGTTGCAGAGAATCGCCCGTGCGCCGGTTTCATAGGCGATGCGACATACTGCCTCTGCCACAGATTCGGTGACGCTGAGACTGCCTGCTTCATGACACCATGCATGTCTGCTACCTTCTTGCAAAGACTTTTCTGTCCGTACAGCGATATTATGCATTACTTCCACGGCGGCGGTGGGAAATTGTCCCACGGCAGTTTCACCAGAAAGCATGACTGCATCCGTACCATCTAAGATGGAGTTGGCAACATCGGTGGCTTCGGCACGGGTGGGATCAGGGGCGCTAATCATGGACTCTAGCATTTGGGTAGCTGTAATCACTGGTTTGCCAGCTTGATTACAACGGCGAATAATGTCTTTTTGAATCAGCGGTACTTCGTGAATGGGCATTTCCACCCCCAAATCGCCACGGGCAATCATAATACCATCGGCAACCTTGAGGATGGAGTCAATTTGCTCTACTGCTTCTGGTCTTTCGATTTTGGCAATTAGGCGAATCGAAGCACCAGCTGCTTCAATCATCCGCCGGGCAGGTTCTAAGTCTTGTGGCGATCGCACAAAGGAAACTGCCACCCAATCTACACCCAACTGAATCCCAAAGCGCAAATCCATCAAGTCTTTTTCTGTGATGGAACTCACGGGTAAGGGAGTTTGTGGTAGGTTTACGCCTTTATGAGTCGAAATTAACCCGCCAATTTTCACCAGCGCTCGAATTTTATCGGCATCGCGATCGCTTACTATCAATTTGACGCGACCATCATTAATCAGAATCGATTCGCCTGGCCGCACCATCGCAAACAAAGTTGGTAGCGGTAGCGGCAGCTCGTCGATACTATCGCCTTTCTCTTGCAAGACAAAGGTAACTTCATCGCCAGCTTCGACTTTTAGCCCTTCTGCTGGTAACGTTCCCAAGCGAATCTTGGGGCCACACAAGTCTTGCATGATGGCGATCGGCTTGTGCTGGTCAGTACTAATCTGCCGCAGATGCTTGGCAGTTTGAGCGTGGACTTCATGGGCGCCGTGAGAAAAATTCAGTCGTGCCATGTTCATCCCAGCTTCTACCAAAGCTTGCAGCCGATCAGGTGCAGATGTAGCAGGGCCAACAGTACAGATAATTTTGGTTCGACGCATAGGGATTAGGGGGTTGAGGAATAACCTGCAACATGGACACTTTGTGCTTATGCGATCGCCTAGATCGTCCATATTACAGGTGTTTCATATTACTGCTGTCCTATGTGAAAATACTTTTTTATTCAGTCCTTGCAGTCATATAAAATTTATCCCAAATCCCGAAAGTTGTTAGTTGTTAGTTGTCAGTTGTCAGTTGCTAGTTGTTTATATTGGTTCTTAACTCCTAACTTCAAACTCCTAACTCCTAACTCCTAACTCCTAACTCTTAATTCATCAAACTGCGCCTACAGGAGCGAGTTGTTCTTTCTGTGCCATCGACAAAATTAGGTCAACTACCCGATTCGAGTAGCCCCACTCGTTGTCATACCAAGCAACTACCTTAAAGAAGTTGGAATTCAGTTCAATTCCAGCACCAGCATCGAAGATACTAGAGTGAGTATCACCCTGAAAATCGGTGGAAACTACTTCTTCATCGGTGTAACCTAAGATACCTGCCAACGAACCTGACGCAGCCTCCTTCATCGCCGCACAGATTTCTTTGTAACTGGTAGCTTTGGCAGTTTTGAAGGTTAAATCAACCACAGAGACATCGGGAGTGGGCACTCGGAATGCCATACCTGTCAATTTCCCTTTCAATTCTGGCAAAACTAGTGCCACAGCTTTGGCTGCACCTGTGGAAGAAGGAATGATATTTTGGGCTGCGCCTCGACCACCGCGCCAGTCTTTTTTACTGGGGCCATCTACGGTTGGCTGGGTAGCAGTCATGGCGTGGACTGTGGTCATCAACCCTTCGGTCAAACCAAAGTTATCATTGATGACTTTAGCGATGGGAGCCAGACAGTTTGTGGTACAGCTGGCATTGGAGACAATGGTATCTTTGCTAGGGTCAAAGAGGTGATGATTTACACCAACCAACAAAGTAGGCACATGTTCTGGATCTTTAGTAGGAGCGGAAATCACAACTCGCTTTGCACCAGCTTTCAGGTGGTTTGCTGCTCCTACATGGTCGGTGAACAGTCCTGTAGATTCGACAACATAATCTACACCCAATTGTCCCCAAGGTAAATCTGCCGGATTTCTCACTGACACGCAAGGGATGAAATGCCCATCAATAACGATACCGTCATCTTTGGCTTCAATTTTGTTGTTTAACTTACCATGGGTTGAATCGTACTTCAACAGGTAAGCAAGGTTATCTGGTGGTACTAGGTCGTTAATGCCTACAAATTCGAGATTAGGGTTGTTGAGTCCAGCCCGAAGCACAAGCCGCCCGATGCGACCAAATCCATTGATGCCAACTTTCAACTTCGTCAAAATTAAACCTCCTGTCGTGGAAAGCTGAAGAAAAGGAGAAGGTTAAAAGTCAAAGGGTCGCGGCGAGGAGTCCCCAACCAGATTTTTAATTGGTTGGAGACGAACGCCCCTCTGTGACTGGGTACTGGGTACTGGGTACTGGGAAATTGTGACAAAATTCGGGAGGGGTTTGAGCCGCCTTCCATAATTTTTCTGCTTTAAACCCAATACCCAGTCCCTAATCACCAGTCCCCCTTCGGGTTCGCCAGTCGCTCATGGGGGGAACCCCCAAGACCGCGCTGGCTCACCAGTCCCCTTTACAAGAAATTGCTTTTTACTCTTTACTTATAATGATCCTGACAGTCTAAGTTAGCTAAAGCATATTTGCTTGGCATCTTTTAAGGTTTGCCCAACTCTCACCTGCATCCCTGTGTTGTCAAGGGGTGGGTTGACAATTCATGAAAGCGTGCTGTTGAAGTCTATTCATCATTACAGCGCAACGAAGATACTATACTAACCACTTCAAAGCTGTTTTTCAGTAATTTCTCAGCTAAAACTCAGATTGGTATGAGTAAATGACACCTGAACTTTGTACTTACAACAAGGTGATTTCTGCTCTTGTAATGGTAATGACGTGATGACTCCTAGCTTCTAGGCAAGTTCAGCAAATATTTATCCAATGTGGCAAGAATCATTGTCTGGAAATATTTCCCAATTATCACAAGCTAACAATGAATAATCATAGTATGGCCGCAGTATTCAAGAATCAAAAAGTGATTGCGATGACATTTGGGGTTGTCTCAACTTTCACAATGGCATCAGCTGCACCAGCAGCTACCATCAAGGTAACGGTTGAGAATATCGCACCACAGCAAGGTGTTGTTGTGACTCCTTTATGGGTAGGCTTTCATGATGGTAGCTTTGATATTTTTAACTTGGATCAGCCTGCCTCAACTGATGTGGAACGTTTAGCTGAAGATGCTAATACTGCACCCATTGGCAGTACATTTCTAGCTAGTGGCGCTGGACAAGTTCAAGGAACGCTTTTAGGCCCTGGTATCAGTCCTACTTCACCGCCACTTATTCCTCCAGGTGCGATCGCTACTCAAACATTCCAGATTGATGGTAGTCTTGCTAGTAGTCGCTACTTCAGCTACGGTGCAATGATTGTTCCTAGTAATGATGCTTTCATTGCTAATGATAATTCACGCGCTTTCAAAATTTTCGATGATGCAGGTAATTTCATTGGTGCTGATTTTATAGTTACTGGAAATCAGATTTGGGATGCTGGCACTGAAGTGAACGATGAAATTCCACAAAACACTGGACTTTTGGGACAGACTGTGCCTAACACTGGTGTTACCGAAAATGGTGTAGTTAGACAACATCCCGGTTTTATTCCAGGAGGTAATATTTTAACTGCGTTTCCTAATGCAGATTTGACAATTCCAGGCTACCAAGTGGCACATATTAAAGTTGAAGCAGTACCAGAACCATCTAATGCTGCTGGGCTATTTTTTGTTGGTTTGTTATGGCTGGGGGTTCGTCTGCGTCGGCAAGTAATTACTAATCAGGATAAAAATTTTGACCTTGCTGAATCCGGGGATTAGGGACTGACAAATAAAAAGTATCCTAATTACAGTGCATTCCGCCTGAATGAGGTACACAAGGGCAGGATGCCCACCCCACTCCCAAGAGCGAGTGATAGCCACTATTCGTCGGGGGTGGGACTCCTCATCGCCCGGTCATTCATCCCACGCTCACCCGACAGAGGAGCGTGGGGCTTGTGCCCGATTCAGCTAAAAGGTTGATTGTGAAGCAATATTACAAACCTTGCAAAAATATTTAGAAATTGTCTGCCAGGCAAACATGGTTCTAACGTAGAACCTATAGGAGAGGCTTGAGGTAAATGTGATGAACAAGAATGATATTCAAAACTATCGGTTTGTCTGTACCCTGACATTTGGTGATATATATGGTCAAATAATTGTTTGGTTAATCACAATTACTATAAGTTTGGCATCAGCTTTGGCGTTGATGGGTGCTAGACGACCAGTTTATGCCTTAGCAACGGTGGGTCTAGTGGTGCTGCTATCGCTGCCTTTCTTGCTATTTGCATTTGTGACTACCTTGTTAAATCATATTGAATTAGTTTCTGTAGACGCAAATACAAAAACTGAACCTATACCTGGTAATGTTTCCCAGCAACAACCTATACAAGCGACTAGCTGAAGATTTAAAAGTTAGGAGTTAGGAGTACCTACATCTGCAACCTGACTTGAAAATTTCAACAATGTCCCTGTCTCTAGGCAGGGTATTTTTTTGTAGAGAGGCGATCGCACTTCAGCAAACCTGATTAATCACATCTCTACAATAGAACAGCAGTTATTTGCGATCAAGGTCTAAGTATGTTGGAACATGATGTGATTATTATCGGGGGTGGGTTGGCGGGATGTCGCGCTGCTGTAGAAATAGCCCGAACTGACCCCCAATTAAATATTGCTGTGGTTGCTAAAACCCATCCTATCCGTTCTCACTCGGTGGCTGCCCAAGGTGGTATGGCCGCATCACTCAAAAATGTGGATTCACAAGACAGTTGGGAAGCACACGCTTTTGATACTGTTAAGGGTTCTGATTACTTAGCAGACCAAGATGCAGTCGCAATTCTCACCAAAGAAGCCCCAGATGTAGTGATTGACCTAGAACACATGGGTGTTTTGTTCTCTCGCTTGAATGATGGTCGCATTGCCCAACGGGCTTTTGGGGGACATTCCCATAACCGCACTTGCTACGCTGCTGATAAAACTGGTCACGCGATTTTACACGAATTGGTTAACAACTTGCGGCGTTACGGCGTACAAGTTTATGAAGAGTGGTACGTGATGCGTCTGATTTTGGAGGAGGGGCAGGCTAAAGGTGTGGTAATGTTCCATCTTTTAGATGGGCATATAGAAGTTTTGCGGGCGAAAGCGGTAATGTTTGCTACAGGAGGTTATGGTCGCGTTTATAACACCACCTCCAATGATTACGCATCTACAGGTGATGGTTTAGCAATGACCGCGATCGCCGGTTTGCCCTTGGAAGATATGGAATTTGTGCAATTTCATCCCACTGGGTTGTATCCGGTAGGGGTGCTGATTTCGGAAGCTGTGCGGGGAGAAGGGGCTTATTTGATTAACTCCGATGGCGATCGCTTTATGAAAAACTATGCACCTAGCCGTATGGAACTGGCTCCTCGTGATATTACCTCACGAGCGATCGCTTACGAAATTCGCGCTGGACGTGGTGTTCATCCCGATGGTAGTGCTGGAGGGCCTTTTGTCTATCTGGATTTGCGGCACATGGGCAAAGAAAAAATTATGAGTCGCGTCCCCTTCTGTTGGGAAGAAGCACACCGCTTGGTAGGTGTTGACGCTGTGACTCAGCCTATGCCAGTGCGTCCCACTATTCACTATTGTATGGGTGGCATACCAGTGGATACTGACGGACGAGTTCGTAGTAGTGGCGAGAATTTCATTGATGGCTTTTTTGCGGCTGGTGAAACAGCTTGTGTTTCTGTTCATGGTGCAAATCGTTTGGGGAGTAATTCGCTGCTAGAGTGTGTAGTTTATGGTAAACGGACTGGGGCAGCGATCGCTCAATATGTGCAAAAACGCAAGTTACCGATTGTAGATGAGCAACGTTACATTACAGAAGCCCAGCAACAAATCCAAGCCTTGCTAGAACAGCCAGGACAGTATCGCATTAATCAAGTCCGTCAAGCCTTCCAGGATTGTATGACTGAATTCTGCGGCGTTTTCCGCACTGAGGCATTAATGCGTGAGGGTTTGCAAAAGCTCGAAGAATTACAACAACAATATCCACAAATTTATTTAGATGACAAAGGCAGTTGTTGGAATACAGAAATTGTAGAAGCCTTAGAATTGCGGAGTTTGATGGTAGTGGGTCAGACGATTTTAGCATCAGCCTTGAATCGCCGAGAAAGTCGTGGCGCACACTTCCGTGAAGATTATTCGCAGCGAGATGATGCTAATTTCCTTCAACACACAATGGCTTATTATTCACCAGCAGGTATTGATATTCAATATCGCCCGGTGACAATTACCATGTTTCAGCCACAGGAAAGGAAATATTAAACGATGATAAATCGAGGGGACTGCAACGGCCTCGTCCACCTCGATTAACAACAGGAGTATAAATTTTATAACTAATGACAAAGCCTGACTTTAGCAAAATGACCCGTCAAGAACTCAGAGCATACGTTTTGGCTCATCGAGAAGATGATGATGCTATCGAAGCTCTGATTAAACGCGGAAATCCTAATAGTATAAAATATCCATTTCCCCAGACTGAAGAGGATTTGAGAGAAATGGAAGAGATACTTAAGAGGAAACTAGGTAGCAGTGAAGAAGCCCTGTAAGAGGTTGTTTGAAAAGTCTAATATGTTACTCACCTGGGCGATTGGAAATCGCGTCTACACAGAGGAAACCCACCTCCGTGGGTTTGAAATCCTTGATTTTGTGTTAGTCCGTGCAGGCGGACTTTGCCTGTGTAGTAGCGAATTATATTCGCCCAAAACTTTTCAAACATCCTCTAAAGCATTTTTATTTTAGTCAGAGATTTTAATTCAGAGAAAATAAGTAAGCTAGGATGCCTAAACTGATGACATGAAAAAATCTGCCAGCAACAAATCAGTTCAGGCAGTAGATAGGTAAGAAAAGGGGAAAGGAACAATCGATTTGCTGGAGTTGCAACAGCAAAGATTCCCTCTTCAAAAATATATTTTACCCCTCTGCGATCGCTCTAAAAACTTAGAGCCTTAGCGCCAATATTAGCACTTGTGACCAAGCCAAGCATCTTTCTCTTAATACTTGTGTGACTTCCACCTTTGTTACGATATTCTTCAAACTGGTTCAAACATACTAGAATAATCACCAATGTCGCTCTTAAGCCTAAGTATGCAATTTAGCGAGGATGAAATTCTATTCATCAAGTTATGTAAAGGAATTGTGCAGATTTGCGATCGCATCAACCGTGGTGAGCCAGCTTATCTAGTTGATGACTCACAGCCATTCCCACAGACATTATATGAAGCATTTCAGGCTTTGAGCTTGAAATGGATACTGCGGGATGAACAAATGCGACATCCGGCAATATTGTGCATGGTGGAGGCAGCCAGAAAGTCAGTGGAGGCGGTCGAGCCAGACTTTTTTGAGTTTGTGGATTTTCCAGAAGAGCCGTTGATCGAAAATATGACGCACCCATCAGAGGAATGCGAAGCTTGGGCTAGCAGGTACGCACTGAATTTGGAACGAGAACAGAATCAAAGCTACATTCCAAGGCTAATGGTAGAGATTGAGCGACTTAGCTTACCGCACAGTACCTACACACTTTTCCGTCGATTTCTTGCTGAGAACCCATTTCCTTCGGATTTAACAATTGCCTTATTTCGCTCTAATAATCCTGATATCGAGCCAGTTTTAGACCTCTTGATGCAAGCATATCGGGATGCACCACCGCATTCTGAGTTAATGCCATTATGTAAGACTTGTGGTGGGTATTTAGATTGTGCTGCACGAGATATCGAAGGCTGTTGTGAACCGTTAGAAGGCCGAGTAGACAGGGCACCGATAGAAGATACTGTCATCTGCGTAATTAGACCCTCTCTCATTGAGTTGCGTTTAGCTCGAACTCTCGAAAAAATGGGATTGCAGATAGAACTGTGGCCTGAACTGGACAAGGCTGATCTGAAAGTAACACTACCGACTGGAGATATTTGGGCAATTGACGCCAAAGATTGGGGAAGCGCCACCATGTTAGCTAGAGAACTGAATCAAGATACTATTCCAAATATTGGCCAGTCTCAGTCATTCTTTGTAGTCCCAGATTACCGATGGAAAAATTTAGCATATCAAGCAGCTTTTAAGAGCCGATATCAGGGAAATTTACCTGTTTTTTCAGAGTCAGAATTAATTAAGCGTATCAAGGGAGTTTTGAAGTGAGAGATAGAAGTACTTTGAATGAGGCGCTGAAAAAACTCATGGGAGGTGAATCGCCACCAATTGAGATGGAATTTTCTGATTTTGCACGCACAGAATTAATGCTTCATGCCCTGCGAACTTATTTACCTGACCAACCTATTAGGAAAGCACATTTATTGTTGCAGGGCTACCGAGAGCCAGGTATTACAGATAGTCAATGGGATATTTTGAAGCATCTACGCCATTTAGCACCAGAATTCCGCAGTTCAATTAGCTGGGAAATTGCTCTTCGTAGCTATGATGAAGTTGCCAAAAATTCGGCTTCTGGTTGGTTAGGTTTTGACATTGATTACACTACAAACACAATTACGCCAACTAGAAAGATGGCGTTGGCTCGGTATGACTTATACGAAAGGCTGCTAACTCAAGAACCATTAAAGTTTCGGCAAAGAAAATACAGACCAGCTCCGGCTGGTGACTACGTGTTCAACATTAACCCACAGCAGACACCTCGTGGAATCAGAATCACACATGAAATTGCAAATATCGGTGTAAAACACGCTGCTCAAATTCCTAACATTAATCTTTCTAAGGATCGTCAATTAATCAAAATACCCCTAGCTGATTTGATTAAGAAAGGAACTGAATTGAAACCTGTTTTAGGATACGATGCAGGGCAAATACTGAATCAGTCAACTTATTGGGATATTCAACAGGATCAAGAAGCTAGAGAGATTTTTATTGATAGAGAAGGTCATATTTTAGGCCCGACTGGAAGCGGTAAATCCACCTTAATTGATTGCCTAGTTGCACTCTTAGTAGATAGCAATAAACGGGTTGCTATTGCTACAAATAGCGTAGGTGAAGTACAGAACTGGCTTGAATTTGCTCAAAAAGTTGGGATTAGGGCAGTTCCGATTATTGGAGAATCGGAACGACACAAGCACCTCAGCCGATTAAATCAGGCTGTAATGTTCACTAACAAACAGCAGCCATTCACCCATCCTGGTTTTAAATGGCTGGCACAATCCTGCCCATTGTATAGCTTAGCACAGCCTCAGATTCAGCAAACATCGAATGGTCAGCGCAACAGACCACCATGCTTCGGTAAGCTACAAAATGTTAATGATCCAAATAAGGTTTACGATTGTCCCCTGGCTCCTATCTGTCCCAGACATATTAAAGCTACTGAATTAGAAAATGCACAATTAATAGTTGGAACTTTGCAAGGATTTATTCAAAAGAAAGTTTCTCCACATAATCTCATTGAAAACATCACTATCCTAGAATATTTAGCCCTAACAACAGATTTGTTCATCATTGATGAAGTTGATCTTGCTCAACCCAAACTAGATGAGATTTTCTATCCTACAGTACCACTTGCATCTTTCGATGTGTTGCAAGACACTTGGACAAGAAGTGAATCTTATCAACATGTACATGGTCTGATGGAAGGCGAAGTAGTTGTGTTAGGGAGATACAATGATCCCTACTTGGAACAGTCAGAAGATCAACGACATTTAGCCAACCGAGGAATCGGGGCTTTAATGTATTTGATGAGAAATATTACAAACACAATTAAAGGTAAAAGTTCCCGTCAAGAAATTGAGAAACTTTTAAAAGCATATACCCAGGAAGGAAGACTATTTACAGCGTGGACATTTTTCGATAAATTGGCTGAGCAACTTTCAGGTAAAGCACATGTTGATATTGGTGCGAAGAAAGTCCGAAAACAAACTCTATCGAAATATGAGCGTAACTGCGATCGCTACCGTGAAATTTTCAAGCGAATACAGGATAATCCTGTTAGTCCTGACACCATTGGTCTTAACGCTACTGACACAGTAATTGCAGAACGTTTAGCACTCGTTTCTGGAGCATTATTAGCAGGAGATTTGCTCAGTACAGTACCCCATCCTAACTGCAAAAAGTTTATTCAAACAACACGATGGGATATTAAATTTGAACAACTAGAATCTGATGTCGAGCGCTTCATAGACAACCTGGCAAAATTGCTGCAACTAGCTATTTATGCAGCACATGTATTAGGTGCATTAGGTAAGCACGTATCTGCTAGAGGTTACGCTAGCGTTGACTTGGAATCTACCTTACCCATGACTCCTCCAAGTGACTTTGAAAGCTTGCTACCTAATTCTCCAGTTGGTTCTGTAACTAGTGCTCAATTCCTTAACAAACAACTTAGGATATTTCGCGGGATTGCCTTGGGTAGGTCACTTCTAAGCCGATGGAATTCTATCTTCAGCATAGACGGGCTAACTCCAGCAAATTTGTTAGTTACATCTGCAACTAGTTACTCAGGAGAGAGCGAACAATCATACCCTTTTCATGTGCAATTAAAGCCAACCTTGTTAATAGAACCACCTCTCGATAAGTCTAAAGCGGTAGCGCATGAGAGTGAATTCTTTTATTGTCCGGTTGTAGATGATGCAGGGTATCCTGTGTTTATCTCCGGTAGTCAAGGAGATGATCGGCAAGAGAACATTAGCCGAATGATTTCAGGACTCTGCCGTAAAAGTAAGCAAGGTCAGCCACTACTTGACCAATTTCAAGATTATTTGACTGCAAACGTTGGTAGCGATCGCAAAAATTTGCTGATCGTGACAAATAGCTATGCAGAAGCTAAGGCGTTCTACAATTCTCTCAAAAATCCCTATCTTGATAGGGCATCTTACGTTGTTCAGGATGGTCGATGGGTTTCAGACGATCAGGTTTCACGGTCTAAGCTCACAGAGTTTCCAGGTCGTGGTAAAGAATTTTTGATTGCCCCAATGGGAGCCATATCTCGTGCTGTTAACATGATGCATCCCTTGACTGGAGAGCCGTACTTTGGCGGTATGATGATTGTCGTTAGGCAGCACCCCAGCCCAGACGATAATCAAACAGTTATCAGTGGGGTTAACAAGGAAACGATAGATATTATCGATCAACGAGCTGTTGAGGTTGTTCAAAGACATGCTCGACATGCACGAGACATCTTTCTGAAAGTCCCGCAAATTTTTTCTCAATTACCTGATAAAATCGCTAAAATTGCGCTCAAAACGCCCCTGATCTGGACACTAACGGTTAATTTAACTCAATTAATCGGACGTAGCACTCGTGGTGGTCGCAAAACAGTTGTCTGGTTTGTAGATGCCGCGTTTATGCCAGAAACCGCAAAGGGAAATTCGTCTGGTGACTCGGAGCAAAACTCTATTTTGCTGGCTGCCCGCAAGCTCTTGGGCAGCGCCATCAATAAAGGTGGTGTCTCTGGACGGCTGATCAAAACCCTGTATGGGCCAGTTTATTACCCGCTAACTCGATTAACCCATTTCATTCACGGAGTGAAACTTTGAGTATTAATTACTATCAGCCCATCTACCTTGAGTACAACGAGAAACTGGTCAAGGATATTACTGGCTTTGTGATGCTTTTTCCCAATCTGAAAAAATTTAATACCCATTATGGAAAACCTGAAGAAAACGCTCCAACTACTCCATTACTTAATACGATCCGATTATTGCTGCCACAAATCCGCGTCATCAACAGTCTAACGGTTGATAATGAACCAAATCCAGCTGCTTTTTTAGCTTATGAAAAAGTTGACCCAGAAATTTTAGCCCTGATATTCAAGATATGGGTTGAGGTCTGCTATCCAGAATCAGAACATAAAGTCTTAAAACCATATTGCAGTGCTGATCAATTTCATTGGACTGAGGCTACGCCCAATCATATCGAATTTTGGGCACCTTCTTGGGCGATCGCGTGGGAACTTAGCAAGCACGAGTATCAATTAGGAGAAAATTCATTCAAGTTTTTATTTGGCCCAGGTACAAGGGGAAATACCGTTGAACTTGTATCTTGGCCGCCGTTTCAAAATACATACGGTCATCGAGCATCTGTTGCGCTTGTTATATCGACTCAAAGTGACATTGACCCTAAGAAAATTAACCTTCACTTTCAAATGAAGCGTTGGATAGTCAAACAAGGAAATGACTCAGATATTAGGCTACAGAAAGGTACAACAAAGTGTTACATTCGCCGATTACGCTCTTGGCTAGGAGATTACAACCTACTAGATCCGAATGCATTCACTGTTCTGGAAGCAAATTATCGTCGGGAAGAAACTGAGTATGTTCCCCAATGGAAAAACCGACAGGTCAGCCAAATTTTAGAACGTTTATCAGTGCAAATTCCAAGCATTACGGATTTCTTGGCAAACCCATTAAATTTTCTTGAAACAAATCAGACAGATATTCTGGTTCCGGCGCGAGTCTACCAAAAGGCGGGGTGGGGAACAGGATTTCCCTTTGAGGATGTGAAAACATTACTTAAACAAATCAAAGATATATTACCACCTAGCGTGGTAATTTCTGCTCCTTGGCAAAAGATAACTGTTAATAGAGACTTGAAAAAATCGATTAAACAGCGATTTCAAGACACGCCAATTGTTTCCAAACCCTCCAAGGACAAAAAGGACAAACTTCCCAAAATTACAAAAGAATTACAGGTATTCTTAGCTGAACGAGCAAATAACTTAACTATTCAAGTACGCTACCGCACAGAAGAAGTAAAAGAAGCTCTTGCATTGGTTGCTAAGCACTATTTTGGAGACAGCCTCAATTTAGAGTTTTATACATCTGAAGGCTTAGCTGATCCTTTAGGAGAGATGGAAAGAAACGGTCGAACAGTTGTCAATGATCGTCATATTCATCAATTTGGACAGCATAATAAATCTGAACATCCAACGCCAATGATCGTAGAAATCCTATCTCCAGATCATCCTAGATACCGTGGTAATCAAGATCCAAAACCTTATTTAAAATCTATTTTACCTAAATATAATTTTATTCCTCAATGCATCTTATCCGCAGAAATTGGTACTGATGATGAAACAGGAAAAAGTAAGATAGATGAAGATTTGCAACAGAGTCTTTATAATCGTGTTCTTGCCGCAATTTTGGATGCTATTCTGCCATTCGATTTAAATTACCCTTTATCAACTCCTGACGATAACACTGTCTATGCTGGTTTATACATAATTCGGCGAAATGATAAAACAGCAAATCAAAGTTTCAAGGAACCAGTTTTAGTAGCAATTTATAAAAATGAAGTCAGTGTTTTATTGCCTCAAAGAGATCTAAATTTCAGAACTATGCCCGATACGATTTGCCTATTAGCACAGTCGAGAACATCTCAGGTTAATTGCGATCAAGTCATCAATAATATGCTGACCACATTGAGCCAGACATACTCTGCTGTTGACGATATATATTTATTTGTTCACGGTCAAAATGCTCGTCAATATTGGACTTGGTTACAAGACAGCAAGTTCGAGCGGGATAAACCACCGACAAACAAAATCCACATTGTCCGTATACGTGACAGTATGAACAATGAAGTCCCGCAAGGATATGGACTTGCTACCAAGGAGGAAACCTTCCAAAAAGGTACAGCCTCCTTTACACAAGGAATTTTTATTCCTCAAAACTGCAATCTCAATACAACTGAGTTTACTCAAACTGTCCTAAGCGTTGCTGAAAAGTCTGAAACTAACCAATTGGCTAAACAAATGAGTCGTTATCAAGCCTGGATATCTAGGGGATACGAAAAAGAAGCTAACGAAGATGGAAAATTAATCAGTAAACGTGATTCCAAAACAGGAAAATGCATTATCAAAAACATTACTCACAATCCATCTCCAAAAAAAGATTGGAAAGCTCCGCAACCACGCTCTCACAATATCTTAGCAACGCCATCACCCAAGAAATTTAAACTTCATCATGTAATTACGCACTATCTCAGATCTCGGCATTGGTGGACTTCTGCTGAATGTGAGTACCCTTTACCCCTCTCATTAGCTAAAAAGCACAAGGAGTGGTGTTTTAACGATGCCGAGCCAGAAAATTTAGAATAATTTTTTTCAAAAGATTCAGCGATCGCTAAAAATGAACTGTAGGCATTCAACATCAACATAATAAATACAAGCTTAATATTTCGTAACAAATTGGCTGTAACAATTAACATAATTAGCTATTTATTACCAAATGTTAAACTCAAGTTTACAAAAATATTGGTACAACAACCTGATGTAAGATCCTGAAGATAGGAAAAGGCGATTAACAGAGTTTGAATTGAAATGGCACAGGATCGGAAGTCAACGGTTGTAATCACAGGTGCCTCCTCTGGGGTAGGTTTGTACGCTGCGAAAGCGTTTGCTGACAGAGGATGGCATGTAGTCATGGCTTGTCGGGATTTGGCAAAGGCACAAAAAGTTGCCCAAGATGTGGGAATACCCCAGAACAGCTATACCATCATGCTTATTGACCTTGGTTCCTTGGACAGCGTGCGACGGTTTGTAAATAACTTCAGGGCCACTGGTAAATCCTTGGATGCATTGGTCTGCAACGCTGCAATTTATATGCCTTTAATCAAAGAGCCATTACGCAGCCCAGAAGGTTACGAGTTAACCATGACCACTAATCACCTTGGTCATTTCCTTTTGTGCAATTTGATGCTTGAGGATTTGAAAAATTCTCCTGCTGCGGATCGGCGACTCGTGATTTTGGGAACTGTCACCCATAACCCAGACGAACTAGGTGGTAAGATTCCACCGCGTCCAGACTTGGGCGATTTAGAAGGTTTTGCAGCCGGCTTTAAACCACCGATTTCGATGATTGACGGTAAGAAGTTTGAACCCGTCAAAGCTTATAAAGATAGTAAAGTCTGCAACGTGCTGACCATGCGCGAACTGCATCGCCGCTATCATGAATCAACTGGCATTACCTTCACTTCTCTGTATCCGGGATGTGTAGCAGAAACACCTTTATTCCGCAACCACTATCCACTGTTCCAGAAACTCTTCCCCTTATTCCAAAAGTACATCACTGGGGGATACGTATCTCAAGAACTAGCAGGAGAAAGAGTTGCAGCAGTAGTTATCGATTCTGAGTACAAGCAATCTGGGGCTTATTGGAGTTGGGGAAATCGCCAGAAAAAAGATGGTAAATCCTTCGTACAAAAAGTTTCTCCCCAAGCCCGTGATGATGATAAAGCTGAGCGTTTGTGGGATTTGAGTGAAGAGTTGGTTGGACTTGCGTCACAGAACACTGAAAAACTGTTGACTGTTGACTGATGACTGTTGACTATTGACTTGACTCCTAATGCAGACAGATGTATGATTATTATCGAATAGAAGGGGAGTAGCTACTGGCAGAAAATATCAAAGCCAGTTAACCTGAATCAACATGCTGGCGATAAGCCTGGTTCAGGTAACAAATAATAAATATTTGGCAGCGAGACCTTCACTGAGTTCACACAAATGTGTGGAGCTTAGTGAGGTCTTTTGGTTCTCATTGAGCTTCACATCAGTAGATGATTCTTCAGGAGCTTGAGAGAGTGCTAACGGCTTTTACCGCAGGTTTACTACTAATTACAGTTTCAGAATTAGGTGATAAAACATTTTTTATCGCTGTGATTTTAGCGATGCATCACTCCCGACGGTTGGTGTTCACCGGTGTGATCGCCGCTTTAGCTGCAATGACGATACTTTCGGTGATATTGGGACAAACAGTGTCTTTGTTGCCAAAAATTTATATTTACTATGCCGAAATAGTTTTGTTTATTGCCTTTGGTATCAAGCTGTTGTACCAAGCTAGGAAGATGCCAGCTGCTTGTGATACAGAAGTTGTAGAAGAGGCAGAAGCAGCAGTCAAACAGGCAGATTTGCAACTACCAAAGCGAAAAAGCCACTGGGCAATTTTAACAGAAGCCTTTGTTTTGACATTTATGGCCGAGTGGGGCGATCGCACACAAATTGCTACCATTGCCCTAGCAGCAGGAAATAATCCCATTGGTGTCACCACAGGTGCAATTTTAGGACATGCCATTTGTGCTGCGATCGCTGTTATCGGTGGCAAAATGATTGCTGGGCGCATTTCTGAACGTCAACTCACCTTCATTGGTGGATGCCTATTTCTGATTTTTGGTGTAGTTGCGGCTATGGAAGGAGCGTGAGGGAGATGGGGGGGATGGGGGGATGGGGGAGATGAGGGAGATGGGGAGATGGGGAGATGAGGGAGATGAGGGGGATGAGGGAGATGAGGGGGATGAGGAGAAAATTTGTTGTAAATTCTCCCCTGCACCCCTGCACCCCTGCACCCCTGCACCCCTGCACCCCCGCACCCCCGCACCCCCGCACCCCTACGGCTGCGGAGTACTTTCAGCAGTCGATGTCGGTGAAGCAGCAGGAGTCGGAGGAGGAGAAGCGGCTGCTTTATTAATTTCGTCTTTATATTTAGCAGGAGCTAAAGCCACAGCACTATCAAATAAAGGTTTTGCTTCTGTAATTTTCCCTTGTTGCTTCAAAAGCATCGCTTTTGCTAAAACTGGACGGAAATCTTTAGGTTCTTTCTTAATTGCTTGGTCAAATGCTGAAATCGCTTGAGGGTAGCGTTTTTGTGAGGCGTGAACATTGCCTAGTAACACCTGCACGGCTACTGTATCGACGCTTCCAGGCTGAATTGTATTGGCTTGAGTTGCATTCTGGAGCGTTTCTTGCAGCAAACCAATAGCTGCTTCTGGGCGTTGCTGATTTACCAAAAGAGCCACCATTCCCTGCAAAGCATTCAAATCACCGGGCCTCGTGGCTAAAATAGAGCGATAAGCTTGGGCTGCTCCTTCTTTATCGCCAATTTGCTGTTTTACTTGAGCCAGCAGCACGGCATATTCTGTTTCTTCAGGATTGAGCTTGGCTAGCTTTTCTAAAGGTTCAATTGCCTGTTGAATGTCAGCTGGTTTAATCTCTCCTTTTCCTTTTTGACGCAGCAATGTTAACCGCGCTTTGAACAAGCCTTTGAGGGCAGTTTGATTTTCTGGTTCCCTTTGCAAAACCAATTCATAACCCCGTACTTCGTCTTCCAATTTTGATTTTTCCTCAGAGGAAGTTAAACTCCCTGTGGGGCTGGCATTATTCTGGCTTGTGGATGAGGTATTATTAAATGCTCCAATTATGGGAACTACTGAAATTCCCACAAAAGCAAGAATTGCCACTACCAAAATCACCTGAACTATCCAGCGGTTGCGTGGTTGAGACACAGTTTTCTACTTCTCCAGAACTTTAATAACCCAACAAAGGATGAAGAATGAAGGATAAAGTATAAAAAATTCAAGGTTTTAATTTTGTACTTCATTGAATCAGGGATACAAGCAAGCGGATTTATTAGTCACTGACGGGTATGCAGGAATCTCACGTCACATGCGCGTCTGCCGGCACGCGATAGTGCAGGGCTGCACGCCACTCCCCTCAAGTGGTGTCCGTGGAAAACATAATTAAGTCCGAAGTCTCTTTTTTCAAGCTTGATTTACCTGTTAGTAGTAGTTCATCCTTTTGGTAGGTAAGCTGCCCTTGGGGGCATCTACATACTTTATACTTCATCCTTCGTTGACCTTATCATTTACACAAATCGGAAAGTTAAAAATTTCCAAAACTTTGCGGAATACCGCCAATTGACTGTGAATTTTATAACAAATAACTATCTATTGCTGCTCAAGTAATTGATGACTTTAGGAGGAGCCGTCAAAATAGTAGCTATGATATGCTTCCGAAACTAGTATAAAAGCGCTAAATTACAAGTTTAGTCTCAAAGCAGAATTTAGCGTTTTGCAGATTGTGTAGGGCACTCTGTATGAATTTATGGAAAGCTATATACTTTCATCAGCCGTACAAACGCTATTTTCAGCTACCTTCGTCAAATCCCACAATGGGATGTGTCTCCGCCGCAAGGAGTTTTTATGAATTCCGACCTGATGCCTTCGCCTGAATCCTCCAACCAACCTCAAACCAATACAGAGCCAATAGCTAATGTTCAGACAGTAGCAGCCCAGGCTCCTAAAGTTGACAATTCGCCTGTTAACCCTAGCGAGACTGCCTCAAATGGCAACCTAGCCAATCGGCAACAGCCGATTCCACCTCCGAGTGAACCAATGCAGTACCGCGCCATCGGATTAGTCCGGGGTCGTTACCATGCTAGCAGCGAGCAATTTACTCAAGGTACTTTAGTGACCGCAGATGGCGTAGAACTTAACGCCGTGCTACTCGGTCGAATTATGAGTTTAGTAAAGAATCATTTAGACCTGGAAACAGATCATCTGTGGGTAGTTTATCCACGCACAAGGCAAGAAAATGACGCCTTGCACCTCCAAATTGTGGGCGTTTGGGAGCCAGAAAATCTGGCTAAACAGCCAACAGAGGGAGTTGAGCAAGATTCGGGGTCAGACGAGTCCCAGACACCCGATGATGATTTAACTGACAATCATGCAGAAAGTTTAAGCAACTTAGCACCCTCATCAGAGATTGCAGATGGTGGTTTTTCTGTTCGTGGCGAGGTAGTTTACCAGTCTTTTGACGCTAAGAGTTTAGTGGTCAAAATTAAGCAGGCTGCACGCAAACCAACTGAGAAATCCAAGTATTTTAAGTTGAAATTGCAGGGTGTGCTGACCACAAAAGCAGTGGGTAAGTTCTGGGACTTCCAAGTCAAGCGGGAAGCTGATGTATTGGTAGTAGAACATGCTGAAGCGATCGCTGATTTGCCCAAAAAACGCAGACCACCATTCAAAAGTGGGCCTCGTACTGGAGCGAGAAAACCATTTCCTCCCAGACGCAGTACTGGCGAAACGCCACGTCCAATTAAGAAAACAAGTGCAAGCAGCGAACCCTCTGTGGTGTCAAAACCGATACCTAAAACACCTGCTCCCAAGCCGATAAAACGGCCAAAGCCAACTCAAGAGTAGGGATTGGTAATTGGTAATTGGTAATTGGTAATTGGTAATTGGTAATTGGTAATTGGTAATTGGTAATTGGGAATTGGTAATTGGTAATTGGGAATTGGGAATTGGTAAAACTCTTATCTAGTCCCCAGTCCCCAGTCCCCAGTCCCCAGTCCCCACCCCCCAGTCCCCAGTCCCCAGTACCCAGTACCCAGGATTAAAAATCCGTCCACCTGTCTTGGGGTAGAAACGATCGCTCTATAGGAATCGGAGAAACTGGCTCTGTGAGGGTAAAAGTGCCTGCTTCAATCCACTGTTTTAACTCTATGGCGATTTGTCGAGAATAAAGCATACTGGCAAGGGGAGCAACCCGCACTGTTTTACCCTCAATGGTGATACGCCCAGATTTCAGTTGGGCGTAACTCACCAACCCAAAGGTGGGACGGACGCGCCGAGGAATAGAAAAGTCTACTATTGGCGCTACCAAATCTTTGTCTTGAACTGCACAGCGTTCAATTACTTCTTGATTTAATACCGGTAATGGCACACCTACGCCTAACATCAAGGAAGGCCCATAACTTTTAAAGTAACAACCCCGCACCCAACGAGCATCCATTTGTTTGGCATCACCAATTAAAGCTAAAGTCGCAGCTGGGCCAATGGGTGTACGATTAGCTAAGCGCTTTTGTAAAGGGAAGTGCTGAGTACCTTCCCAAGCAACATAACCAATACCACCGCCCAAGAAAATCCTTGTACCAATGCCAATCAGTTGCAAATCGGGGTCATTGAGTAGGGGAGAAACAGCACCGGGATTAGAGTAAACTGCATTTGCTAAACGCGGTTGTAATGGGCCCAGATAAGTAAAAAGTGGGCGATCGCCTCCATTTACCCCCACAATAAAATTTTGATAGAGATTGCGCGGATTAAATAAATAAAACTGATTTATCGTGTCGGAAGTAACTGTTGTTTCAAAAGTTGCCCGTGGATAACAGTCTGTTACTTGTCCTTGGGCCTTTATATGTATGGGTTTGCCTGCTATCAAATCTTCTATCACATGACCACCGCCGCGTTCCCGGACTTCTTCTCCATCCATTGTGTCCACGGCACAACTAGCACCCAAATATAAATCTACAGCTCCAAAACCAGCGTATGCCGGAACACCATCTATCCAGCATCGGCGAATTTTGATTGGGGGATCAGTGTGTCCAAGATTAATAATTGCACCACTTGATTCCATCGGCTCGAAAGTGCCAGTAGTAATCACATCAACTTCTTTGGCAACTTTGGTGACACCAACTTCTGCAACTCGTGCTTTTAATTCTTCAATCGTTAGCACTGCCGCACGTTGACGGTTAATTTTTTCGTTAATTTCTGCAATTGTTCGCATTTTAAATGTAGCGGACTATGGCTTTGTTTAAATTTTTTGGTTACTTTTTTTGCCTAGAAATTTTTAATTTCTTTATCATTCAGACTGTAGTAAGCAGTTTATCGTGACGTACCTACACTTCCTGAGTACAGGTAAGTGTAGGCTTCTCAAAGACTCCTCATTGAGGACATATTTTGAGCTTTCAAACCGTGCGCCCCACGGTTCTTTATGTTTACCGCCGCGTTCAAATCTCTGCACAAACTTGCATGACAACTAGGACAATTGTGCATTCTTTGAGATAGCGGCTTTCTGACTTGGTGACCGCAGCCAGAACATTCTTGACTAGTGCCGTTTGGGTTTACAGCTATTAGTTTCAAACCAGCGTTTTCGGCTTTGCTTGAAAGTATGGTTACAAACTGTCCCCAACCGGCATCGTTTATACTTTTAGCCAATCTTGTTTTAGCAAGTTCCTTGATATTCAACTTCTCAACAACTACAACATCATATTCACTTAGAATCTTTTTAGCTGTTTTGAAATGGAAATCTTTGCGAGTATCAGCTACTTTCTTGTGCTGAATACCCAACTTTTTGATAGCTTTTTCGCGTCGGTTAGAGCCTTTCTTTCTACGACAAACCCGGCGCTGTGCTGATTTTAGCTGACGTTCAGCTTTTCGCAGAAACTTGGGTGCAGCTATTCTTTCATTGTCTGACGTAACAATAAAATCAATCAAGCCAACATCAATACCAACAATATTATTAGCATCAAAGTTTGGCTGAATCGTCGGAACTGTTTGATCTTCAAGACTTAGAGTGACATAATAACCGTTTGATTTTTTAGTAACAGACACGGTTTTGATGTCAAACCCTTGAGGTATTTGACGATGAACAATAACTTGAACCGTACCAATCTTTGAAAGAGTAATTTTGTTGTTCACAAAATGTTCTTTCTTGAACTGGGGATAAGTGAAAGTCTTGTACTGCCCTAATCCTTTGAATCTAGGTCTACCCGATTTTTTGCCATTAGCGTCACCTTTTAACCACCTATCAAAAGCTCTTTCAACCTTCTTAGGCACTTCTTGTAATACCTGAGAATGAATACCTTTATACCAAGGTCTATTTTTTTTGAGTTGGGTTAATGTTGCTTGTTGGCTAAAACGGTTTGGCTTGTCTTTCAATTCTGGAATATGGCAAACAACAAGTGAGCATCTATCAATAGAACAACGGTTTTGCTCATACCAATCAAACCTTTGAGCAAGCTGATAGTTGTATTGGCAACGCAACATATCTAATGTGTTGTCAATTATTTTTATTTGTTCCTTAGTAGGCTTTAAGCGGTATTGGTAGGATGTTTTCACTTGTTCGACTAACTCAGTGTTAGTTCTTTAGTATACACTGGAATTAGGGGATATTCCAGAAAAATGAAAAATTATTTTGTTTCCAAAGGTCGATCCGTTAGCGATCTAAAAGTTCACCTAGTCTTAGTAACCAAATATCGACGTAAAGCTTTCACAGCACAGATGCTAACCAGGCTGAATACTATAGTTGAGGAATTGTTAGAAAAGTGGGATTGTAAGTTGATTGAGTTCAACGGAGAACAAGACCATGTACATATGCTTTTTCAATACTATCCAGACGTTGAACTTAGCAAGTTGGTCAATAATTTGAAGTCAGTATCATCCAGGAAATTACGCCAAGAATTCCCAGAACACTTAGAACAGTTTTACTGGAAAGATGTATTTTGGAGTGGTTCGTATTTTGTTGCCAGTTGTGGAGGAGTTACAGTTTCGACTCTTAGAAAATATATTGAAGCTCAAGAAATGCCAGAAAAAAAGGCTTGAAAATTGTTCGTTTCCTCCATGTTTTCTTTCCTCCCTATCGCATTGGTCAGAAAACTGTCGTCAACTCACTCGCATTCATCCCACGCTCCTAAAAGTGAGACGTGGGACTTCTGCTGATAAAGTTAAATTATCTGGCTTTGCTTAACTAATTCAGTAATTAAAAACTTAACCCTTTTTCTACAAAGCTATCCCCTAGTCATATCTTTCTTCACATTTTTGTCAGGCAGGCTCTGAGCAGGTGACAGAAGTAAACAATTATAGCGTAGTTGACAAAAGCAACAGTAAATGCTGTGTGAGTAGGCTTAAGGTGGTGCGTCCAGCAGAGGCGATCGCTAGCTACAATCATGGATAGATTCATTCTGGGTGTGCAAACTTTCACCACACCCAGCTTTCAATATCCTTAGTCAACTATTTTAGTGTTCTTGAGAAGTAGTCAGCGGTTTTAGTGATTTGAATTTTGATAAAACGCTATGCACAAGTAAACACTAAAGAGATAGGCTCCCGCGAGGATGCAAATAGTTAAGATAAAATCAAAATCGCTCATAACATTATAAAGTGTTTGTTGATTGTGTGTAATTAATTTTGCAGAGCAAGTCAGAATTCAAAAGTTATATCAGCTTTTGAAAAACACTTATAATTAAAGCTGATACTTAAACGCACTGATACGAAGAACTGCCCAATCTGTTGTGATAGGGTGAAGTCGAAGAAGGGCGTGTGGAGTTTTTAATTACAAGTAATTAGCAATTGATATCAAAAGCCAACGCAACTCAAAAAAGCAAACAGCAAAAATATAAATACCTCTTCAGAAACACTTGTCCCAAGGCTTATATAATTGAGCTTTTTGATGAAAAGTGTTTCTTTGATTCGTAGCCAAGGAATTTAATATTTTTGACTTTTAAACACCAGTTGCAAAGGCTATCGGATAACTTCCAGTCCTTAAGGCAAACTGCTAATGGTAGAGGCAATTCATGAATTACTTCTACGGTGTACTAAATTCAATTGCAAGTTGCTATAACTTTGATTTTTAACTTTAATCTAGCTACTTTACTGTGAAGGTATTTTATCCATATTGCATCGCAAAAAGTAAATATATAAGTGGATAATAAGCTTGCAAATTTAAATTTGTAAGCTTTGAACTTAGCATCCACATCGTGGGATGCAGAAAAAATAAATTGATGTCCAAATCCTTGGACTAAGCAGAGTTCATTAGGTCACTAAATCGATGAAACTTCAGATTCAGGGAGTAGTCTATATAGGACTAGCCCCAAAAGTTTCTTACCAAAGATTGACCTTATAAACAGAAGCAGATGTAGATAGTTAATCAGTCGTGATGAGTTATTACTTGCCAAATTCTTGACCAGCTTTTCAACAAAGCTTGCTAACGCTGCTAAACCTTAAACTACTGTCATGTGCAGTAGCAATAACCAGTCAGCTAGCATTCTTTAGCCTTATACATGCACGCGATTGCTACGTTCGTCTATCTACTATAACTCTATGCTAGAGCAAAGTGGCAAAAATAGATAAAAAATTTTGTCTACAAACTGATAAGCAAGAACATTGGGCAACATGTAGCCAATACCACACTTTACCAGTTAGCAAAGTACTTACACTCTATGCTTCCCATACAGTGTAGGCAATACTAATTGTATTTTGGATTTGAAATTGTCAAAGACTTAATATCTGCGCTTTTGAGCGTTTTAACCCGATTTAGATAAGAGTGAGGAGTTAAGAGTTAAGCTAAAACATATTTAATCCGTCGAACTCATGTTATTTACAAAGGACTAATGACTAATGACGGTGTTCTCCTAACGGAGACGCTACGCGAACATGAGTGATTATGCAACTTGGAATTCCCTTAGCTTATTTCTATCTTGAGAGCCTATTTATAAAGTAAATATTAAGTAGGGGAGGCAAAAAGCGGCGTGGATGTTCCTCCCGCTTTATTGCCGTTGTGTTACGGCTATGCAAGGATTTCGGAGTTTGAGATAGTGAAGATTAGCCGCAGGGCACCGAAAAAGATGGTGCGTTAAGCGTTGCTATAACGCACCCTACAATTTAAGGTTTACTTTATAAATCATCTCTGACAGCAGTTGCTACAACAAAGAGATGGTGAGGTGAGGCAGTACGGGAAGGTAGCCCCCAGTCGTGCTACTGTCAGGAAACCATAGCCTACAACACACTGCCTGCTCATCCTCCTCATCTTTTTAGATTCCCTGCTTCCTACCTAATTTTCCGGCTCTTGATGAGAATTACCGATGCTTTTATCTGTTTGCTGTAATCGTGACATAAACACGTCTGGTTTTCTGCTGACAACAGACTTAACTTTGTCAACAGCAATTATTTCACTGATTTTTACAATCATTTCCCACAGGGTATCCTCCTCTGTCTCTTTGTTGTAAGTTCTGTGTTTAAACCACAACAAATCATCCCAAACCCCGATAACTGTGGCGAAGTACCACTTATCTCTTATTAGTATCCAGATTTCTTGTTCCAAGTAGGTCTGTAGAATAGATTTCACAATGACTGAGAAAATAAAAAAACGTTGTGTTACATACTACACAAGTATTCAACTATAATGCTTCAGGTAAAATACGGAATTAAGCATTACAAGATGAACGATTCATTGACATCTAACCAAAGTATGATTTATTTCTAAAACTTAGGGGTGATTTTGAGCTAAAACCCTGATTGTGAAGTACTTTTACTCTTTGAGCAAATACTTCGTTAGTATCTCTAAAATAACCATAGCTTCCCACTCACAGGTATAAACCATATCTTTAATTGCGAATTGGGCATTGGGAATTGGGAAGAATTTATTAGCAGGGGAGCAGGGGAGAAATCACAACTGCCAACTGACAACTGGTAACTTACAGGTTTTCAATTACTACTGGTTCGATTGGTTCAGCAAGTTCAAAGTTGAAAATACGTGAATAGAAGTAAAGTTCTGCTTCTAATGAGCGTTTGATGTTTTGGGCTTGGCGAAAGCCATGCTGTTCACCTGCAAAGGGAACATAAGCCACGGGCACACCTTTAGCCCTCATGGCTGTCACCATTGCTTCTGTTTGGTTGGGTGGAACTACCCGATCTTCTAGTCCTTGAAAGAAAATTACTGGACAGGCGAGACGGTCGGTAAAGTTGATTGGCGATCGCTCTTGATAAATTTGACGCTGTTGTGGATAAGCACCAATCAACCCATCCAAGTACCGTGACTCAAATTTGTGTGTATCCCGTGCTAAGGCTTCTAGGTCACTAACTCCGTAGTAGCTAGCCCCTGCTTTGAATGTATTTCGGAAGGTTAAAGCACAAAGTGTTGTATAACCACCCGCACTCCCACCAGATATGCAAGAGCGATCGCCATCTACTTCACCTTGTTCCACTAGGTAACGCGCACCAAAAACGCAATCATCTACATCCACAATTCCCCACTGACCATTTAACCGTTGGCGATACTCCCGTCCATAGCCTGTACTACCGCCGTAATTCACATCCAGAACTGCTATGCCTCGGCTAGTCCAGTACTGAATGCCAAAACTCAAGCTACTAGAAGTTGCTGCGGTCGGGCCGCCGTGGCTTTTGACGATTAAAGGAGGTTTTTCACCCTCAGGGGCGGTGTAATCACGGTTTTTTGGTGGATAAAATAGCGCATAGGCTGTTTTGCCGTCGGCTGTGGGGTACTCGATTGCCTGGGGTAGAGCAAGATAACCAGCATCAATTGTCACATCGCTAGCGCGGCGTAATACTTCTAGCTTGCCATTAGCCAAGTTTAGTTGTGCGATCGCTTTTAACTCAGTGGGAGAACTTCCTTGAAACACTACCCTTCCTGGGGCTGCGTGGACAGAAGTAATTTCTGTATAAGGTGTTGTCAGTGGTTTTAGTTGTTTAGTTGTGGTGTCAAGACTAGCTAAATACCAACTGCCTTGTTGGGTATAAGTGCAAATTATCCGGTTAGCGGACTCGAAGCCATAAGTAGACGTGCCTAAAATCCATTGCGGACGACCAAATTCTGCTTTCATTTGGGTCAGCGATTCTATATCCCCATTTTGCCAGCGGTATATATTCCACCAACCTGTGCGGTCAGAAATAAAATACAGTTTGCCATCCGCTGACCACTCTGGCTGAAAGATAGATTCATCTAAACCACCTGCAACTTGTTGAGTATCTCCTAATGAACCATCAGCTTTCAGTTCCCCTACCCACAGTTGTGTACCATCCCACGGCATATTGGGATGATTCCAAGTTAGCCAAGCCAAGCGAGATCCATCAGGACTGAGGCGGGGCGAGGCATAAAAGTCGTTTCCAGATACTAGCTGCTGAAGTTGACTATCTTTATCTAGCCCGATGCTGACCACTGTATTAATAGCTTCACGCTCTGCAACTGTATGATCTTCGCATACACAAATAATTCGCTGGCGTTGACGGTCAAAGATATAGTCTGCATAGCGCATGGCTACTTCAGATGTGATAGCTTGCGGTTCACTACTTCTATCCTGACGATAGAGGCGTTGGTCAGTAAAGTTACTAAAATAAACAGTGCCATCAACTACCAAAAAAGAGCCACCACCATATTCATGGACACGAGTACGCACGTTGAAGGGAGTAGGTGTAACATCCTGAATTTGATGATTTGCAGTCTGTCGCACCACTACAGTTCTGCCTGACTCTGACGGCCGTAACTCGCTCCAGTAAATGTCTTCGCCATCAAGAGCAATCTGCCCCAATCCTATGGTACGTGCAGTAATTAAGTCTGTGGTGATGGGCGATCGCCAAGACCCGTAAGATGCTACCTCTGGTTTAATCACTTTCAAAAATTAAGCAACTACTAAAAATCAATTACAGCAGAATTCGGGAATCAGACAGCAATCCTCTAGACAGATACTAATTTTTAACTTCGGTTAATACTTGTGTAGCATCCTTACATTCCAGGCAATCCTCAATTTTATTTGTATATCATGAAGTATGCACTCAGTAATACTGAGCCTGCAATAGTGCCTTCTTGACTTGTACAAATCGGTAATTCTTATGTGATTGTACAGTTCTTGTTTTGTTTTTAGCAGCATTTTTACTTTTAAATTAGGTGAAAGCAATATATGGCTAACGAATCTTCAAACCCGGTTGACCATCTCGTTGGTGATCCGAGAGTCCGGGATATTGAACCAAAGTTTTCTAAAATTATTTCTGATATTGCACGGGTTTTTGGTCAGATAGCCCAAACTAAGGGAAGACGGGCAACCCATTCTTTTGGTACTGTGGCTAAGGGGGTACTTGAGGTTGTCAAGCAACCAGATATACCAGCCCACCGCCTATTAGTAGCAGGAAAAAAATTTCCGGTTTTGTTGCGCCACGCCAACATTAAGGGGTTTCGGGATGATGCAATTTTAGATGGGCGCGGAGCAACCCTACGGATTCTCAATGGCGCAGCGGATGCCCCCATCACCGCCCTGGACTTGCATACGCCTATCTTAGATGTATTAATGAGTACAGGGCATTGTTTTATCTTACCGGATGCCGCTTCGTTTTCGCGTTGGGTGGCTAGTCCCCTGCCAGACCGAGGCAAATTGCTGGTGGAGTTTCCCAAAATTACACCCATATTTGCCGACATTATCCGTAATCCTGACTCTTACACCAAACTGCACTATTATTCTGAAACTACATATTTATTTGTAGGGCTTGATGGTAAACAGTATTACTTGCGTTACCGCTTGATCAATAGCGATCGCTCGGCAGATACTGGCTTGATTAAGCCGACTGATTTGCGGCTACCTCTTGATTACCTGCCTCGTTTGGAAGATGACACTAGACCAGAAACTTATCTGCAAAATGACTATCAGCAGAGAGTGAAGAATGGTGGAGTCAAGTATATTTTACAGTTCCAATTACGTGCAGTTTCAGATAATCAAGCAGCCAACGAAGAAGCGAAAGATTGCACTATAGCTTGGGATGAAACCCAGTATCCTTGCAAAGATGTGGCGGTGATTTCTTTAACTGAAATCCTACCCAGTGAACTAGCCGAACCCTTGGAATTTAACCCTTACCACGCCCCGGCTGATTTGTCGTTGATCCTGGCTCACTCTATTAATGAAACTGCTTCGGTGAATCACTTGCGATCGGTTGTCTATCAAATTTCGGCTAATATGCGTAAGTTCCAGCAACCGAGTGCTGAACTTGTAGACTGGGGCATCAAGGGCAACCAACCAGATCCGAAACAAGTTTACACCTACTACGGGCAGGTAGGTCAAGATATACCACGCTTTGATTTTCTCCGCACTTTACCCGACCGAGTAAAACCTAAGCCGCGCTACTTGGCTAACTTTGGGCTTCACCTCCTCCCTGCCATAGGCATTGAAAACAGCCCCACTACGGGTATCGTCGGTGTTGCGGAAACAATGCAAGCATTGGGACAAGCCCCTTCCCAATGGATGCCAGCTAACTTCACCCGTTTGCGTCCTGACAAGTATGAGGATCAGTTTTTTGTGGAACGCCGCCTGAATGGTTTCAACCCAGGCAAATTTAACCGAGTGCATACCTTTGAGCCTTGGCAATATACTATCCGCTACGATTGTCGCAAGTATAAAGTGGAAGAAGGGGGTATTTTACCCGCAGAAATCGAGGCACGCTTCCAGTTTGAAAATCATAATTTACACTTGCACTCGATTAAATTTATCCTCAATGGCGAAACACATACTCATAAGCCTGGTGATGCAGATTGGGAATGGTCAAAGCGATTATTTCGTACTGCTGAGTTCGTCTTTCAGGAAATTCAAACTCACTTAGGGCGTACTCACATGAATTTGGATCAGTACGCGATGGGGTACTACCGCAATGTGGTTAACAACCCCATTCGCCTGTTGCTAGAACCTCACTTTGATGGTCTACTCAACATCAATAGATTAGGAACAGGATTGATTCTTGGTAAGACAGGCTTCATTCCTGAAGCTTCATCTCTTAGTACAGAGGAAGTAGACATAGTACTCAAAGATGAAATTAGTCGTCTTTCCTACCGTAACTGGAGTCCTCATGTTCAGGCATTAAAAGATGAAGTCCAGAATAACCACTTCGATCGAGCAGCATTGAGTGTATGGGAAGCCATAGACGAATATGTGTCGGAATTCTTCCAGAAACAAGAAGCGGGTATTAAAGCTTACTGGTCAGAAATTGAGGGCATGTCTGAGGATTTAGTTAAGCATTCAGTTCTCGGACAAAAATCTCAGTCATTAGCGATCGCTAATATCAACGACCTCAAACAGTTGTGTATCTATGTAATTTACCACTCTTCGTTTTTCCATTCTTGGGTGAATAACAAACAGTATGACGACGGTGGCGATCCTGCCTATGCCAGCATCGGTCTTTGGGACGGACACCATCCTCAATACAACCCCATCACTGTGGCGGAAAAACACGCCAGACAAGTCATCTTACTCTGGACACTCTCCAGTGTGCGCTATAACCCTGTGATGGAGGTCGGCCCCCCTGGCTTGAAGGATCGGTTATGGAAACGCCGAAAAATCATACAGCCTGGAATACCTGTGGAATCAATTATGATGAGTACTAATATTTGATTCAGTAGGGGCGCACAGCTAGCTGTGCGCCCCTACTCCCGTTAATATCATTTTGGATTTTGGATTTTGGATATAGTCACAAAAAACCCCGGCTGTTAAACCGAGGTCAGTAGGAGAAGCCCAAATGTCGTTTGAATATACCGAAATCTAGTTTTTCAGCTAACTGCACAAGAAATCAAAACTACAATCATTAATATGCTGCTATTTGAAGGGTTAGGCAGCTTAGTAGATTTCAAGTTCAGCAGGCTAGGCTATGGCAAATACTCTTGTTGATTTTGAGAGTAGTTTACATGAGCCGTTGTTTATTAGCTTGATGTAAACAATCATAACGAATTTGTTACGATTCGTCAATAACTGTTGACACAATAGAATAAATTCTCATTAGAAGATAGCCAAAGTAAAATTAGAATTTTCACCTATTCCCGCAACGAGGCTCATACTGCATCCGAAGGATCAGTTAGGAGCTGGGCTTGAGAAACGGCGAAGGTAATTTAATCGACGGCATTAACAGAAACACCTCTAGAACCTTTATCTAGAGGTGTTTTCGTTTACTCCGAGTAATAGAAATGATTACTATGTATCAATACGGTTCAGTTAAGGTTTTGATCCCCCCTAGCCCCCCTTAAAAAGGGGGGAATTATACTCTTAAAGTCCCCCTTTTGAAGGGGGATTTAGGGGGATCTTCAATGTTTAAATTTCACTAACTGAACCGTATTGTACTATGTATAGGTTTACAGGTGCAACTTGCATCTGCCTATTTTCTCTTTTCTTTGTCTAGCGCCTCTTGAATAGCGCGTCTACAGAATTCAGGAGGGTCATCATGTGCTTTGATAGCTTCCTTCATTTCTTTAGTGACTCTGAGATTAACTTGCTCAGTCAGTGGTTCTTCGCCCTTGCGTTGTCCGGGTTCTAAATTTTCTGGTGTACCTCTAGGATTAGGCATTATTGAGAAAGATAAATATAGCTTGAATCGGTTGCTAGCAATCGATTAAAATTTTAAATCGGTGATGTCACTCGTCTCACAAACTAGCACATCACCGACACCACTTTTATCAAGAGGTAATTCCATTGTATGTTTACACGTTCTGAACTTGAAGCGTCATTGCTTCAAGAGTTAAAAGACCTTTGCTTGCGATACAGTGTCAAGCCAACGGGGAATGCAGGGTACAAAGTCAGCTATATCACATCCTTGATGGCATTCCCGGCTATTGCTCTTTTGCAGTTGAAGCAGGGAAAGGGAATCAAATCACCTAATTTTGCAAGTATTCAAAGCTTTGGGGAAGCACTCTCTCAAATGAGAGAACCAACTGATGAACAGATGGCGCTGATTAGAGTATCTCTGGAAGGCAAAAGGATGGAATTCCCAGAACGATATGAGCAACAGAGGCTATACAGCCTGTACAAGGTCAAGCTACTCCTGAGTGAAGTAGTTAATCTGTTGAGCCAATAGCACCACAAAATAAGCGTTTCAGCGTCATTTGTCTACAGCATCCTCTTGAGGGATGCTTTTTTTTAAAAGTGCGATCGCTCAAGAAGCAGATAATTGGATACTAACTCGTCTTGCCTGGATTGAGAAAACACTTTAGGGCTTTTGCGCTTTTTGCAGCAAAAATGTTACTAGCTGTTCCCCTGCGGTGTCAATGTGTCGTTTCAGTAGCCGCACAGCCGTTTTCGTATCCTGCTGACGACAAGCATCTAGAAGTTGATAGTGTTCCTTTTGAGAACGTTCTTGGTAATCCATTTGCGCCATTTGTAGCCGCACATAGCGGTCTATATTCACGTGCAGGTTTTTAATCATTGTCAGCAGTCGCGGACGTTCTGCACTTGTGTAGAGTGTGGCATGGAATTCCCAATTAAGTTTTGCCAATACTCCTGCATCGCTTGTTTGGTCGCTTGCTTCCAAAACCACAGCAGCTTTTTCTAAGTCAGATGTATTTATCTTGGGTATTGCCAGTTGCATCGCTTTTACTTCCAAAGCACTGCGAATCTCACAAATTTCCTGTGCCTCGGCTGCTGTCAACACCGACACCATCGCCCCACGATTCAGATGCAGTGTTACCAATCCTTCCGCCTCTAAATGTTTGAGGGCTTCACGCACGGGAATGCGACTGACTCCAAACTGAGTGGCAATTTCATCCTGTCTTAAAGATTGCCCTTCCTGAAATATACCCCGCAGAATTGCTTCTCGCAAAGCGTCGGCAATTAAATCTGGGGTACTGCGTTGTTGTTGCAGCACATTGGCTGCTAGTTCATTTAAGTTCATAATTTATATTGTATACAATATCCAAAAAATTGTATACAATATCCAAAGAGTTCAAGGACTGGTGACTGGGGGGGACTGGGGACTAGGGAAAAATTTTCCCAAGCCCCAATACCCAATACCCAATCCCTAAATACCACGGAGACAGTTATGGGCATTAGATCACAAGCAGACCGAATTATTATCTTCGACACAACACTGCGGGATGGCGAACAGTCGCCCGGCGCAACCCTAAATGTAGAAGAGAAGCTAGCGATCGCTCATCAACTGGCTTTGTTAGGGGTTGATGTGATTGAAGCCGGATTTGCCATTGCTAGTCCTGGAGATTTTCAAGCTGTTAAAAGTATTGCTGAACAAGTTGGGACAGCGGATGGGCCGATTATTTGCAGTTTAGCTAGAGCTGTGCGCCAGGATATTCAAACAGCCGCCGAAGCTTTAAAAGGTGCTGCTCGTCGGAGAATTCATACAATGATTTCTACCTCTGATATTCATCTCAAATATCAGTTGAAAAAGTCTCGTAGCGAAGTGCTGGCGATCGCAGAAGAAATGGTTGCCTATGCCAAATCGTTTGTAGACGATGTAGAATTTTCACCGATGGATGCTAGTCGTACCGAAGTTGAGTTTCTCTATCAGGTGTTAGAGAGGGCGATCGCAGCAGGTGCAACCACAATCAATATTCCTGATACCGTTGGCTACTGCACACCCAAAGAAATCGGCAATCTAATCCAAGGAATTCGAGAAAACGTTGCCAATATCGACCAAGTGATTCTTTCGATTCACACCCAAAACGATTTGGGTTTAGCCACAGCTAACGCCTTGGCAGCAATTGAAAATGGTGTACGTCAAGTAGAGTGTACGATTAATGGCATTGGCGAACGAGCGGGTAATGCAGCATTAGAAGAAATTGTCATGGCGCTGCAAGTTCGCAAAACCTTTTTTAACCCTTACTTTGGTCGTGCAGTTAATTCTGATGCACCTTTGTGCAACATTAAAACTCAGGAGATTTACAAAACCTCTTGTTTGGTTTCCCAATTAACAGGAATGTTGATACAGCCGAATAAGGCAATTGTCGGGGCTAACGCTTTCGCCCATGAGTCTGGTATTCATCAAGATGGCATCATCAAGCACCGCCAAACCTACGAGATTATGGAAGCCTCTGCCATTGGTTTGCCAGAAAATCGCATTGTGTTGGGTAAACACTCTGGAAGAAACGCTTTCCGTACTAGACTGAAGCAATTGGGGTTTGAACTGAGTGAGACAGACTTGAACAAAGCCTTCAATCGCTTCAAAGAAGTTGCAGACAAGAAAAAAGAAATGTCAGATTGGGATTTAGAAGCGATCGTTCGAGATGAAACACAACTTTATGTAGAGAGTGGCTTTCAACTTGAACATGTGCAAGTAATCTGCGGTGATTGCACCTGTCCAACTGCAACAATCACAGTTGTCACCCCCGAAGGCAAAATTCTGACGGATGCGAGTGTAGGTACTGGCCCGGTAGATGCAGTGTATCAGGCAATCAATCGACTGGTGCAGATTCCCAATCAACTAACTGAGTTTTCCGTCCAATCTGTCACTGGAGGAATTGATGCACTAGGAACCGTCACAGTTCGTATCGGGCATGGAGAACGCATCTTCTCTGGTCAGGCATCCGATACTGATATTGTGGTAGCAGCAGCTTATGCTTATATCAATGCCTTGAATCGTCTTTACCGCTACTTGCAAACCCAAAGCCAGACAATGGTTTCTATATAGATGGCTAATATCATGTCCGGTTAATTAGTTATTATTCCCACAGTCATTGCACCCCACCCCTAACCCCCTTTCAAGGGCAGCTATCACAGCAGAAAAATCTAGTAATGCTTCTCCTAGATTTTCTAATTGTTCAATCGATAATCCTTTAATTCGCTCGATTATCGGCGGCTGACGGAATTACCAGAATCTACTGCTAATACCATTTTCATATGAAGATGCACAGAAAGAACCCCACCGCCTGCGGCACCTCCCCTTGGTAAGGGGAGGTTGGGAGGGGTTAAAATAATGTGCAGCTTCACAGAGAATTGATATAAACCAATACCGATGACTTGGACAAAAATCGGTCATAAATTTGGTGATAGTGGCACATTACTGGTGTGGTCAAAAATAGACCGTTGTATATGGCGAACCGAAAAAGCGATTATTGATAATTCTGAATTTTTGATTAGGAGAATGTATCGCAAATTTATTAATAGCGGTGAAGGTAAAATTATACAAAAAATCAATAAAATAGCTCAACCTAAAATAGTCAGACTTTCACAATCTCAAAATATAAGAAGCCCCCTGGCTGGTTGAACCAGGAGTGTTAAGAAAAGTTAATTGCACATTTACAATCGTTGTAGCAAGTTTAAGCCGTGGGTATCAGTACCACAAGTATTGTAAAGACCATACTCAGCAGCCAACTGTTGCACTTGTTCTGATTCTATAGCACTTGGTCGCCACGGTGACGGGTTGTTGTAAGCGTAAAAAGTTTCAACGCCATCAATTCCGCTTTCAGCCGCAGCAGGAATTAAATCAAAATGCGATCGCCGATAACGAGCTGGGTGAGCAAGTACTGCTAATCCCCCAGCATCATGAATAGCTGCAATCACGTTAATTGCTTGATATTCTTTGCCTGTAATTGGCTTTTTTTGCAAATAAGGTTTGATACTAGGGTGTTCTAGCTCGAATGCGTAAGCCAATATGTGAACTTCATTATCCAAAAGATTAGCATTAATTTCTGCCCCACTCCATAGGTATGGAGTATTGCCATCAGGATTGTTCCACTGCCAATCTTCTAACCACGCTCGTGCTGCTTTATACCCCTCAACACCGTGATGGTCGGTGATCGCTAAACCTTTGAGACCGATCGCGATCGCCTGTTCCATCAACACAGTTGGTTGCATCCTTCCATCTGAGTGGACAGTATGCATATGAAAATTAAATAATTTCGGACAACTCTGTGCGTCAATCCTCTGGAATACTTGCTTTAGCAGTTCTGTGGAAGCAGATGTTTGAGTCAAATTTACTACCATAACCCCCTCTGAAAACATACGTAATTCTTTAGACACCGACACGCCACACCTATAGATAGAAAATTACCAGCACTTAAATTGTGTTGGATGTTATATCTGAGCTAGAACAGCAAAATTTTTCAATATGTTACGACTACCTTAGCAAATCTCAATGATTACGGTCATGAGTATTTTGGATTGCTTCTATAACCACAAGTAAAAAACCTTTAAAAATCAGGTTTTCATATTGACAAAAACTGATTTGTATGTATTAAACCTACTTTCTGTTTGAGTTTTATCAGAATAAGTCGCTTTGTGAACTGTAAATCCTAATTTTTCTCTACTTTGAGCTACTGAAAATATACAGATTTATAATATGTGTAAAAAATAAGGAACTTATAAGTGATTTGCAGTTTTGCCAATACACATCATATTTTATTAACTGCGTAAATCATCAAAAATTTAGTCTATGTATTTACGTAATTCCTACAGCATACAAGTGGAAAACACAAGAATAGCTAGGGCAATCTGTATACGAAAAATTAAAATCAACGTCTGACAACTGTTGTATAAATATTAACTTTATTTAATTCCTTTTCTAATTTACGCAAATCAGTAATTATTACTGCCTATTTGTCTAAATAATATTAAAATAGACGATATATTCAGCTATTCTTCAATCACCAAAAAAGCAACTAACTATACCATCTTAGCATTCGACAACTAGCTTTTTCAGGAGCAAATCTGGTAATTTACTAAAACCTTGCCTTATAATTGCAAGAATTAGGATTAGAATTCTTAATTATTTATCCAGTAACCCTAATTTTTAGCTTGTGTTTTCAAAAAAAAGGTCATAGTTAATTACCAGTACTTTTGCTTAACAATGGTAGACGTAATAACCTTAGTATTAATGCTTGTGTGGGTCAGTGTAAAACCCAGCTTGTTTACAAGTATACCTTTAGCGTCAAAATAATCAAGGTATTTGTTCAACTTTTTAAACTGGCTGAAAACTTCTATGACTCCTCAGGAAAGTGATGTGAAACAAGCTTCTGCGTCATCAAAAGTATGGCGTAGTTGGCAAGAAAATCTGATTCTGGTGGCGATCGCCTTATGTTTGGCGCTGTTTATTCGGACTTTTATTGCTGAACCCCGCTATATACCATCAGATTCAATGGTACCGACATTACATACGGGCGATCGCTTAGTGGTGGAAAAAATTTCTTACCGTTTTCACCCTCCCATAACAGGAGATATTATCGTTTTTCAGCCTCCCGCAGAACTGCAACGTCGGGGATATCCAAAAGACCAAGCCTTTATCAAGCGGGTGATTGGTGTGCCTGGAGAGATAATTAGCGGTGCTAACGGCAAAGTTTACCTCAACGGTGAACCTTTGTCAGAAAATTACATAGCTGAACCAGCTAATCAGCCATTTCCACCACTGCGAGTCCCAGAAGACAACTTTTTTGTCATGGGCGATAACCGTAACGATAGTAACGACTCTCGCTACTGGGGCTTTTTACCTAGACAAAACATCATTGGTCGAGCAGCATTTCGCTTTTGGCCTCTCGACCGCATCGGGTTTATTTAATTAGTCAGTGGTCAGTGGTCAGTGGTAAAGAACAAAACAACTGACAACTGACAACTGGCAATTTAAAAGCGCAAATAATACATCAACTGAGCGATCGCATCACCAGATAATTCTAACCGTCGCTGGAAATCCACAAGGTTACGATAAGGCCCCACTGATAATCGATTTTCTACCACTGCTTGCGCCAGAGGCAAATCCATAAAGGGAATTTTTGCTAACTGGTCAACTGTTGCTGTGTTCGGGTTAATTAATTGCGTAGGTTTATCTAAAGATTCGTGATCATAGTAACTAAAAATTAGCAGTGGATTTAATGGTTCGAGTCGCTGTACTGGCATACTCAAAGCCGCAGCAATATCATCAATGCAGTAAAATTTCACACCTGAGCGTGAAAGTTCCACAAGCGATCGCGCTTGATGAATTGACAAACCTGGTAGACGTAACCAATCATCCACAGTCGCTTGATTAGCATCAATCCGAACACCTAATTTTGCTGCTATGTGAATTTCTTCCCCAGACTGTAATCGATAGTAAGGGTCATTGAGGAGCTTGGCACGGAGTTTTTGCAACTTCAGATTCAAAGGTAGCCAGTTGTTCATCATTTTTGCTTGCATTAAGAAATTTGGTCGAGCAACTGGCGGCGCTTTTGCTCAAATTCGTACTCAGAAATTAGTCCATCCTGACGTAGAGCATCTAATTCACGCAAAGCATCAGCGATCGCTCCTACTTGATTGCTTGCTTGCTGCGAGATTTTCACAGCTGACTTACCCAGATTAAAATTGCGATCAAAAGCTTCTTCATCTTGGGCTAAATACCAAACTCCCTCTATAGCACTAGCTACTTTAGGGATAGGTGTCCAAGAAAGCAAAACATACAACACACCCCAAAGCGGTTGTCCCAAATAAAATTTATGTAAACCTGAAATTGTCAGCGTGCCAGAAAAAGCTAAAATAGCGGCAACACTTCGGCTTTTGCGCTTAGTCAACATATTCTCAATTATTCCACCATTACCACAGTTCCTACAATAAGATAGCCATACTAGCAACCCATCTTGATCAATTCAGCATTGTAGAAATCCTGTTTGCAACCAACACATAAATCCATTGTATTAATTTAGGTCGAAGCTATCAGCCACTAAAAGGTAGACAGGGGAGCAGGGGGGATGAGGCGATGAGGGGGATGAGGGAGATGAGGGAGATGAGGGACAATAACAACTGACAACTGACAACTGACAACTGACAACTGACAACCCCAAGTCAAGTGTTGAAATTTCGGTAAAAAACCGTACTCAAACCGAAGTTTCTTTTCTAGATGAGTTCCCTAAACTAGAATAAAAATAGAGGCAAAAATATAAGCTCCTGAGTGCCATTACTCAGTTTAATAAAAATAACATGGGATTCTTTGACTCTGATATAGTTCAGCAAGAAGCAAAGCAACTGTTTGAAGATTATCAAGCATTAATCAAGCTTGGTAACAGCTACGGCAAATTTGACCGCGAGGGCAAAAAGCTGTTTATTGAACAGATGGAAGCCATGATGGATCGCTATCGCATCTTTATGAAGCGCTTCGAGCTATCAGAAGATTTTATGGCCCAAATGACTATGGAACAGCTCAAAAGTCAACTAGGTCAGTTTGGTGTAACTCCCCAACAGATGTTTGAACAAACGCATTTCACCCTGCAAAGGATGAAAACCGAGTTAGAAAAGCAGCCCTAATCAATTTTAGATTTTAAATTTTGGATTTTGGATTGGCAATTAATCCAAAATCTCAAATCCAAAATCTAAAATTATTAAGATTTTGGACGGCTAAATTGAGAAGGTGACTTGAATTTTTCCGCAGGTACACCTTTGAGGGCCTTTTGCATAAAATCACGCCAGATGGGAGCCACCATCACCCCACCGGTGGCGCCGCTAGCCAACTGTCTGTTATCGTCTCTACCTACCCAGACAGCTGTAGTTAACTGCGGCACAGTACCTACATACCAAATATCTTTTTCTGAGGAAGTTGTTCCCGTCTTACCAGCGCTTGGACGGCCAATAGCAGCATTTTTACCAGTACCACTGGTAACTACCGATTGCATCACATCAATAATTGCTGCTGATGCCCAAGGATCGAGAACTAACTGTGGTTTAGGTGTATTATCTAGCAATACGTTGCCACTACTATCGGTGACACGGGCAATGACCGTGGATGGCGACTGCCAGCCATAATTAGCAAATGTAGCATAGGCACTAGCCATTTCTAGAGGTGTAACACCGATCGCACCTAGAGGTAAAGAACTCACAGGTTCCATCGGACTCATAATTCCCAAGGTACGGCAGGTTTCTATGACTTTATTCATCCCCACAGCTTTACCAACCTTGATTACTGGGATGTTGCGTGATTGTGCTAAAGCGGTGCGAATTGGCATTGCACCACTAAAGCCGCCATCATAGTTTCTGGGGAAGTACCAACCGTTACCATCTCGATAGCTGACTGGGGCATCTACTACTGTTGAATCTGGGGTAAATTTCCCACTTGCAAAACCAGTGTAATATACAAATGGTTTAAAAGAAGAGCCAGGTTGGCGCTGGGCTTGGGTTGCACGGTTGAATTCGCTGGTTTTGGGATCTACACCACCCACTAATGCTTTGACAAAATGCGTGCGCGGATCAATTGCCACCAAGGCAATTTGATTTTTGTATAATCCTTGACTTAGTAATGTGTTATGCCACTTGACAACAGTATCTTCGGCCATTCTTTGGAAATCAGCATCAACTGTAGTCTGCACCCGCATTCCACCTTTGAGAAGGGTGTCACGCCCAAACTTCCTAGCTAACTCCTGCGCTACGGTATTAGTTACATAAGGTAGGGCACTACCTTGAAACGACCTGATTCTACCTAGTTTGATTTCTTGCTTGAGGGCATCATCGTACTCTTGCTGGTTAATCCAGTTCAATTCCAGCATTCGCCCCAGCACTTCTTTTTGTTTCTGTTTTGCCAGCTTCATACTGGCAAATGGGCTAAATTCTTCTGGTGCTTGAATCAAACCCGCCATCATCGCTGATTCGCCCAGAGTTAAAGTTTCCGCTGATTTATCAAAATAACTCCGTGCTGCCGTCTGTACACCATAGTTGTTATGACCCCAATAAACTTGATTGAGGTACATTTCTAAAATTTGGTCTTTGCTGAGAATTTGCTCTAACCTAATTGCTAGTACTGCCTCAGCTAGTTTGCGGGTGAAGGCACGTTTTTGAGACAAAAATAAGTTTTTCACCAACTGCATGGTGATGGTAGAACCGCCTTCTTTGACACCACCAGCCACCCAGTTGACTACCACAGCACGTCCGACGCCAGTGGGGTTTATACCGTGGTGGTCGTAAAAATGACTATCTTCGCTGGCTAATACAGCCCGTTTCAGATTAGGAGAAATTCTATCGAGGGGTACTACTTCCCGGTTGGCTTCTCCGTGGACACTACTTAATAGTTTGCCCTTGATGTCATAGATGTAAGTTGTTTCTGACGGGAAAAAGTTACGTAGCTGTCTTACATCCGGCAAATTACGGAAACTAACGGCTAAGCCAACTAGCCCTCCAGCTACAATGGAGCTTGTCAACATCGTGATTGATAACAGAGTACCGCCAGTGATTTGGCCTACTCCCTTTAAGAACTCAAAACCCGATGAAGTCCGGCGTTGTGGCTGCTTATTTTCAAAAGTCCTAGAAGACGACACGGCGATTTCACTTCCTCACTTGTAAATATAACTGTAATTCATTGAATCAAGCACGGCGGTTAATTTTTTGCAATTATATTAATTTGGCAGATGAAACAACGGACAAGTTGCCAGTGAATATAATTAACCTAACTTCTCAAGTAAAAAACGTAGTTAATAGCGAATCTCCTAGTATGACGCAAAATTTTTCTTGGCTGCATCGTGGGACAGTGGAAATTTTCCCACAACCAACTGATGCTGACAGTGAAAGTGAAAGTTTAGAGAAACGCTTGGTAACTACTAACCGACCTTTAAGGGTCAAGTATGGAATTGACCCTACGGGTGCTGATATTCATCTTGGTCATAGCATACCAATGCGTAAACTGCGAGCATTTCAAGATGCTGGTCATACAGCAGTGCTAATTATTGGTGATTTTACGGCTCGCATCGGCGATCCAACAGGAAAATCTGAGGTGCGTCGCCAACTGACAGAAGCAGAAGTAGCGCAAAATGCTCAGAGTTACCTCGACCAAGTGCGCCCTATCTTGGATTTTGACACACCAGGAAGGTTGGAGGTGCATTATAACTCCCAATGGCTTTCCCAGCTTGATTTAGGGAAAATTGTGGAGTTACTCTCTACCATGACGGTGGGGCAGATGCTAGCCAAAGAGGGTTTTGCTGAACGTTATAAAAAAGAGAGTCCAATTTTTATTCATGAGTTCCTGTATCCATTAATGCAAGGCTATGATTCTGTTGCTATTGAAGCAGATGTGGAATTAGGAGGAACTGACCAGAAGTTTAACCTCGCCGTGGGACGAGATTTGCAACGGCATTTTGGACAAAAACCGCAATTTGGTTTGCTGCTGCCAATTTTAATTGGCACTGATGGTGTGCAGAAAATGTCCAAGTCACTAGGTAATTATGTGGCGTTGTCAGAACACCCTGCACAAAAATATCAGAAGCTACAAGCAGTTGCAGATAATCAACTACAACAGTATTTTGAACTGTTGACAGATTTACCTTTGGACAAACTGCCAGAAAATCCCCGCGATCGCCAGACACTTTTAGCATGGGAAATAGTCAGGCAATACCACGGCGAAACAGCAGCTAATGAAGCCAAAGAAGCAGCGAAAACAGGCGGTAAAGAAGGTGCAGTGCCAGAATTTTCTTTAGCAGGGGTGTCGCAGTTTCCTGCTAAGTTAGCTTATATTCTCTGTGTCAGTGGCTTGTGTAAAAGTACCGCAGAAGGCAAGCGGAAAATTCAAGAAGGTGGAGTGCGGCTAGATTGCGATCGCATCACCGATGTTGATATTGCTTTCCAGCAACCTAGTGATTTACACGGTAAAGTTTTACAAGTCGGTAAAAATAAGTTTGTCAGACTTGTATCTTGATGGGGACTGGGGACTGGGGACTGGGGACTGGGCAATGGGGACTGGGAATGAGGAACTAATCTATGAATGTAGAACAACAGATTATTGTGGCTTTGGATGTGCCGGATGTGGAAAGTGCGATCGCTTTTGTGGATCAATTGCCGCAAGTGGGTTTTTGGAAAGTGGGTTTAGAATTGTTCACCAGTTCTGGGCCAACAATCTTGGAAGTCCTAAAATCGCGGCAAAAGCGCATTTTCCTAGATTTAAAGTTTGATGATATCCCCAACACTGTTGCTGGTGCTTGTCGGGCTGCGGCTAGGTACGGGGTTGATTTGCTGACAATTCATGCTACTGCTGGTAGAGAAGCCCTCCTAGCTGCAACTGAGGCTGTACAAGTAGGCGCGGCACAAACTGGTGTCCAACCACCTAAATTAATTGCCGTGACTCTGCTGACAAGTATTTCTGCTAGACAGTTGGCAATTGATTTGAAAATTCCTCTAGAATTGCCAGAATACATCCTAGAAATGGCATTAATGGCTAAAGAAACGGGGTTAAATGGAGTTGTATGTTCACCTCAAGAAGTAGCACAGTTACGGCAAACTTGTGGAGATGATTTTCTCCTAGTTTGTCCTGGTGTACGTCCAACTTGGGCAAACATGGCAGATCAAAAGCGATCGCTTACCCCAGCACAAGCTATTCAAGCCGGTGCAAATTACTTGGTAATTGGGCGTCCCATCACTGCGGCGGCTGAACCTAAGTTAGCTTGGCAGAGAATTTCTGAGGAATTAACGACCGTGGTATGAAACATGTTTCTTCCCCCACTCCCGACTCCCGACTCCCGACTCCCTTTTTCCCGCAAAGTTATAAATTGTCCGTTGTAACTTGCGGCTGCTTGTTTCTCATAGCAAGTCTTAATAATTCAGCATTTTCGCAGAACCTCACCCCCTCTTTGCCTACGGAAAAAGGAGGTATTAGTAGCGGGGTGAGGTCTTCTTGCTCTGAGCAAAGTTTAGAAATATTAACTACTAAGCTATTGCGAGATTTACCTGGCTATGCTAACCGTGCTAGTCAACGTGCCCGCCGTCGTAGCAGAAGCAGTGAAGCTTACGGTTATATGCTGGTGGCAGGAAGACCGGAGTTTCAGCCTCTGCCTCTAAATCCTGGTGAAAACAACACATATGGGCAAAAAAGTGCTGCAACAGGAGTTGAGCAAGTTTTTTTTACTACCTTGCAACGGCAGTACATCAATCAAAAAGTTGTGGAATTACAAGAATTTCACTGGCTATTGTTGACGAAAACCAAAAGTGGTTGGCGTCTGGTGATGATGTTTACTCAAACAGGTTCTTATCCAGCCCAACAACCAGAATCACCCCCACGGGATAGCACTGATGGCACTATCGCCCAAGGAGTTAAAGCTTGGTTACGTGATTGCCAGGCGGGAAGCGTGCGACAGTGACAGGACTTACCCAACTGGCACACATATTTTCTGCGATGGCAGTACTGAGTCAATAGTCAAGGGTCAAGGGTCAATAGTCAAGTTTTTGGACTAAAGAGAAAAAGGCTTTTGATTCGTTCTGATCTACGCAGCAGATGACGGCTACTTAATTAAATTGAACCTCGCATGACTAGAAGTCACGCGATTCCTGCTTCAACGATCTCTGCCTGAAAAGATCCAGGACTTACAAGTTCTCTACAGGCGTTTAGAGCCTCCGGGATACCCACGGCGGCTATTAATCTCAATCCCTCATCCAATATGTTCAAAGCTGCATTATTGTCTCTTAGGTTGTAACTACTACATTGTGGACAAGACCATTCGCGTAGCTTTAAATCTTTAACTAATGGGTTAACAAAACGACAACAATTACAGGTCTGAGACGAAGGATAAAACGTACCAACTTTCTGCACAATTCTGTCATGCCATAAAGCTTTATATTCGAGCATGGTAACGAACTTAGACCAACTAGCGTCTGAAATACTCAAAGATAATTTATGATTCTTAACCATGTTGGTGACTCGCAAATCTTCGATACAGATAATACTATTTTCTTTAATTAGGCGAGTTGAAAGTTTGTGTAGAAAGTCATCTCTCAAATTCGTAATACGTTCGTAGGTACGAGCCAGCTTGATTTTTGCTTTGACTCTATTACTACTACCTTTTACAGTGCGGGATAGTTTTTTGTGTGCTTTACGTAACTTCCTTTTTTGAGTCCGGTAATATTTGGGATTATCTACAACTTCACCATTGCTTGTAACAAGATAAGAATTAATTCCCAGGTCTAAACCAATATTTTGAGCCACTATTGAGTGTCTCTCCATCTCTGTTTCACACAGAATACTAGCAATATATTTATCTGATGAAGTACGAGTTACAGTAACATTTACAAGTTTTCCAGTAATTTCCTGAGATTTATGAAACTTCACCCATCCTAGCTTGGGAAGCTTTAAACGATTCTCAATTACCTGAATGTTGCCATTAGTCAGGTTGGTTTTGTAAGACTGCTTGCACCCATGCTTCTTTTTGAATTTAGGAAAGCATACGTTTTTTCTACCTTTAATTTTCTTGAAGTCAGCAAAAAAGTTTTTGTATGCTGTCTCTAAATTCCTAAGTGAGTTTTGTAAGGCAAACTTATCTACCTCTTGGAGCCATTCGACTTCTTTCTTGAGTAGAGTTAGTCGCTGACTACAAGCATTATAGTTTAACGTTTTTTGCTCGGTGAGGTATAACTCTTGTTTTAATGCTAGGAAGTGGTTATACACAAACCTTGCACAACCAATACTCTTATTAATTAAGACTTCTTGGTTGTGGTTAAGAATGAGTGTAACTTTAAACGCTTTCTGCATTTTGGTTCTCTATGTATTTCTTCACTTGTGCTTCTGTATTTTCTGAAACAGTGCTTACAAAATATGAAGGATTCCAAAGATGACCTCCCCACAACTTTTTTTTGAGTTCGGGAAATTTTAAAAATAGCTTTCTAGCTGATATTCCTTTTAGCATTTTGACTATATTCGGAATAGTGTGCTGAGGCGTTGCAGATACTAAAACATGAACATGATCCTCTACTACCTCAAGACTCTCGACTTTAAATTTATAGATAATTGCCGTCTCAATTAGAACCTCTTTCAGGAACTCAGCTATTTCATCCTTCAGTACCTTGTGTCTATACTTAACACACCATACAATATGATATTCAATTGCGTAAACGTAGCCTCTGCACTGTTTTACTTCCATAATTTATCTTACCATGTGCATGACCATAAAAAGAAAAAAAATATGGAAATATGGAGCGCCTAACTCATGACTTCTAGTCACGAGTGTGCGGCTTGCAGAAATCAAAACACTATTGTCCAACCCTGTTGTTGGGTATCTTTTTTAGTGTAAGAAACACCGTCAATTTTGAGTCCTTTATCATCCAAAAGGGTAATAATACCGCCATTATTGTCTAATTGGATGCCATCTTTACCTAAAGGCACTCTCACAACTTCACCTGCATTAATAATGCCACTGAGGCGTTGCTTGCGCTTGGTTCGATCTGCAAGTGCCCAACCATTTAAGTCTACTTTTTGGGCTGAGGTATTGATTAAACTGACTGTCTCTTTGCCTACGTCGTCTCCCAAGGGATTCACCAAAGCAGCAACAATGCGAATTGACGCTGTTGTGGCTGGAATTACCACATCGATTCTGTTGCCGGTGGTGTCGTCGGTATGGAAGGACTGGGACTGGAAGGCTAAGAAGATACCTACCCACTGATTCCGGGTTGGATAATGAATCAGCAGTCCGCCATCTTGCCAAACACCATTATCTTTTTGAAATTGACCGGCATTACCCTGGTTCATGTGGATATCATGGATACCATTACCAGGAAGAAAACCAAAATACTTGTCCTTCACATCTGGTTCTGGGCCCCACCTTTCACCAAAGGGATAGAGGACTGCATCTGATGATGCGATCGCCCGTGCAATGTATAGTTCTAGTAATTCGTTGAGGTCGTTGTCTGGCCCTGGCACATTATATGGCAACGGTTTCATCTGAGCCGGATCGAAAAAATTCCCCCGAATGTAATCTAAAGCTATTCCTCCAGGTTTGCTGACCAACTCATGGAACCCGGCATCTAATTCTTGTAGTTCCTTTGTAATGGGATGAGAAAAATTTTCGTCTACAAAGTACAGTAATTCTGAGGGACTTTCCTTTGATTTGACGTTGATAGCAATGCGATACTTTTGTTTCTCGTCAGTCACAAGCACTTGGTAATGAGGGGTAGAACCTTCTCCAAGTTTGCGATTTATAGCCCGACTTTTGAGAACACCGTAATTTTTTAAAGCCATCTATTTCTCCTCAATTTTAAGGTGTAAAAATACAACGCAGAGGGAAGCAGGGAATACAAGGGGAATAACGACTGACAACTGACTTGTCAACTCTGTTATTTACAGTGTATATCCTGCTTTAATTGATATATTTTGTAACTATAAAAACAGTACACTACTAATAATATGCTTCAGTGTTATTCAGCATGATAGTACCCTATGGGGTGATTTTTCCTTCTCTGTAACCAGTTAGTGACAAACAAGTGCTAGGCAATGGGGATAACCGTAGGAATTCTGTGCTTGTAATTTTGACCCCCGATATGTGTTGAATACCCAACTGGCTGTTGTCTGGAGATTGTCCATCAAATGGGCATCTTCACCAAAGGCTTCAAAGGCAAGACTCCACCAAGGATGATCCTGAATTAGCAGATGTGTAATTTCCACATGACAACCATTTTGTGTATGTTCATTGGCAGCAATTGGTTGTACTGAAAAGTTAGGTAAAACTTGATAAGCTTGGGAGTACCGAAGTTTCTGGACATTTATCCAAGATGAACTACCTACAACCTGTACAAGCTGAAAACTTTCGTCGCTAGGATCATCACACAGCCACTTGCCCCATTTTTCGACCATACCCTCAACCAATTCCCCAAAACGCAATACACCGAATTCTGCTTTGCGCCATTTAACTTCGAGCCGTCCTTGCCGCAGTTTGATTCCTAGGTAATTACATTCTGGAGTGTAGAGATATCTATCTTGCCGTTCTTCTGGTGCTTGCATTTGGTCAATCAGACAATTTTGCTGAAACCAAACTTCAATGTCTTCCGGTATTTTACCAGGATAAAACCAGCGCAATTCGTTACTTGTGAGCATAAATTTGTCTAGTCAGTTGTCAATGGTCAGTGGTCAGTTGTCAGGAGTTAAAGCTTTTCGGACAGGGGAAAGGTTTAAATCTTTCCTTTTCCCTTTGCGTTGCCTGCCTCCCCATCCCCTCATCCCCTCATCCCCCTATCTCCCCTGCTCCCCATCCCCTCATCTCCCATCTCCCCTGCTCCCCATCCCCCCATCCCCCATCTCCCCATCTCCCCATCCGCAACTGCCCGCTTGATGGGACAATGTAAACGATAAATCATACTTGGCTTTTATTGCTCCCAGCCCAAAGGAATCTGTAAAAATGTGGAAACGAATTGCATTTATTTTGCTATTGGTATTGAGTGTCAGCCTGAGTAATCCTGGTGTAGCTGCTGCGGCTGGATTTAAAAGTTTTGTAGATACTACTGATGGTTATGAGTTTTTATACCCTAATGGCTGGTTGCAGGTAAAAGTTGCTAATGGCCCTGATGTGGTGTTCCACGATTTGATTGAAGTATCTGAAAATGTATCTGTGGTTATTAGTCCAGTTCCCGATGACAAAACTTTGGCAGAACTAGGAGCGCCAACGGAAGTAGGGTATAAACTAGGAAAAGCTGCTCTTGCTCCTCCTGATTCTGGTCGTACAGCCGAATTAGTTAATGCCCTTGAGCGAGAATCTAAAGGGAAAACATACTACATTTTAGAGTATTTGGTGAAACTTCCAAATCAGCAACAACGGCATAACATCGCTAGCGTTGCTGTCAGCCGTGGCAAGCTTTTTACCTTTAACGCTTCGATACCTGAAAAACGTTGGCAGAGAGTTAAACGGACTATGGAAGATGTTGTAAATTCTTTTTCTGTTTATTAGTCAATAGTCAATAGTCAATAGTCAATAGTCAATAGTCAATAGTCAATAGTCAGTTGTCAGTTGTCAGTTGTTATTCCCCTTGTCCCCCCTGCACCCCTGCACCCCTGCTCCCCATCCCCCCAGCTCCCTATGGGTATCCCAACCTTTGTACTTGCCTCTGCTTCCCCTGCACGGCTTCGCTTGCTGCAAACTGTTGGTATTAAACCGATAGTTCAACCCAGTGATTACGATGAGTCGCAAATTCAACTCAGTGATCCTGCACAGTTGGTGCAAACTCTTGCCCAACACAAGGCAGAAACTGTCGCCTCTGGGTTTGAATCAGCTTTAATTATGGGCTGTGATTCAGTTTTGGCGGTCAATGGTGAGATTCATGGTAAGCCAGTGGATGCCTCGGAAGCGATCGCTCGCTGGCAATTAATGCAAGGTAATTTTGGTGACTTGTATACTGGGCATGTACTGATTGACCTTTGCCAAAAGCGCACTATAGTAAGGTGTCAGGTGACAAGGGTTTATTTTGCTCAAATGAGCGATCGCGCTATTAAAGCTTATGTTGCCACAGGCGAACCCCTCAAGTGTGCTGGTGCTTTCGCTCTTGAAGGTTTTGGTAGTCTATTCGTAGAAAAAATCGCAGGTTGTCACAGTAACGTTATTGGACTGAGCTTACCTCTGCTACGGCAAATGCTAGCAGAACTGGGGTACGATGTCGTCGATTTCTGGCAATAGATTAATTTAGTAGTCAGGAAGTGAGCCACTGCGCCCTCGCCGACAACATTTAAGTTGCATATCTAATTGTGTTGACTGATAACTGATAACTGATGACTGTCATCGATCATCAGTCATCAATCAACTACTTAGATGTGTTTTAGCTTATCCCGGAAGTTGCTTTTTGAGTGCTTCCAAAGAAGCCCAGCGGTTATCAACAGGCTTGTCTGAATTATCGGCTTTACTGGTCAAAATACCAGGACAATTGAGATCACACAATTGACGCTGAGGCATTTCTAAACACATCTGTTCATACAACCATTCAGCCGGATAAAAATAACCATCAGGTAATAAGGTTTCTACTAAATCTTCCATAGCCACTTCCCTTTCTAAAGGCAAGTCATTTGCTTGATTAGCGGTTTCATCTAACCAGATGATTTCCTTATTATCAACCGTTAAACGATGATTATACTGCTGCAAGCAGCGGTTACAAGTACAAGTAATAATTGCCTCTGCTTGACCGGAGACTTCCAGGTAATTGCCGTGATGCTGGACGCGAACGCGGCCGCGAACTGGTGTCAACGTTTCCAGACCAGGCAGAAACTCGTTAACCTGAATTTCCTCTGTCCGCTCCGGGGCTTTGGTTAGCTGCGGAATATAAATTGCGTCCATAGGATTTGTGAGACATCCTCACGAAAATTTATGTTTTTTAGTGATGACTGCTGACTGTTGACTGCCAACAGGAAGTTAGAAAAATTACAATGAGATACTTTTTAGTTATCAGTCCTTTAGTTTAGTTTTTAGCGACAACAGTGCTTCTGAAGTTTTATGAGTTATGGTCTGTAAGCTATAAATTTTTACTTAATTCCTAAATTCTCACAACGAACTTTTACTGTTATTCTAAACTCCTAATTCCTAACTCCTAACTCCTAACTCTTAATTCCTAACTTATTCAAATGAAGCTGGACGTACAACCAAATGACGATGCGGCTCTTTACCACGACTGAAGGTTTCCAAATCTCTAAAGTCTTTTAAGAAGGTATGGATTTGACGGCGTTCGGCTGAACTGAGAGATTTTATTTCCACTTCTTGACCAAAAGAACGCACTTCATCAGCAGCAGCTTCTGCTAATGAGCGAATTTCTGCTTGTCTTTTAAGTCGGTAGCCATTCAATTCAATGGTGTAAGAAGCTTGGCCCTCCTGCGGTTGGCTCAGGTTTAAAATGGAATTAGCTAGATACTGAATTGCATCTAGCACAGAACCATCAGGGCCAATCAAAACTTGAATTTGTTGTGGTGTGAGATTGGTTTCATCAATCGTCAACCAATAGTTATCTGGTTCTTGGGAATCACTGTCTTGAGATTGGGCGGCTTCTAAATTACCCTGAATCTCAGCTGATATCCCAGTGAGTTCCAGCAGTGTTTTTAACCACTGCTGACCTCGCTGCATGGGACTGTCGCTCATCTATTAACCTGTAGTCTTTTTCTTAGAACTTTTTGGTTCAAAGGGTAACGCCTTTGGTTCTGCGATCGCAGCTTCTTTTTCTTGGGTAGCTACGATTTTTTGCAGTTCCTCTGGTAGAGGTTCGCGGGAGAGAAGATAGGTTTGGGCGGTTTGGAAAATATTTCCAATCACCATATACATCAACACCCCAGCAGGTAGGGGGAAGAACAAAAACATCCCAGAAAATATAACTGGGGTGATTTTGTTAACCGTATCTTGTTGTGGGTTGCCACCACTGGAATTTTGCCCAGAAAGTGCTTGGCTCACATAAAGGCTGATCCCAAAGAATACTATCATTGCCACGATATCCCAGTGGATAGTGCCATCGGGATCTTGGGCACCAACCCTACCTAAAGCATCGATGAACAAAAATCCTTTATCGGCTGCTAGACCTGGAATAGTGCCTTGAATCGTCACATCTCCTGCTTGTAGGGCTTCTATATTGCCCTCAGCATCGATTTTGATTCTATCTTCGCCTTTGATGATCTTCCATTCAGGAATCAACTTGTTATCAGGGTGTTCTGCTAAAAGCACCTGAAATGGTTTGCCTTCGAGGGTCTGATATTGTATTTTGGTGTGTTCTCCCACGGCTAATTTATTGCCGCCAGGAAGGATAGCAGTTACGGGAATATGCTCCCCATCAGCAACATAGATGTTTTGGGGAGCAGTAGCAAAAGCTTGGGGTTGAATTCGTTCGATTTGTTCAGCGGGAAAGACTTGCAGGTTGACAGAGTAGTTCACTCCGGCAAAAGGCGAACCCCGCAAAGTGGCAAACAGCGCTAATAGAACTGGCATTTGCAACAGCAGTGGTAAACATCCTGCTAGTGGGTTGCCAAATTCCTTTTGGACATTGACCATTTCCTCTTGCTGCTTCTGTGCATCGTCCTTGTAACGCTCTTTGATTTCCGCCATCCGCTTTTGCATCAGAGGTTGCACAATTCGCATCCGCCGCATACTACGAATTGAACCAGCACTCAGGGGATAGAGCGCAAAGCGGATTATCAATGTCAAGGCAACGATCGCCAATCCATAGCTAGGCACAATGCCATAGAAAAAATCTATGATTGGCAGCATTACGTTGTTCGAGAGAAACCCGATACCAAAATCCATTATTCTGAATTCAACCTGAGGTACTGTAAATTGAACTGAATCTAATTTATCTAAATCATGATTAATCTGCGACTATCCTAGGCTACGGATAGCCGCACTTTCAAAATGGGAATGGGGAATTGGGCATTGGGCATTGGGGAGGCAGTGCGTTGGGGAGCCAGCGCCGTGGTGAGGCAGTCCGATCTTGGGGGTTTCCCCCAGGAGGAACTGCCGAAAGGGTTTCCCGACAGCCGCGCGACTGGCGTCCGGCGAGCCGCTCTTGTTGCATCTGCCGTCATTGGTATTCTCCCCTGCGCCCCTGCGCCCCTGCACCCCTGCTCCCATCAATTGTTGGCAGCACCGCTATATTGGGGATTTTTGGCGGTGACTTTTTCGTTGATGTAGTCGTATACTTCCCGAAATTTGGGAACAGCCCGCATTTCTAGGCGACTACCATTTTTCAGGGTTAGCACCATATCTCCCCAAATGCCAACACCACGGGGCACTTTGACAACTTTGACAATTTCTGAATAAATCACGTCAGTGCGATCGCGTCCCATCCAACCGCCGATTACGGTGACTCGACGGTCTGTGATGCGGAAGCGCAACCACAACGCCCTGACAATTGCCCCTACTGTCAATGGTATACCCACGACTGTTAACCCAATTAATAGGTTGAGAATCAAATCCCCAACGTGCGGGCCACCTTCATAAAAAACTTCTTCACGAATGCCCATTGAATACCTCAGCTTGTGCCAACAACTGCTCTAATTCTTGCAGAAATTGTTGGCTTACGCACTTAGATTCTGCTGCTGTTGGTTTAACAACAACCACTAGCCGCCAGCCTGGTGACAATTTCGGCAAGAAATTGTGCAAAATAGCAGTAATCTGGCGTTTAATCCGGTTGCGAACTACTGCTCTTTTACTAACTTTTGTACTAATCGAAACGCCAATTCTTGTGCTGGCAAGCTTTCCTGAGTCGGTAGGTGGTTGAGTGTTAATAACAGTATCCAAAGAAGGTTCTGTTGAACATCTAGGTCGTAAGGCTCTCAATGTGAAATGAGAACTATGACGCCGAATTCCTTCAGTGAAAACTGCTTGGAAATCTTTTCGAGATTTTAGTCGATTCGCCTTGGGCAAAGCCACAGTCGTTTTAACTTGAGATTCCCTAAACGCTTAGACGATAACGCCCTCTTTTTCTTCTTGCCCTGATCACGTTTCTTCCGTCTGGTGTCCGCATTCTGGCACGAAAACCAGAGGTTCTTTTTCTCTTACGGCAAGTGCCGCCCAAGGTTCTCTGCATACTGTTCTCCTGTAAGGCGATTTTTATAAAAACTCACAATCTATTATCGTATCACTTTACGTTTATAAAATAAAGATTCCGGTGAAAAGTCAAGAGTCAATAGTCCAAAGTCACAAGTCAAGAGTTTTAGACCATTGACTATTGACTGTTGATTTAACTGACACTAATAATCCAGGTTCCCAGGTAACGCAGTAGTGGTACATCTCCTGGGGAAAGAACCTGGCAGTTGAAATAAAAAGTACCACCGAATGCTGGGTTTTGCACGTTAGATAGGACTAACTCCACCTTATTACCTGCTGGGACTGGCTCTTGGGGAAAAATTTCTAATACGCGGCCTTCTTTGTCCCATTTGACTTCAGATAGGGCAACTTTTTTATTTTTAACCCTCACCTCTACCTTTTTGGGGTCAAATCTTCCTTTGTAATAATTTGGGTAGGTAATGGCGAACTGAGCAACCGCCAATTTCATTTTTTTCTCTGGAATCCGGAGAATGTAGCGATCGCGGTTATTTGTTTGCCCACCAAAATCTAACCGGAAGGGCAGCTGATTTTCGCTTTTGACACCGCTAAACAGCGTTAAACCAGGTAGGCTTTGCGCCCAAGTCATGACTGGAAACCCAGCCAGCAAACAGCTTGTTACGGCTACAGCAGAAAGTAAACGGCGCATAGTTTAGGCTCCTCTCACAACAATTAGGTTTTTTATCTAAAAAACTCACATTTAGTATTCGTAACTAAACTTTACTACTGACTTCCTGACATTTGACGTTAAATGTAAACAAAAAGTGCCATTTGCCTTAGCAGCCTGTCCTCAGTAAAAATACTTTGTAATTTATTTAACCGAAAGCATTGTAACAAAAATCTCTTTGTAGAATAGGCATTTCTGCTCTCAGATGAGTCAAATTTTAACTCGATAGAAACACAGGAGGGTTTTGATTGTGTTTCTAAATATGTATAAGTGTATCTTAATTTAAGATTTTTGTTATAAAAATTGAGCCATGTCATTAGCGATCGCCATTTAACTTAGGATAGATTGTTTAAGATAAGCTTGGTCAGAGTGATAATCATTAAAAATTAGTTGAGAAATAATCAAGCTTCAAAAATTTGCTAAATATTGCACTATGTAAGAAAAAGAAGACCAAAATTTTTCAATCCCTAAAAGAAGTTGAAGACCAGATGCAAAGAAAGGGAATCAACATAGGATTTGCAATAGCATGTAAACCTACTTTTTTAACTATCAGCAAGCGTGAGTCTGCAAAAAATCAAGTGAGGCTTTGTCTGGAAAACCAAGACTGGCAAGCGAATTTAAGGTTGAATCTACCAAGAATGAACTTCCAAATCAAAAAATATCCCTTTGTAATTGTTCTTGCTGACAGTCAACGGTTGACTGTCAACAATCAACAACTTCAAGCTGGATTATTTCTTGGAGTTCCCTAAGTTTCAGTCTGGAACCAGAGTTAGAGACAACCCTAATCAGGGAAATTGCATATTTAGCAGGAATTAAGTATTTATCTCTAGGAGTTTTCATGAAAATAGCAGTTGCTAAAGAAATAGAAGTTGGTGAACGTCGTGTGGCATTAAATCCTGACACCGTAGCCCGTTTAGTTAAACAGGGTTTGGAAGTTTGGGTAGAAACAGGAGCAGGAGAGCGTTCATTTTTTAGTGATTCTGCCTATGAAGCAGCAGGAGCTAAAATTATCGACGATACTGCCACATTATGGGGCGAAACAGATATTTTGTTGAAAGTTAGCCCACCGCAAGAGCGAGAAAATGGACGTTCAGAAATTGACTTACTGCGGGAAGGATCTGTGTTAATCAGCTTCCTCAATCCTTTGGGAAATCCTGTAGTAGCACAGCAACTGGCAAATCGTAAAGTCACAGCCTTGAGTATGGAGTTGATCCCCCGTACCACCAGGGCGCAAAGTATGGATGCTTTATCTTCCCAGGCATCGCTAGCAGGTTACAAATCAGTTTTGATAGCTGCTGCGGCATTACCAAAATATTTCCCAATGCTGACAACCGCCGCAGGCACCATCGCCCCAGCTAAGATATTTATCATGGGGGCTGGTGTGGCTGGATTGCAAGCGATCGCAACTGCTAGACGCTTGGGCGCAGTAGTAGAAGCCTTTGATATTCGTCCCGCTGTCAAAGAAGAAGTACAAAGCTTAGGGGCAAAATTCGTCGAAGTCAAACTCGAAGAAGAAACAACCGCCGCCGGCGGCTACGCCAAAGAAATTTCCGAAGCTAGCAAACAGCGTACCCAAGAAGTCGTCACTGAACACGTTAAAAACGCCGATGTCGTGATTACTACCGCCCAAGTACCTGGGAAAAAAGCACCATTGCTAGTCACTGAAGAAATGGTGGCACAGATGAAACCAGGTTCGGTAATTGTAGATTTAGCTGCCGAACAAGGTGGTAACTGCGCCTGCACCGAACCCGGCAAAGATATTGTATGGAACGGCGTGACAATTATTGGCCCCATCAATCTCCCTTCATCAATGCCAGTCCACGCCAGCCAATTGTATTCCAAGAACGTAACATCATTAGTCCAACTGCTAATTAAAGACAAAGCTTTGCAAGTGGACTTTGGCGACGACATCGTTGATGCAGCTTGCATTACCCATGCAGGTGAAATTCGCAATCAACGAGTCCGCGATGCGCTACAAGCCCTGAATACTCAAGAACCAGCGGTTAGTTAGGCAGGGGAGCAGGGGAGCAGGGGAGCAGGGGGGATGAGGGGGATGAGGGAGATTAAGATAACCAATTCCCCATTCCCCATGCCCCATGCCCAATTCCTCATGCCCAATGCCCCATTTCCAAAAGGAGTTTTTTCATGACAGAAGCATTACTTGCTGCTTTATTTGTATTTGTTTTGGCATCTTTTATTGGCTTTGAAGTCATCAACAAAGTACCACCGACTCTACACACGCCCTTAATGTCAGGTTCAAATGCGATTTCTGGCATTGCGGTACTGGGGGCGATAGTGGCTGCTGGTGCTAGAGAAACGAGTGTTTCAGTGATTCTCGGTTTAATTGCCGTCATACTGGCGACAGTCAACGTCGTGGGTGGTTTCTTAGTCACTGACAGAATGTTACAAATGTTCAAGAAAAAGGAGATTAAGGCGTGAGCGATTTTTTACCAACTGGCATTCAGCTGACGTACTTAGTCGCTGCATCCTTATTCATTCTGGGTTTGAAAAAGCTGGGTTCACCCGCCACAGCCAGAAATGGTAATGTGATCGCGGCTGTGGGGATGTTGCTAGCAATTGTGGCAACAATGCTCGATCAGCATGTGTTGAATTATGAAATGATTTTGTTAGGCTTGGCCATTGGATCGGGAATTGGTGCGATCGCAGCCTACAAAGTGCAAATGACGGAAATGCCCCAAATGGTGGGTTTACTCAACGGCTTAGGCGGTGCGGCTTCGGCACTAGTGGCTGTTGCAGAATTCTGGCGGTTGTTGGGAAGTTCTCAACCCATACCGTTGGATGTGAACATTTCCATGTTGTTGGATGTGTTAATTGGTGGTGTCACCTTCACAGGTAGTTTTCTCGCCTTTGCCAAATTGCAAGGTTTAATCAGTGGTTCCCCAATTACATTTCCTTTCCAGCAACCATTCAACCTCTTGCTTCTGGCAGGTTACGTGGTGGGTAGTGCCTACTTAATCATCACACCGGATAGTTTACCCATATTCTTGGGAGTGGTTGCGGTTTCTTTAGTGTTGGGTGTGATGTTCGTCATCCCCATTGGCGGCGGCGATATGCCTGTGGTAATTTCGCTGTTAAACTCCTTGTCGGGCGTAGCAGCATCCGCCGCTGGGTTTGTGGTGATGAACAATATGTTAATCATCGCTGGGGCATTAGTGGGAGCCTCTGGTCTTATCCTGACTGAAATTATGTGTAAAGCAATGAACCGTTCGCTTTTCAGCGTGTTGTTCAGTGCTTTTGGTACAGGGAGTGCTGCTGGTGGTGGTGCGGCTGGTGGTGCTGCAATTGATCAAACCGTCCGCAGCATTGATCCCGAAGAAGGCGCGATGATGTTGGGTTATGCGCGTAACGTGGTGATTGTACCAGGTTATGGTATGGCTGTAGCCCAAGCACAGCATAGTGTGCGGGAATTGGCAGATCAACTAGAACGTATGGGTGTTGATGTTAAGTATGCCATTCACCCTGTGGCTGGAAGAATGCCCGGACATATGAATGTGTTGCTGGCTGAGGCAAATGTGCCTTATACCCAGTTGTACGATATGGATGATATTAATCCCCAGTTTGAACAAGCCGATGTGGCTTTAGTAATTGGGGCAAATGATGTGGTAAATCCTGCGGCGCGTAGTGATACCAATAGCCCGATTTATGGTATGCCGATTCTGGAAGTAGATCGGGCGAAGCAGACAATTGTGATTAAGCGCGGGATGAGTACGGGTTTTGCTGGTGTAGATAATGAGTTGTTCTACAAGGATAAAACTACGATGCTTTTTGGTAGCGCGAAGGATATGGTGTCGAAGTTGGTTTCGGAAGTGAAGCAGCTGTAACGAACCACAAAGGCGCGAAGAACGCAAAGAAAGAATTTAGAGAGTTAGCTTGTCTTGGGGGTGTAATGCTTCTGAGGCAAGTTTTTTAAGAGTATTATTTCGCGCAAAGGCGCAAAGACGCAAAGAATAGATAGCTATGAATAATCAAGATTTTTTTGATGATGCGCTTCTAGAAAAAAGAATTGAGACATTTTATGGATATGGTAATTATCAAGGAAATTATTGGTTTATTGGTATGGAGGAAGCAGGAGGAGATTTTCAAGATGTTAATCATAGAATAAATATATGGGCCAAAAGAGGAGAAAAGGAGATAGATGATGTTGCAGAATATCATATAAATATGGGATGTGCTGATGGCTTTCAACCACGTGCAGTAATACAATCAACGTGGAAGGGATTGATTCGCATTGTGTTGAGTAGCGAAGGAAAAGAGAATATTGATTTAGAAGATATTCGTCAATACCAAATATACAACTTAGGTAGGAAAGATAAAGAAACCTGCTTATTAGAATTATTGCCTTTACCATCACCATCTATTAAAAATTGGATATTTAATAAGCATACTCAATTAGCTTATTTATCTGATAGAGCAGCTTATGAAAAACATTGTCTTGATAAGCGAATAAATCATATTGCTCAGAAAATTAAAGAACATCAACCTAAAGGAGTTGTTTTCTACGGTAAACTATATGAATATTCTTGGAGAAAAATCACTAAAAAAATAATGGATGTTGATTTTACATTAACCCCAGAAGGTTTTCTAGTGTGTAGAAATAGTCGAACTGTGTTTGTTATAGCTCAACATCCTGTCGCTTTCGGAGTAACTAAACAATACTTCCATAATATTGGTAGAGTGATCGCTGCTAAAATTTGATATTAAAAATACTATGCGTCTCTCTGCGCTAACCTTTGTGTTTCTTTGCGTTTAAAAAAGGTACGAACTCGACTCTTCTTCCTCTGTAGTTCGTTAAAAAGCGATCGCCCCCCAAACTCCACCAAGCGATCGCCTTCTGTTTCCCTCCGCGTCCTCTGCGCCTCTGTGGTTTGTTAAAAAAAGCCAATTTCACAACCAGCTGCTACCCATTGCCAAAATTTTATCAAGCGATCGCCCCCCTTCTCCTTTGCGTCTTTGCGCCTTTGCGTGAGACAAAAAAAACGATCGCCACTTACCAACTAACATGCGATCGCAAAAACCTAATAAGCAAGTCATAGTAGACTAATTTTCTAAATTTCTTGCCATTCCTGAGCATCAATAAAGATAGATAGATGTTTTTTATTACTTGTGGCAATAATTACCTCATGTCCATAATTAGCAACTAAAATAGATTGAGATGCTAAAATAACATCTCCATCCAACGCTTTATTATCTGCTGTAGATTTACCTTGCTTTCTGACTTCAGCCCATAACTCTGCTGCTTTCAACATTACCTCTGTTGTAATAAGAAGGTAGATAATTTCTGACTTGAGTTGATTAAGTTTTCTAATCCCTGATAATTTATTTGCTCTCAACAACTCTCGTCTAATTTCATAATCTATAATTTCAGGTAAAATTACTTCATATCCTCTATCATAGAGACTAGAAAACCATTCTTGACATTGCACAGCTAGAGGTGTTGCTTTTGGATTAGTAATTAATCCCACAGGTGTAGAATCTAAAATAATAACCTTACTCATCCTGTTTTAAATAGAAATACCTTTCATAGATTCAATAATTTCTAGGGTTTCTTGTTGTTCTTGTTGTTCATCTAGCTCATTCCAAGAATCAAATAATTTTTGAATGTTCGATTTGCGCTGTTGTTTAACAGAATCACTACTATTAATTTCATTTATGCCTTTTTCCCAGTCAGTTAAAGATGTCTGTATCGTTACAGTATGACGAAATAGGCGTACAAATTGTAGTAATTCTGGTAAATATTTTTCTGGTATTTGTTCAATTTCTAATAATAATTCATCGCGGTGTGGGCTTGATGAATTAGCTGCAATCGGTTGATTAGCCATATGTATTCCTCCAGTGCATGGTTTAATAATGTGAGTAGATATTGAACAGCTTTACTGTTACTATTTGTTAGTATAACTGTGGTATTCCTATAAAAAACTGGACAAATAAATGCTTCGTTATACTTTATTGAAAAGCAGCATACACAATTATGATTTATTTTTGATTAATTCGCTTTTCCAGTTCAATTTCTGCTTGTTCAATTGTCATAGGAACAGCGTTAGAACCTGCCCGCTTTCTATCTACATAGGCATAAAAAGCTTCTTGATCATTGTCCTCTGCGCCTCTGTGGTTCGTAAAAAAATAGATAACTTGTTACTCCAACACAGCTTGTCCCAATCGCTTGAGAATCCGCAAGACTTTAGCTAACTCATGTCTTCGAGGAAATAAAGAAAATGTCCGCGATACATCATACAGCGGAGTGTCTGTGAGAGTAAGCTTGAGAAATACAAACTCATCGCTGTTTGTTGCCATTCCGAACACAGGTTTATTATTCTGAGGATTAGTCAGCATATAAGCTAATAATTGCGGTAATGCTGCTGGTACTGGAATGCTATTTCGTTTCGACTCCACCACCAAAATCCACAGCCTTTTTTGTACAACTAGTGTGTCAATAAAGCCGCGAATTGTTTCATCAGGATCTTCAAGTTCTAATCCAACGCCATAGGGTGAGCGAATTCGATATGGTGGATCGAGAAAACCTGCGAGTTCCAACAACGGCGAAACCACTAAAAGGTTAATCGTACCTTCTAACAGTAGACCATCAACCCGATGGTAGTCATAGCGCTGCTTAATTCGAGCAATACCCGCCTGTTCTTGTTGGTTGAGTTCGGGTAATTCGTCAATCCACTCGTAGAAAAAGCGATCGCTATCAGCTTGAGTTAAATTACAACGAGTCTGTAAATCACTCAAGCTTTTAATACTGTCAGTAATTCCAACGCTAGAGACCATCTGCTATTTTCTCATCGTTGCTCTTAGTCTAGCAGTGGTACACAACGCTTTTTCCAAAACTCACCAAGCGATCGCCTCCTTCTCCTCTGCGCCTTTGCGTCTTTGCGTGAGACAAAAAAGCGATCGCTCATCAACGAGATGATATAAATTTGACATGATAGACCACGATCGCTTATTCAAAGAACTACTAACAACCTTCTTCTGGGAATTCATCGAGTTATTCTTTCCAGAGATAACCGCTTATCTAGAAAGGGATACTATCACCTTCATCGACAAAGAAGTATTTACCGATGTCACCGCTGGCGAAAAATATGAAACCGACCTCATAGTCAAAGCTAGATTTAGAGAACAAGAATCATTTTTTCTGGTGCATCTAGAACATCAAGCTTATTATCAAGAAGCTTTTGATTTGCGGATGTATCGCTACTTTGCCAGATTGTATGAGAAATATGGCTTACCAGTTTACCCCATTGCTTTATTTTCTTATGATCGCCCTCAAAAAGCTGAGATAAACTTTCATCAATTAGCATTTCCCAATAAAGTTATCTTGCAGTTCAACTATGATGTCATTCAGTTGAATCGCCTGAATTGGCGAGAATTCCTGCAACAACAAAACCCAGTAGCGAGTGCGCTCATGGCTAAAATGAACATAGCACCAAAAGACCGCCCCAGAGTAAAATCTGAGTGTCTGCGCTTGCTAGCTACCTTGCAGTTAGATCCCGCAAGGATGCAATTGGTTTCCGGGTTTATTGACACTTACCTACGTCTAAATGCCCAAGAAGAACAAATTTTTCAGACTCAAATTGCTCAATTTGAACCAACTCAACAGGAGGTAGTAATGCAAATCGTCACCAGTTGGATGGAGGAAGGAATACAACAAGGAGAGTTGAAAATAATTCAACGTCAATTAACAAGGCGAATTGGTGTGATTACTCCTGAATTACAACAACAACTCCAAGGGTTATCGTTAACTCAGTTAGAAGATTTAGCAGAAGCCTTACTAGATTTTTCAAATGAAGCTGATTTAGTCGCTTGGTTACAACAATTACAATAAAAATTGCTGATTATTCTCCATTAAACGAAAGGACACGCTATTATCGTGTCCCTTCTCAAATACTTTTGAAACCAGAAAACAAGGCTAAGTTTGCTGTGAGATAATTATCGCCGCTTAGCAGGAGTGCGTCGGGTTTCGCGTTTTTCGTCTTCTCGACGACGGCGATCGCGCCAATCTGCCAGCGTTAAGTATCCAATGCCACCAGTAACTGCTAGCAACAGCACAAAAGCAAGTAAAGCCAAAATACTCAGGAATTGACTTTCCACGATTCCCCTATAATCCGTTGCGTCCCCAAACTACCATTGCAATTGACCAAGTAAACACAACCAACAGTGATACCCAACCCAGTGTCAAAATCGCCATAGTTTTACTTTTGAAATTATTTACAAACCGTCTCTAATATTTATCATACTGGGAACTGGGAACTTTGAAGAATAGGAGTTAGTTGTCAGTTGTCAGTTGTCAGTTGTCAGTTGTCAGTTGTCAGTTGTTAGTTGTCAGTTGTCAGTTGTTATTTCTCCCTCATCTCCCCTGCACCCCTGCACCCCTGCTCCCCCACTCCCCCTACCCCCCGCTTCTTCCTCAATACTCAGTCGCCATGAATACAGGAGTCAAGTGAACGAAACTTCAGATCATCAACTGATGGTAGAACGCCTAGAATCCCTCAAAGCCGGAATCATTGGTGGTTTTTCTCTAGGTTTTGCTTTTCTCATCGCCAGTTTTGTCAATACCCTGGTGCTGCCAAAGTATTTTTCATCACTCGCCTCTCTACAAATAGATTTTAATTGGCACTGGTGGGTAAGTTGTGGTATCGCTGTTTTTTCTGGTTTGCTATTTGGCGTTACTTACCGCTATATCATCCGCTCAGATCAAAATCCTCAACTCAAAGCTGGTGGTGTGTTGGCTTTTGGTTTGGTGCGGGGATTAACCCAGATAGAAATCGGCTGGAATTCATACAGCACAGTTTTGCCTTTTTTAGTGCTGGCTGTTGAAAGTATATCTTTGTTTGCACTGGGGGCGATCGCTGTTAATACCGCTATTCAACAAGGCTTGCTCAAGCCTTTTCCATCAATCTAAATTTCACGCCCAAAATTCCATGTTTAGTCAATCACAGCTGATTAAAGTAGTGCATGAGGTTGACAATCATTACAAATTAAAGAAACGCTCAAAAGTCAAAAGCTGCATTTGATAAGGATTTGGACGAGTCTTTCTTGAAAATTGGCGAAATTATGTTACAATATTATATATACTACAAAATAATTATCTAATATAACTACATTGCAAATTTGCAAGTAGTAAAAAAATATATAGCTTGATATCCTCATATGAAAACTCAAAGAGACCACTATTTTTTGATAGTCGATCTGGAGGCTACTTGCTGCAACAATGGCAGTATTCCCAGTCATGAAATGGAAATCATCGAAATCGGTGCAGTAATGCTCAATAGAGCAACATGGAAAATTGATTCAGAGTTTCAGCAATTTATTCAACCAGTTAGACATCCACATCTGACATATTTTTGCACTGACTTGACTACTATCAGACAACAAGATATTAACCAAGCGCCAAAATTTCCGGAGGCAATTTATGGGTTAAAAAAATGGATTTATTTATTTCCAAATTATATTTTCTGTTCTTGGGGAAACTACGATAAAAAGCAATTTATCCAAGATTGCCAATTTCATAATGTCCCTTATCCTTTTACTCCAGGACACATAAATATCAAAAAGGAATTTTCAGAAGATTTTGGCGTATCTAAAGGTTTTGGTATGGCAAAGGCTCTTGAACTTTTGGGTATAGAGTTAAAAGGCACACATCATCGAGGTATAGACGATGCAAGGAATATTGCAGCTATTTATACACACATGAAAACGAAAAAACAAGCTGATATGAGAGGCTCTTTATAAACACAATATTAATTAGTAAAGCAAAGAAACACAAGAAAAGTAGGATGAATTTCCCCTCAGTCTCCTATCATTTTTTAAGTGCAGCTATAGATACTCATCCACTGATTAAGACTTTGCCTGAACCGCAACCGAAATCCTTATTTTCATGTAGCGGCAATTAATAAATTGCTGAACTAAGTATTTAATATTACAGTCATTTTGCCAAACAGCGATCGCAATACTCAATCCTTTACGTCTGCTTGTTTTCAACAAAAGTTTATCAACTATAATTAAGAAATAATAACTTAAAACATATATCTGAAGTTGCACAATCACTCATGAAGGACATTGACCCTTGACGATTGACACTCAACAGTCATCAGTCAACGCCACTACAGCTTAATTATCTAGATTTGCGATGCTGTCGGCAAATGAGGATTTTTACCTGTACAGCCATAGATTAGCTCTTTTTACAACCCAAACCATAAGAAATCGATATGATAAAAAAGTCGATAAAACTTCAAAAATATTTATCAAATGTTGATTGACTCCTCTGGCTTGTCTAAAGTAAGAGACTCAGTAAAAGACAAAATTTTCTTCGGCCATGAACCAAGTGCCGAGTTCATTGCCATTCTTACCGTCTACTTTGTCCAAGGGGTTATCGGCTTGGCGCGTCTAGCCGTCAGCTTTTTCCTCAAAGACGAACTCCTACTGAGTCCATCTCAGGTGTCAGCACTACTGGGAATTGTCACTCTACCTTGGATTATCAAGCCGGTCTTTGGCTTTATCTCAGACGGCTTACCCATATTCGGCTACCGTCGGCGTCCATATCTAGTGCTAGCCGGAATACTGGGAGCTCTTTCTTGGGTGAGTCTGGCAACAATAGTTCATACTAGCTGGGCGGCAACACTAACAATCAGTCTTACTAGCCTTTCTGTGGCTGTCAGTGATGTGATAGTTGACTCACTAGTCGTCGAACGAGCGAGAGTTGAATCGCAAGCGGATATTGGTTCACTACAATCTCTGTGCTGGGGTAGTTCCGCCTTGGGAGGTTTGATGACTGCCTATTTTAGCGGTTTGCTTCTGGAACATTTCACTACCCGCACGATATTTTGGATTACTGCCTTATTCCCTCTTATAGTCTGTGCGATGGCTTGGTTCATTGCCGAGTCTCCCATTCGCAAAGATGCTAACGAAACTAATAACACTAACTTTCTCAACGTTAAGCATCAAATGGGGCAACTACGCCAAGCCATCAGCCAAAAAATAATTTGGTTGCCAGCAGCATTCATTTTCATCTTGCAAGCTACCCCAACTGCTGACTCAGCTTTTTTCTTCTTTACCACCAACGAACTCCACTTTCAACCAGAATTTTTAGGTCGGGTACGGCTGGTGACAAGTGCTGCTTCCTTAGCTGGTATTTGGATTTTTCAACGATTCCTCAAAAGTGTCCCATTTCGCGTAATTTTTGGTTGGAGTACTGTCATTTCAGCAGTTTTAGGAATGACCATGCTGCTATTGGTGACTCACACCAACCGAGTTCTAGGCATAGACGACCACTGGTTTAGTTTGGGTGACAGTCTCGTACTCACTGTTATGGGGCAAATCGCCTATATGCCAGTGTTAGTCCTTGCAGCGAGACTTTGTCCTTCGGGAGTGGAGGCGACATTATTTGCCTTGTTGATGTCGGTGATGAACTTGGCAGGAATAGTTAGCTACGGATCTGGGGCTATCATCATGCATTGGCTAGGGATTACTCAAACTAACTTTGACTCCCTTTGGCTATTGGTGCTCATTACTAACCTCAGCACTTTGTTACCATTACCATTCCTCAACTGGCTACCAGATAGTGACTCACAAAGTGAGACACCAGCGTTAGCCACTAATGGAGAAAAGCCATTTTTACCTGATTTAATGCCTGAGTTAATACTGCGAGAATCAGAATCAGAAGCAGTTGACTAACAAAGAATTTAAAAATGGGTATTGGGCATTGGGCATTGGGCATTGTAAATATACCACAATGTAGCATTTTCAAGTCAGCCATCCACAGGAATTTACCACAACCAAATATAAAAAAGGTTTTCCTTCCTACTGCCTATTCCCTATTCCCCACTCCCTAATTTCTAGCTAGAAGGCAAGGTAACAAAAAAATATAAAACATATGCAAAGTTTCAAAATTCAACAAAACCCAACTTTAGAAAAATCCTACACTCGTGCAGATTGGCAAGGAGGATATCAATCCCTTAACCAAGAATTTGATTATTGGATTGATGATGTAGAAGGAGAAATTCCTTCAGAACTGCAAGGTACGCTGTTTAGAAACGGCCCTGGTTTACTGGATGTAAATGGACAACGCATTCATCATCCATTTGATGGTGATGGCATGATTAGTCGCGTCACTTTTGCCAATGGTCGTGCCCATTTTCGCAATCGTTTTATCCGCACCGAAGGCTATGTAGCAGAACAACAAGCCGGCAAAATTCTTTATCGTGGTGTCTTTGGTACTCAAAAACCAGGTGGTTGGCTAGCTAATGTTTTCGACTTCAAACTCAAAAATATTGCCAACACCAATGTTATCTACTGGGGTGGTAAACTTTTGGCATTATGGGAAGCAGCCGAACCCCATCTCCTCGATCCCTACACTTTAGAAACATTGGGGCGAGAATATTTCAACGGTGTTTTGTCATCTGGTGAAGCCTTTAGCGCCCATCCCCGTTTTGACCCCAGTTGTGAGCAAGATGGTGGTGAACCTTGCTTGGTAAACTTTTCTATTAAACCCGGACTTTCCACTACAATCACTATTTTCGAGCTAAATCTGGCAGGTAAAATTGTTAGAAAACACGCTCATAGTGTTCCTGGTTTCTGCTTTATTCATGATTTTGTCATCACTCCTCATTACTGCATCTTCTTTCAAAATCCTGTCAGCTTCAACCCCATACCTTTTGCCTTGGGAATACGTTCAGCGGGGGAATGTATCGATTTCCAACCGCATCAACCAACTCGTATCATAGTTATTCCTCGCTTTCCTCAAACAAAGGAAACTAAGGTAAAAATTTTGTCAACCCAATCTGGTTTCGTCTTCCACCACATCAATGCTTTTGAGGTGGGAAATGAAATTTTTATTGACTCGATTTGCTACGAATCTTTACCTGAAGTAGAGCCGGAAAGTGATTTTCGACAAGTTAATTTTGAGGCAATTTCGCCTGGACAACTCTGGCGGTTTAATCTCAACCTCGACGATGGAACAGTGCAAAGTAAGCTCATTGAAAGCCGCTGTTGTGAATTTCCCACTATAAACCCGGCTAATGTGGGACGAAACTATCAATATTTCTACATTGGTGCGGCTCATGCAGAAATTGGTAATGCTCCTTTACAAGCATTGCTGAAAATTGATTTACAGTCAGGAGAAAGACAACTTTGGAGTGCTGCACCCCGTGGTTTCATGGGTGAGCCAATTTTTGTTCCTCGTCCAGGTTCAAAGGGGGAAGATGACGGTTGGGTGCTGGCTTTAGTTTATGATGCTGCGGCTCATCGCTCAGATGTGGTGATTTTGGATGCCAGTGATTTCTCCAAAGGAGCGATCGCTCGCTTGCATCTCAAGCATCACATACCCTATGGTCTACATGGCAACTTTACTTCTGAAATTTTTGCACCAATTTAATTAAGACTGTCATTTGTCATTTGTCATTAGTCGTTTGTAAATACCAGTGACTAATGACAAAGGACAATTTCAAGAAGAAACAGGCAATTTTTGTATAAAAAACTTATAGCATTTTGGATTTTATACTTTATTTGCAACAGATGAATCGGCTGTAGAGACATCCCACCGGAACGTCTCTGCCTTTATCAGGTATTTCGTGAAATGGTATCAAAGCATATACAGCAATTTTCAAGTAAATGAAGTACATATCTTAATATGATAAATCTTTCTTGTGGGGGGAGCCACTGCGTTGGGCGGGTTCCCCGACTTGTAGCAAGTAGCGTTGGGCATCCTGCCCTTGTGTACTTCATTCAGGTGAAATGTGCTATAGCAGTCCTAAATCATTCGTGAGAAACAAGATCCCCGACTTCTCAAAGAAGTCGGGGATCTCAAGCTTTCAATTCTCACAAATCAAATAGTATTGCTATATAATAATACTATTAATTAATGCGGGAATTACATAGATATTTTTGATTGGGTAGTAAAATTAACTAAAAAATAACGTATAATTTGCTAATTACAGCATGTTCCAGCGCTAGTAAAAAGCAGTAAAAATATGAGTATAAATATTGCAAGAGTTGAACAAGCTATTGGAATTTTCAACTTCAAAAGAACAGATTTACTTGAAATTGCCTTGACGCATCCTTCACGAATTTATGAAAATCGTAGAAATCGAGAGCTACAAGATAAGCAAGAGCGAGAGTATAGAAGATTAGCAATTTTAGGAGATACTATTTTAAGTCATACTGTTATTGGATATCTTTATGAAAAATATCCAGATTTTAATCAAGAAATAATAACCAATATTAAAAGTGAGATTGTCAGAAGAGTAACCTGTTACAAATTTGCGAAACAGTTAAATTTAAAAGGTTTATCCTTATTAGGAGGAAGTGAACAGCAAAAACATGAGAGTCAACAGCAAGAACTTTTCGGCGAAATGTTTGAAGCTTTAATAGGTGCAATATATGTAGAATATGATAGTAATTTTTCTCTAGCTAGAGATTGGCTAATTAAGCATTTTATTAAGTCTACTGTCGATGCTTTAATTGAAGAAAATCAAATTTTAGAAGAATTGCCAGTAGACTATTCACAAGCTATTAGTACAATGAATGCTACAGAAAAATTTGCACTTCTACGCCAGATGAAGGAAGAGGCTGATGCTTTAGTAGCGCAAAATGTTAAATTACAGACTCTTTTATCTTGGATACATCAGAAATCATCTTTAGCTGATAGTAAATATAAACCCACACAGACTAGAGCTTTTTATCTGGCTCTCATCCGAATTTTTGCTCTTGGCTTTGTTCGTAATTGCGACCCTACTGTAAATAGTAATTCCCAAGTTCGTAATTTTTTTGATAGTTTCAATCGTGTAAATGCTCTTGGACTAGAACTTTCTTTTAAATTTAACTCTACATCTGATCCAGCTAATGTAATTGCATCAATCTTGTTACTTGATATCGAGCCTGAACTCAAACAAGCTTTACAGCAATTAAAAGATGAATTACCTAAAAATCCAAGAATAGAACAAGAAAAATTAGAGCAATGGCGACAAATTAACGGTCAAGATTGGCTTAATAAAATTCAAGACTTGATTGGATATGATTTAGTTTTTAATGAATCACAAAAAGAACTATTAAAAGAGTATTATAAAACAAATTTAGTATTAATGGATCTTATCAATAATCTTTCTGCTGAAGAAAAACAGCTAATTGAAGATACTCTATTTTTATATCCTTAAATTGGTATTAGCTTAAAAATTATACCAATTTGAAAAATGATTACAACAGATGGATGTACAAAACCGCATACAGAGGGCGATTACCAATCCAAAATGGTATTAGACTAACAAAGGCTTTTGTCGCTGTGGCAGGAGTATAATGGAGGACGATCAATATAATAAAGGCTTAATTTTTCGGGTTCGTAAGAGCGATCGCTAGTATGTAAGCTTTGAAATGTTTAGCCTATAAGACTTTGTGCAAAATATGTAAATCTTCAGTCATGCCAAAATTTGATGACCAATTGGAAAGCATTTATGCTAGCGATCGCAACTGTTGGCGTAAGTGGTTGTTAAACAATCATCTGACTTCTCCTGGTATATGGTTAATTTACTACAAAGTCAAAAGCGGTAAACCAAGCGTTAAATACAGCGAAGCAGTTAAAGAAGCTTTATGCTTTGGTTGGATTGACAGTAAAGTTAAATCATTGGATGAAGACCGTTATCAGCAAATCTTCACATCTCGCAAACCCAAAAGTGTATGGTCAAAATTAAATAAGCAATATATTGAAGAGCTAATTGAACAAGGCTTAATGATTCAGGGAGGTTTAGAAAAAATTCAACAAGCTAAAGAAGATGGCTCATGGAACTATTTGGATGCTATTGAAGCGTTGACAATTCCGATAGATTTGAAACAAGCCTTGGAAGCAAACCCCAAAGCCAATTTTAATTTTGAGGCATTTAGTAATTCATTGAAGAAGAATATCCTATTTTGGGTTGAGAGTGCAAAACGTCCAGAAACCCGGTTAAAAAGAATTGAGCAAGCCATAATTTCAGCAGCAGAAAACAGAAATCCATTGAGCCGTTGACATCCTCACCGTTGCTCAAGCCACGGTGATTACTTAACCTCACGATTTAGGTTTGTGTTTCCTTGCAGTGTCACCAATATCATAAATTGAAAATAAAAATGTAACAAAAACTACAAAATTCTCATAATCTCCAAAAACAAGGATAAGCTAGGCATATATGTATCTGGCTCGCGAACAAACCGCGATGAGGAGAAAATTTTATGGTTTCAACACCTGTGCTGCCGCTGGAAGCTGCTTCTCCAGCGCACATTTGCCCATTCGATCAAGCCTGTAGCTACCTAGAGGCAGCAGCTAAGGAATTAAAGTTAGCTCAAGGAATAGTAGAAATACTTAGCCACCCGCGCAAAGTGGTGACAGTTTCTATTCCTGTAAAACTAGATAATGGTGAAGTGCGAGTTTTTGCTGGACATCGAGTACAGCATTCCGATATTTTAGGCCCTTACAAAGGTGGAACTCGTTACCACCCAGCCGTAACACTGCGGGAAGTGTCAGCTTTAGCAATGCTAATGACTTGGAAATGTGCATTGTTAGGTATTCCCTACGGTGGTGGTAAGGGGGGTATTGCCATAGATCCAAAGCTTTATAGTGTTGGCGAATTAGAGCGTATCACCCGTCGTTATACCAGCGAGTTGATTAAAGATATCGGCCCTGCTGTAGACATACCAGCACCAGACATGGGTACTTCTGCCCGTGAAATGGCTTGGATGATGGACACTTACTCAGTAAATGTTGGTCATGCTGTACCAGGAGTTGTCACTGGTAAGCCACTTTCTATTGGCGGTTCGCGGGGACGGGAAATGGCAACCGGACGTGGCACGATGATTATTGTGCGTGAGGCGCTGGCAGATCAAGGTAAATCTCTGGTGGGAGTGCGGGTAGCTATCCAAGGTCTCGGTAATGTGGGAATGGCTGCGGCTGAATTGTTACACCAAGAGGGAGCCAAAATTATAGCAGTCTCAACGAGTGCAGGTGGAATATATTCCGAAAATGGTTTGGATATTCCAGCGTTGAAAGCCTACGCTGCTGCTAACCATAAGAGTATTATTGGTTTTGGGCAAGCTGTATCAATTAGTAATGCAGATTTATTGACTTTACCCTGCGATGTCTTAATACCAGCAGCTTTGGAGAACCAAATCACTCAAGAGAATGTCAATCAAATCCAAGCGCAGATTATAGCAGAAGCAGCCAATGGCCCAACTACCCTTGAAGCCAACCGAGTCTTAGAGGCGCGGGGTGTCACAGTCCTACCAGACATTTTGGCCAATGCTGGCGGTGTTGTCGTGAGTTACCTGGAGTGGGTACAAGGTCTTTCTTATGTATTTTGGGATGAAGAGCGCGTCAACCGCGAAATGGAACACTTGATGGTGCAAGCTTATCACCAAGTCACCCAACAATCGAAATCACGGCAAATTCCTCTACGATTAGCAGCTTATACCTTGGGAGTCGGTAGGGTTGCCCAAGCTTTGACTGACAGAGGTCTCTATCCTTAAAAGGGACTGGGGACACAACGACCACGCTCAGTGCATCGCTGGGGACTGGGGACTGGGTAATTATGAAAAAATTTGGTAGGGGTCAGAGCAAATTTCATAATTTTTCTTTTTGAAAACCCATTACTGCTAATCCCCAGTCCCCTTTATTCCTTATTGCCAAATATAAATAAGGATAAACAAAACAATCCAGATGACATCGACAAAGTGCCAGAACAAAGAGGTGGCATTGACTCCAAAGTGACCTGTCTCGTAGTTGCCAGGTATGAACGATCGCACTAAAATAATCAACTGCAACAGAATTCCAGTAAAAACGTGCAAACCGTGGAAACCTGTTAATAGATAAAACATACCTCCGAAGGTTCCAGCGGTGAAGCCAAAAGCCAGGTGACTCCATTCAATGGCTTGTCCCAGCAAAAAGTAGCTTCCCATCGCCATCGTTGCTAAGAGAAATAGGCGAAATCTCCACAAGTTATGGCGTTGCAGCGCCCGTTCCGCCAAGTAAATCACAAAGCTACTAGCAACGAGAATTACCGTGTTGATTGCAGGTTCTTTAATTTCTAGTCCCTCAACACCAACTGGTAGCCAGTTAGGAGTCGTTGTTTTGTAGATAATGTATCCTGCAAAAAAACTGAGGAAAATAACGCTTTCAGACAGTAGGAAGACGATGAAGCCAAACATCTTACTGCCTTCTTCATCATGACCATGTTCGCCGCCTGTCTCATGCAGATGTTGCTGCAATTCATCTGAAACAATATAACTGTCCATTGGTGGAATTATCCTTGGATGAGGGGGATGAGGGGGATGAGGGGGATGAGGGGGATGAGGGGGATGAGGGAGATGAGGGAGAGTATTTATAGAAAAACTTTTTTATCTCCCTCTGCTTCCTCATCTGTCAAATGCTATTTCTGAATGCAACTTGCTATCAACTTCTGCTGTTAACGGTTCAGATTTGCCGTAACCATAAGGTTCAGAAATGACGATGGGAATTTCTTCAAAGTTTTCTACTGGGGGTGGTGAAGAAACCAACCACTCTAAACCAATGGCCCGCCAAGGATTATCTGGTGCTTTCTCACCTTGCATCCAAGAAATTACCATATTGAAAATGAAAGGCAAAGTGGACATTCCTAATAGAAATCCGCCGAGGCTAGCAATAATGTTCCAAAATTCATACTCTGGGGCGTAAGAAGCAACTCGCCGTAACATCCCTTGTAATCCTAATGGGTGCATCGGTAAAAAGTTGAGATTGGTACCGATGAAGGCTAACCAAAAGTGCAATTTGCCCCAACCTTCGTAGTACATGCGTCCGGTCATCTTGGGGAACCAGTGATAGATGGCAGCATATAAACCCATCGTCACGGTACCGTAGAGGACATAGTGGAAGTGTCCGACTACAAAGTAAGTATTGTTAACGTGGACATCAACCGGCACAGAGGAAAGCATGATGCCTGTGATCCCGGCGAACACAAACATGACTAATGCACCCAAAGCAAACAGCATCGGCGTATTCAGCCGCAGTTTACCGCCCCAAATGGTCGCTACCCAAGCAAACACCTTAATGCCGGTGGGTACAGACACAAACATGGTAGTCAGCATGAATATCAACCGCATCCAGCCAGGAGTACCACTAACATACATATGGTGAAACTCAGCAATAGTATGATGAGTAAATGCACTATTCTGTTGCCTGAGAGACATTGCTCATTGTGGACAATGTACATTTTGAACGCTAAAAGTAAGCAAAATTTAAGAAAATGTCAACAACTGAATTACATCAGAACGAGAGCGAATTATTCGCAGATTTTGAACCTCCAGCTACAACCGATGGGAGTTATATGGGTATTGCACATCAAAAGCGAGCGATCGCTAGTTATTTAAGTGATAAATTTGATGATGAGTTCCAAAGTGTCAAAGCAAGACTTAAGTCCGCTAAAGTCAAGGTAGGCTTATGTTGTGATAAAGGAAGCATCCAGCTACAAGCGTCTTTACCAATCAAGCCCGGTGATAACGATACCAAAGGTACAGGAACTAAACAGTACAAAATATCTTTGGGTATTCCCGCTAATTTGGATGGACTCAAAACTGCGGAAGAAGAAGCTTATGAACTTGGTAAATTAATAGCTCGTAAACAGTTTACGTGGACAGATAAATATTTAGGTAAACAAGCTTTAATTTCCAAACAGATTTTAACTATCAAAACAGCTTTAGAAACTTTTGAACAAGAGTATTTTAAGACTAGAAAAAGAACGATAAAAAGTGAACATACCTATTATCAGTATGAGTCACGAATCAAGCAACATATTAGTTTAGATTGCCCGATTACATCAGATGCTTTAAAGACAGAAATTTTAAAATGTTTTAGTGAATCACAAAGATGGCAATTATTTAAAATTCTCAATGTTTTAGCTGGCTGTTTTAATATTAACATTGATTTATCAGTATTTAAAAAACAACCATTACCGAAAGCTAGAAATATTCCTAACGACTCAGACATCATTAAATACTTTCATGAGTATGAAAAATACGCTTATGCCACACCTAGTAGACGTAGAAGTGGTTTTGAAAATAATTGGCTTTTTTGGAGATGGATGTATGGCATGATAGCAACCTATGGGTTAAGACCGAGAGAAATTATTTTAGAACCGGATATCAATTGGTGGTTAAGTCCAGACAATAAGGATTTGACTTGGAAAGTTAGCGAAAAATGTAAGACAGGAGCTAGGGAAACTTTACCTTTATATCCTGAATGGGTTAATTTATTTGATTTAAAAAACCAACTCTGCATAGAAATGTTGGTAGAAAAAATCTCTAAATTTACATCATTTAAAGATTGTAGCTATGTAGTACAACATAATGCCTCGTGGTTTGATGACAAAGTGCAGATACCATTCAATCCCTATGATTTACGACATGCTTGGGCAATTCGGGCGCATTTAATGGGAATACCAATCAAAGCAGCGGCTGATAATTTAGGGCATTCTGTAGAAATGCATACTAAGGTTTATCAAAAATATTTTGGACTTGATAATCGCAAAAAAGCTATTAATGAAGCACTTAGTAAGAAATCTGATTTAGAGACGCTGAGGGAAGAAAATCAAAGGTTGAAATTAGAAATACAATTGCTGCAATTCGAGAATGAAAAATTGAGACAATCAGTTTGTAGCAATACTAAAATATAGTACTTCGATTGCCAAAAATCATTTGTTTGTGTATGAGTTATTGTAGGGTGCGTTATGGCTTCAGCCTAACGCACCGCGTATCTTACAGCTATTTTCAGATAAATGAACCATATTTTTTTTGTTTCACGCAAAGGCAAGGCAGCGCGTTGGGCGGCTTTGCCGACAGCCGCGCGACTGCCGCGCAAAGGCGCAAATAATAACGCAAGAGTGTGGTCTAAATAAATGAAAACTGCTGTAATACTAATTTAAAAAAAGAATGTCGCAGATTAAACCTCTTGCATAAATCTTTTTTTTGCCTCACGCAGAGAAGAGGGTGAAAAGAAGGACTTCTGGAAAAGATTTATTCTCTTTATTCAGATGAAATACCAAAATTACGTTTCTTTTTCTTTGCGTCTTTGCGCCTTTGCGTGAGGAAAATTCATATTTTCAATCAGTAACGCCGCTATTGACAAAGACTTTTAGCATTAATTGAACAGTATTATTAACCAGCTGAACGTTGATTTTTATTTTATAAGCGAAAAATAAGCGCTACAAACTGTTACTAGTATTACAAAAGCGCTTCACAAAATCCTGGCAATGCTGATATATAGCTGGAGATATAAGTCGTTAAATAGAGGAAGTTAACCCAAATTTAAGCAATTTAGTACAGCCGCACCTGAAATTGCTTATTTATCAACCTTTTAAACTACTAACAAATTTATATGGTGTACCCAAACAATAGCGCTGACTACGGCAATCAAGATTGATGAAATGGCAACTACTTTGTAGCCAAACAGAGGCTTACGTGAATAAACTGGGAAGATTTCTGAGAAAATGCCGAAGACGGGCAAAATAATCACGTAAACGGCGGGGTGGGAGTAAAACCAGAAGTAATGCTGGAACATCACAGGATTTCCTCCGTTAGCTGGGTTAAAAAAGCCAGTACCAACGGTGAGATCCAGTAGTAGCATCACTGCACCAGCAGTCAGTGCAGGTAGTCCGAACAATTGGATAATTTGGGCGCTAAATACTGCCCAGACAAATAAAGGCATCCGGAAAAAGGTCATGCCTGGTGCCCGCATCTTCACGATTGTGGTGACAAAGTTAACTGCCCCCATAATCGAAGATACTCCAGATATTGCTACCGCCAGCAGCCACATGACTTGTCCATTGATTAAGTTACCTGTGGGATTCTGGAGACTCACCGGTGGATAAGACCACCAACCTGCTTGGGCTGGGCCACCGGGAACAAAGAAACTACCCATCAACAGAATCCCGACTACAGGCACCATCCAAAAAGCGACGGCGTTGAGGCGAGGAAATGCCATATCTCTCGCCCCAATCATCAGGGGTACTAGATAGTTAGCAAAACCAACTAGCGAGGGAAATGTCCATAAGAACAGCATCACAGTGCCGTGCATGGTAAACATCCCGTTATAGACGGTGCGATCTACTAAATCTGCTTCGGGTGTAATTAGTTCTCCCCGCAGCACCATCGCAAAGATACCGCCGACTAAAAAGAAGAAGAATGAAGTAACAAGGTACTGAATACCTATGACCTTGTGGTCAGTGCTAAAGCTGAAGTATCGCTTCCAGTCACCTGGGGATTCGTGGTGAGGCTTTTCAGTCGGGAGACTGAGGCCTTCAATAGGGATATTTGTCATCGGTGATCCTTTTAACCTGGGTAATTAACTAAAGGAGATGGTGCAGGTGCAACTGTCGTCCAACCAGTTTTCACTGACTGAGTAGATGCTTGGGCATACTCAGAAGCTGCTTGATTTTTGGCTGGTGATGGTTCTTGGGTTGCAGCTTGGGCTAGCCACTGGTGGTACTTTTCTGGAGATTCGACAACTACATTGGCTTGCATGGTTGCAAAGTATGTGCCGCTATATTGAGAATCAGTGAGGCGATATTCACCGGTGCGGATGGGAGTGAATTCAAAGTCGATGGTGTGGTTGGGAATAATGTCTTGCTTGAGACGGAATGCCGGAATATAAAAGCCGTGCAGAACGTCTTCTGATTGCAAGGCTAAACGCACCCGGCGATCGCTAGGCAAATGCAATTCGGTGCTGGTAATATTGTTCTCTGGATAGTGGAAGACCCAAGCCCATTGTTTAGCCACTACGTCGATTTTCTCTACAGGTTCAGCTAAAACATCAACAGGTGCATCTTTTGTTGCTGCATAAGCCGATTCCATCCCCATAGGATTATGTAGGTGAACTAACTGCGCGGGGCCTTGAATTGCCATTTGTTCGTAAACTTGAGAACTGTAACCTGCAATCCAAAGCACTAGCATCACTGGGATGGCTGTCCAAACAACTTCTAAGGCGATATTACCTTCAATGGCTGGGCCGTCGGTGAAGTCATCTTTTTTCGCCCGATGGAAAATAATCGAATACACCAGAGTGCTAGTCACTCCCAAAAAGATGAATGCACCAAGCGTTACCAAGAAGCTAATCAAATCGTCAATCAGGTGAGATTCGGCTGCTGCTTGTGGGGGAAGCCAAAAATAAGCTTGCTTACCTATCCAGAGACTGGTGAAAGTCACTGCGATCGCACCCGTAATCAGGGTCAATATATTTAATATCTTGCGGATGTTCATAGTCAAGGGTCAAGAGTCAAGGGTCAAGAGTCAAGGGTCAAGAGTCAAGGGTCAAGAGTCAAGGGTCAAGGGTCAAGGGTCAAGGGTCAAGGGTCAAGGGTCAAGGGTCAAGAGTCAAGAGTCAAGGGTCAATAGTAACAACTCTGGACTATTGACTATTGACTTTGGACTCTGCAAAGCAGTGTTTACTTGAGGACTGTATTCAGGTCTTTGCCTAATCGCAACAAATTATCTGCTGTGTTGTGTACGCCAAATTCAGTAGCCATTTGCGCTCCTAGTGTGCCGTGGAGAAACATAATGAACATGACTACTACACCTGTGAGTAAATAACTCCAATGGACTTGTTTATCTGCATCTTCACTCCAGACGAAGCGCTGCCATCCTCTCCAAATTGTCATAATCACAATCAAGGCTAATAACAATACGCCACCAACACCATGCCAAAGCATGGTTTCCATTGCCTGCAATCCCCAGGCACTTTTGACATCGGCTGGTGGTGTTGCCAGCAGCATTTCATAAAAGCCTGCTGCAACGGTGAAAAAAGTGATGATGCTGGAAGCTAGCATGTTGTACCAACCGACATCAAAGAAGTTGGCACGTTCTACAGAAATCGCCAAAAATTTGAAGACCCATTTTTGGAAGGGAAACAGCACACCAACGATATCAAAGGTAATGCCGATGATGAATAAACCCAGAGTCAGATGTACTAAGTTGGGATGAATGGGAATGGTGTAAGGCAGTCCGTTGGCACCCAAGTCGCTCAATTGATTAATCAGTTCAGAGTTCATTGCAAAATTCCTTCCTTTACCGCTTCCACCACTGGGACTGTGTGCAGTCCATATACCCAAACAAGTTGATCTCCAAGATAGACCTGCAAGCCAACTATCACAGTTAACAGCAGCCCTGCCCCTAGATAATAAATTGGTAGTTTTTGTGGGTTGCGAGAACGAATTACATAGCGCCATGCTGTGATGGTCGCAATTAGTCCTGAAAGTGACCAACCAATCAAGGTGTGTACATTTAGTACTGATTTAGCTAAGTCATAAGGTTGTGCCAAGCCGGCTTCAAATTGACCAAAAATTATGGCTACGAAGATGGCGATCGTGGCAACAAACATATTCCACCAACTCACCTCGAAAAGATGAGTTTTACCAGTAAAGTAACCAACTACATCACAGAAGAATGCAAACAATACCATCGCAATTACGAAGTGGACTACGATGGGATGAATCGTATCTGGGTAGGGTAAATTGTGATCGTTCAAAGATGTAAGATACTCAAGCATTGTATTCTCCTGGACATATCTACCGCTCCTCAGTTAATCCTCAATGATTGACATGCAATCACAACAATACAAGCATTCACAGATAACCGGAATTTATCATCAGATCTGCGTAGCGAAATCCGGCGGCTCTTGTGTAAGCTTTCTTGTAGCCAAATGATGGGAGGCTATTATTTATAGTTAATGATTGAGTTTAATTTATTTGTTCATGCTGATACTCTACAACAGTGATTTTTAATTTTTATAAACAAAATCAATGTTGGGGATTTGATTTAGTGTTTCCTATCTCTTAGCTTAAGTTTTTTTTTAGCAATTGTCAAAAAATTAAAATATCAGATAAAAAAGCTTGATAGTATAGCTGATTTTGCTATTTTCATGAAATTGCACATTAAAAAACATTTAAATGTACAACAACTAACATTTATAAAATATGCATTTGTAATAGTAAATACAAAAGTAATAAAAGCGTGTTTTTTAATTATAAATATAGTCAATATTGAAAGTAAATTAGTAATTATATTGGAAGTAATAATGTGAAAAACAAAATCCCCGACTTCTCAGAGAAGTCGGGGATCTGTGGCAAAAATAGCACTTTTATAGCCTACCTACAAACTCATCATTGTCAGTCAGGCGTTGGCTGTTCCAGAATTGTTCTGCAAATGCAACTGCTGGGTGAATTGGGGCTTTAGGCTTGGTTTTCAGTACCATAGAGGCTTCGTGAAGCAAGCGATCGCTCTTAGTTGAGTTACACTTCTCGCAGGCAGTTACAACATTATCCCAACTGTGTTGTCCACCTTTTGAACGGGGAATCACATGATCAAGCGTTAGATGTTTGGTGCTACCGCAGTATTGGCAGGTGTGGTTGTCTCGCTTCAGTACTTCACGTCGATTCACAGGAGGCACTTTCCAGTGTCTTTCAGGATTGCCAACTGTCAAACGGATGTGTTCAGGAACTTGCAATACCACATTGGGTGAGCGAATTTCCCAACGCTTGGTGCTGCCAAACTCCAACGATTCTGCCTGACCTGTGATTAACAGTGCGATCGCTCGTCTAATATTAATACGTGCCAATGGTAGATAATTCTTAGAAAAGACTACCACCGAATTTTGTAATACATGTGGTTGTTGACTGCGCTGTTGAGCTTCCATATGTTGATTTACTCCTCAAAAAACAACCCCCGCCTCTAGTTATTAAAAGCGGGGGTGGGGAAGTACTCACTTTTTGCCCTATATTGGTGCTGGAAAGCATCTGCACCCCCCCCCTCTGGATCAGTTGATCACGATTGATCAATTTGCAAATCCCTGCCTCTATGCCAACACTTGCAGATTTACCGCCAAAAAATCGATACTTTCCCTCAAGCACAAGCAACGCAAGTATTCCGCCTAAACCCTTACTGGGTTGGCAATACATCCCGTTACTAATATTTGAAGAAAATCTGCTCATGACCGACACTTTGTAGTATTTATGATAAAGGCTTATATACATACTACACTTGTAGTATGTATTTGTCTAGCAATTGGGAAGCCAGCAACGCGAAAAAGCGAGATCATCATAATCCCGTTAGCACAATCCAAATCTTCGTAAAATCAAGGTTTTCAACCTGTGCAGGCGGGTAAAGCCTCGTGTAGCCACGACTTTCAGTGCAGGAATGCAAGATAAGTAAATCAACTTTGAAAACGTCAAATAGAGTTTTTGCGATTACTTCGCTACACTTCGTTGCGCTCGTAATGACATTTCACGTTTAATTAGGTTGAGCTACTTATCAGTTACTGATTCTTTGGTGAATTGGATAGAAAAACAAAGCTTAAATGTAGTAATTATGAGCCAGTAAAGAGTAGTTATTTACAACTATTCAAGTTAAATAAGTAAAAGGCAGTAGGCATAATGTCAAACCACCAACAGCAGAAGGTTTCTGTCGTTGGGATTTTACGTTTTATTATGTCCACCTCATTATAATAATCTCATGACATTGAAATTCCAAATAAAATTAATATCAAAACTACATTATTTATGTACGTTATATAGTTAATCCTACATTGAAATAATCAAAAAAATAAAACATGATGTAAATGGGATAAGTCAATTACAGGCTTTATTCAAATTTCAGCACTTTATGGAAAGTTGTTTAACTATGAATCACAACAATACTGATACTCAAATTTCAGCTTAAACAATACAATCATTTTTTTGAGAGTTGGGAAATTAAAGCTGTTCAAATAGGTAATAATTGCTCTATTTTTAAAATTAAATTTTAATAAAAATGGTAGATTTTAGATAATTTATATTTTTATTTATGTTTGATTAATAATACATGAGATTCTTTTAATTTTTTGTATCAATACTAATTGAGGTAGTCACAGTCTGGATATTAATGAACTGAGGCTCTCATCGATATTAGACCTCTTACAAAAGTCGTTATTTGCGATCTTTTCTTTGCGCGGCAGTCGCGCGGCTGTCGGCAGAGCCGCCCAACGCACTGGCTCGTCTTTGCGTGAGACAAAAAAAGATTTATGCAAGAAGTCTATTGATTTTCAACCATTCACTTTTTTATTTATTGGCAACAAATATGTTATTTCAGCACTCTACAGTCAACAACAAACGTGGAGAAATAATACAGCCTCTGACGGATTAACTGTTCACAGGGATACGCGTTCTTTTAAAGAAAGTCTTGAACAATCTTTACTTCACAAAATTGAAACTGACTTTCTCGTGGTACATGTAAGACACGCAACCCTCGCGCACAACCAGGGCATTGAATACACTCATCCTATTACACAAAAAGAAACGCTTGTACCCTGGTATCTTTTTCATAACGGCTTTCTTCCCACTATTTACCAAAAGTTGGGACTTGAACGCTCAAACTTTGATTCTAGAGAGTACTTTGATTACATTATTCCTCAAGGGCAGGATAAATTTTCTGACAACTTGGAAATCATAGAAAAATTAGAAAGTCTTGCACCAGGTGGTAGTTCTGCTAATGCTATAGTTGTAAATCCTAAAAGGGCTTATGTAATTCATTGGACTTCAAAAGATACCCGCTTTCCGTCCTACTTCACAATGTATAAATTACAAACAAAGTCGGCAGTTTTCATCGCTTCTGAAATGATTCCCGAAATTGCCCCCTATGAAAAATGGACTCCGTTAGCTAAGGGGGAAATTATAGAACTTCCATTTGTGGATCATAAAATATGAAAAGTATTAACAAAACTTGGGAACCACTTGTTTACAATTTTGGTGAACAACCATTAAATATTGATGCCTTAAAAGGAATTGCTGAAAACAAGTATGCAGCAATTGTGATCAAAAATTCCCTCAATCAGAATATCCTTGATACTACTGTTGAAGTCATCCAGGATAATCTGAAACAAGCAGTAGCTACTCAGTATTGTAATGGAACTCTGACTACGATAGGCCCTTATCTGGCGAAATATCTCAACCAACCTGACAAATATTTTCTAGAAGCTCAAGCAAATAGCTCATTGTTTCCAAAACATTTTGATATCTCTCATTATGTCAGAGAACAACTACAGCATATTTTTAACTTACACAGTCTGACAATAGCAGAAGAATCAGATGGACGAAAATATGCACCGTTTGTTGTGAGAATTCATTCTGATGGTGTAATGAATCCTTTACATAACGACAATATTATGAGAGATGCTAAATCAACAAATTTGTTACTTGCAAAGCTTAAATATCAACTTAGCTGTATTATCTGTGTTCAAGAGTGTGACAGTGGAGGTAACTTACGTCACTATATGAAACCTTGGATTCCTGAGGACGAAAAGTATAAAATCAAGAATGGAATTGGATATGATTATGAAGTTGTGAAAGAAAAACCTTGTTTCGTTTTCAAACCGAAAGCTGGCGATGTTTATCTGATAAATCCAACAAATTATCATGAAATTGACCAAGTACTAGGACAAACACGGATTACAGTAGGTTTTTTTCTTGGCTTTTTTGATGCTGAGCTAAAAAATGCTGTAGTTTGGAGTTAAGAGGATGTTTTAAAAGTTTTGGGCGAATTATATTCGCTAAGCTGTTCCACATTTAACTTGCATATAATGGGCGGGCAAGATGCCCACCCCACAAAAATTTCAAAAATTTAGTTATGCAAACTAAATATGCTTTATTTTACTACACAAGCAAAGTCCGCCTTTCCTGCGGAACGCTAGGCGAACGCGGACTCACACAAAATCAGGACTTACGCACGGACTACGATTTTACGTCATTAGGAGCTTAGCATTGCGATCGCAAAAGCTTAGTTTTTCGTCACGAGTGCGTAAGTCCTAAAAATGAAGGATCTTAAACCCACGAAGGTGGGTTTTGTCTGTATAGCCGCGATTTCTAATCGCCAGTACTGACTGTTGGGTTACTTTTATACTGAACCGTATTGTTATATAATCAAGTATTTTTTGAAAGGAACAAAAACATTGACAGCTAAAGATACTTTTCTTGCAGTGCTTGTTGCACTTATATGGGGGCTGAATTTTGTTGTTATCAAGCTTGGGCTTGATGCATTTCCTCCATTTTTGTTTTCGTGTCTACGATTTACTGTTGCAGCCTTTCCTGCTGTAATTTTTTTGAAAAGAGGTCAAATATCGTGGAAATGGATTTTAGTAATAGGTTTTACTTTAGGTGTTGTTAAGTATTCTTTTCTATTTATAGGTATTAAAGTTGGTACGCCTGCTGGACTTGCTTCTCTTCTACTTCAATCCCAGGTTCTCTTTACCTCTCTGCTTTCCGCTAGATTATTGAATGATGCTCCAGTACTTTGGCAAAAAATTGGTATTACTGTTGCTTTTAGTGGACTGGGACTAATTGCTTCAAGCATGATTAATAGTGCTAATTTTTTGGGTTTTTGCCTAGTATTAATGGCATCTGTAGCTTGGGCTTTTGCGAACATCTTCTTAAAGATGGCAGGAAAAGTTGATATGTTCAGGCTGATGATCTGGATGAGTATTGTTCCTCCCCTACCACTACTTGCTTTGTCAATGATTTTTGAAAATGGGCAGCAGGAGGCTATTACTAATATTAATTTGCTTGGGGTAGGAACAATTATTTACACAGGACTAATTGCGACTGTGGTTGCCTTTGGTATTTGGGGGTGGCTATTAAGAATATATTCAGCGAATATTGTGACGCCTTTTGCCCTGCTTGTTCCGGTCTTTGGATTGGGTTTTTCTGCTTTGTTTCTTCATGAAACAATTACCACAATCAACTTAGTAGCTTCGTTATTAATTTTGATAGGTTTATTTCTGATTGTGTTTGGCAGAAAATTCTCAAGCAGGGCAATCCAATCTTAATGTGGCACAATTACGATTGGCTATCAATTCAATATGTATATAAAACAATACGGTTCAGTTAAGGCTAAAAGTGTTTGCAAAAGTCAATTTTTTTAACGAACTGCCAAGGACGCCAAGGGCGCAGAGAGAAGAAAATAAAAGGAAGACATGCTTAACTGAACTGTATTGGTATATAAAACTAATATCGCCAGTCTTCTAACTGTGTCACTAGAAAATAGCGCACGTGGTCAACGAAAGAAGAACCCCATTTGTGAGTCCCATGTCCCATCCCAGGTACGACATAACAAGCACCATCGCCAAAGCTTTTAGCACAATTTTGGGCATCTCTGATGCTGACAATGGGGTCGTTAGCACCGACTAAGAAGCGGACTCGACGCGGAGGCTTCACCCGTTCAATATAAGTCATTGGGTTGCAAGCGCAACTATGGTTGTCAGGGTATTTAAGATTATTGACTAACTGTAAAACCTTAACTAAAGGTTTCATCTCTGGTCTGACTCGCTCTAAGATTACTTCTGCTAGTCCGCCCAAGGGTGAAGCTGCTAATTCTGGTAAAATCGAGTATCCCCAGCTTTTAGCAAAAGACTGGAGATTAGCATGACCAATTGTTCCCAGTAGCCGTTCTCCAAGACCATCAGCACTAAAGGCATAGGCGGCTTGTAAAACTCCCATACTGACTCCAAACAATGCCAAGCGACTATCGCTGATGCCGTAGCGTTCATAGCAGAAGTTACGTACTCTAGAGATGTCAACTGCAATCTGGCGAAAGATTTGCAGGAGTAGCTTGGTATCAAAGCAGACACCCAGATCAAATAATGGCTTAATTTCATTTTCCACTACAGCAGTGAAGCTACGTACTAGGCTACGCTCACCGGACAAGGGTGTATCGAACAAAGCTACAGCTATGCCCATCTGTGTCAAAGTTGGCACTATGAAAGCGTTCCAGCCATAAGGGGCACACATACCTTGTAAACCAATCACCAGAGGTGTATGCTGTACAGGTCGATTCTGTGGTAAAAAGACAGCAACAGGAAAGCCACTTAATCGCTCATCAATATCAGCTAGCCCAGTATAAGGGAAAGGCTCGTGAAACCAGTAGCGATCGCCATTCACACCTGCAAAATTAATTACATCTGGGCCGTATATAGGCATGGTATAAATATTAGAAGAGTTAGTTAAGTAGAATTAGTTAAGTTAATTCTGACAGACTAGTATCTTTTTTGCCTAAATTCCAAAAAAGAATTTGTTCGCGTAATTTATGGCTGTGTTGGCGAATTGCGATCGCTATTCCAAAACCCTTGAAATGTGGTAACGTCTCACCCCAGAAATTGTGGTTTATCCCGCTTCTGTCACTTTCTGAGAGGGCAATTATCGTCAAGCTTTACCAGTCAATCAAGACAAGCTATCCTATTACAAGAATTTGGTGCAAGTATTTGTTATTAGAAAAAATAAGCGCGATCGCTCAAACCCACAAAGCTAGCACTATAGTCTTGCCCAAGCTGGAAGATATGCGGTTCGTCCATTAGAGAACCAACGCCGGACAGTTGAAAGTGAGCCAGAGCAAATCCGAGCGATCGCCTCATGATTGACAACAACATAAATGGTATCGTCAAAGAACTATGTCATTTGAAAACTGACCCGCGCTTCATCGGTCAGCCAGCACGGTTTTACACAAGTGCGAAAACATTTATTATCCCACCAACGCCAAATCGCTCAAACGCTTGCTGCACCTAATCAATTTAGTCACTGTACAGTATAAAATGGACGTAACTGGATTCGAACCAGTGACCTCTACGATGTCAACGTAGCGCTCTAACCAACTGAGCTATACGTCCTTAACCACACGATTTACAATTTTAGCATATCCTTTTTTTAAACGCAAGATAAAAAGCAAAAATCAGCCAAACTTCATCAACTAAAGCGATTGAGCATTTATTTTACTTGTAGCTGCTGTAGCTTATTATTTACGGATAACAGTAGCTCTTGGGCTTTGAGATCAGCCGTGGTGCTATTTTGCACTTTTTCAAATTCATTGATAATGCTCTGTAATTAGTCAATCACCCTTAGACAGCTATCAGTCATCAGCCATTGCTGTTCAGCATAATAAAACTACATACACTATTGTGTACTAATTTTATCTCTGTTCGTATAGGACTCATATTTGATTTTTGAACAAAACTCAGTACACCTTTATTCCTTCTTCCCAGTCCCCAGTCCCCAGTCCCCAGTCCCCAGTCCCTTACCTCTACGAGTGATTCTCCAAATCAAATCGGATTGCTATATATAACTCTGGTTAGTTCAAAATCACAGCAGATTATAGTTACTATTTATAAGGAAATAAGAAAGACTTTATATCAATAAAATGCCAACTGCTCTCATTACTGGTGCCTCTAGTGGTATCGGTAAAGCCTTTGCCGAAGAACTAGCTGCACGTCAGACAAATCTTGTTCTAGTTTCTCGTTCTGAAGAAAAACTTAATCAAATAGCAAAAGAACTACAAGAAAAATACAAAATTCAAGTAGATGTTATCGTTAAAGATCTTACAGAACCTAATGCAGCATCTGCTGTATTTGATGCCACTAAAGCCAAGGAATTAACAATTGATTTATTAATTAACAATGCTGGTTTTGGTGACTATGGCGATTTTGCTGAAAGCGACAGAGAACGGCAAATTAAAATTGTACAATTAAACGTTTTGGCATTGGTAGATTTAACCCATCAATTTCTACCCCTGATGCGGCAAAGACGTTCTGGCAGCATTATTAACTTATCCTCAATTACCGCATTTCAACCAATGCCATACCTTTCTGTTTATGCAGCCAGCAAAGCTTTTATTGTTAGTTTTAGTCAAGCACTGTGGGCTGAAAATAGTTCCTATAATATACGCGTCCTCGTTGCTTGTCCTGGGCCAATAGAAACCAACTTTTTTACTGAAGCTAATTTTCCTCCAGCTTTGGCAGGCAATACAAATCAAATGTCTACTAGCGAAGAAGTAGCACGCGAATCCCTAAAAGCTTTGGAAAATTGGCAGCCAAACGTCGTGATTGGTGATTTTACTACACAAATCAGAACTGTATTGGCTCGCATAGTGCCACGAAAAATTTTACTGCAAATGTTAGTGAAAAAGTTTAAAGTCTAAGAAAGGGAACTAGGGAGTAGTGTAAAACGAAAAATTAAGATTGCTATAGCTTTTGAAGACTTTTATTTTAATAATTAGCGTTTTTAGTTTTTTTGACTTTTGATAACTTTACCTGGACTAGTAAAAGAAATTCCTTGCTGATAGTCAGTACCAATCATAACTGCTTCTACTACAGGCTCAGAAATTTTTGTTTTAGCTATCCACTCTACAATAAAGTTTGCCCCTAAACCTCCACTGGTGTCATTTGTATCTACAAAGAAATCTGTTGCAGCTAGTGCATCAAGTTGAATAGGTTGCTGCAAATACTGCTTGACTAATTTACCATCTGAGTTATAGTAGCGCACAGAAGTAATAATTAGAGAATTACTCAAATCTGTATTACGAATACTGAGCGTAACCGCTAAATTGAAAATCTTCTGCTGATTGTAATGATAAATATGGGAATAAACAGGAACATAAATAGTTTGTCCCATTGCTATCTGGAAATTTTTATCTAGAGTTACTAACTTTTGAGATGGGGTTGCTTGAATAGTATCAGGTTTTGATTTGGATGGAATTTTCGATGAATCACAAGATGCAATCACAATCACAGCAAGTGCTAAATATAAATGAGGGAACAGCTTCATTAAAATTATTTACATATATCTTGTTAATTGAACTCGATAACGGTCTTTTTTAGTAACTGCAATTTCGCCAACTTCTAAACGTCCCTTACTGCGAATGGCGATTAAGTCGCCTGATTTAACTTGAGAACTAGCTTGAGTAACTTCCTTCCAGTTGACACGGACATCACCGCTGTCGATTAAATCAACCATTTTGCTGCGGGACATGCCAAAACCAGCAGATGCGATCGCATCTAATCGCAAAGAAGCCTCTACAGTCGTTAATTCTTTTTTCTTCGGTTCTCGAACCTTTAACTCGTTGATATCAATCGGCTGAGTTTTCACCGGCACCGATCGCACTTGTTTAAGATTCATTTCTAGAAATTCTGTCAACTCCGGTGCTACAATTGCCTGCGCTCCTCTCTCTCCCAGTACAATAATGTCTCCTGTCTTTTCCCGGACAATTCCTGTTCCCAACATTGCGCCTAAAAAATCGCGGTGAGTGGCGGTATCAAACAGGAAATTACCAGCAATTTCCAGGGCCACAAGGGCGACTTGAGATTGATCTAGAGGCATTTCCGCACGAGCGATCGCAATTCTTTGTCGTTCCGCTTGGGGATATCCGCCCCATGCTACTAATTGCACTTCTGTTAAACGATTAAAAACCCGTTGTATTTCTGCCAATTCTGGAGGAGACAGAAAATCTGTCAAAACGACTTCCCAAGTTTTGATAGCTTGCTCCGCCTGATCAATGACACGAGCCACGCTTTCTCGGTTTTCTACACCCTTTAAAAGTTCTTCTCTTGGTAACATTGTCAAAAATTAGGAGTTAGGAGTTAGAAGTTAGGAGTTAGGAGTTAGGAGTTAGGAGTTAGTTGTCAGTTGTCAGTTGTCAGTTGTCAGTTGTCATTTTCCCCTGCTCCCCCGCTCCCCTGCTCCCCTGCTCCCCTAATCCCCGCTCCCCTGCTTAAAGTACTTATTGCTCAGCGTAACCCTGAATATTCTCCGGATCAAACTGGCGTAATATCCGGGTTGCTTGTCGGGTGAGCGTTTCAGAAGCCTGAACTACAATTATGTATTTACCCACTTCCAAGCGGTTGCGGTAGGGTAAAGCATCACCACTGCCTACAACTAAACCAACCCCACCACCAACAAATACGCTTCCCATCGCGCCACTAGCAGCGCCCAGCAATCCCCCAACAATGTGATTACCAATTTCACCAGCCCAGGCAAAAGTATCTAAACCAGTGATAACGCTGAAGGTAAAGCCTGCGAAAAAGCCGAATGGTATCAACCAAAATGCCATCAGCTGCGCTTGCTTTTTGGCTTGCTCTTTGGGGTCAATCAAGCCAAATTCGTCAGCACTTTTATACCCCTTGCCCAGGATAGTACTTTTTATGCCTTCTTTTTCTAAGGCTAAGTAAGCAGCTTCGGCTTGGATGCGGTCTGGTAATACGGCAACAAGGTAATTCATGTTCACGTTTCTTAACAGCGTATCCGTGCTGATTGAATCTAATCTTGTGCCTAATTTCAGATGATCAGCAACAGACAGGACACAAGGGTAAATCAATTTAAAATTTAAAATTTAAATTTTAAAATTTTAGGTTTTGATCCCCATTACCCTATACTCCCACATCCACAGCTGAAGATATCACTTGAGTGAATCTAATGGCTCACAAAAATTGTTTACGCCTTGCTTGAGGACATATATCAAAACCGGGGTTGCCAAAATCTTAGGAAACGCGGGCATTGTTTTTAGGTGTTCCATCATCCCAACAAGCGAGCTATTGAGTAAGTCTTCTCGATATTCTTGTTCACAAATGACCGCACGCCATTTTCTCGCCAAAGCATCTAGCCATTCGGAATTTGCTCTTTCTGGTTGTTGACCTGCCTTAATAGCTAGTGTCATCGCTGCATCTTCCAAATCTCCCTCACAGTCCTCAATCAAGTCTAGTGCTTCCATCGCTCCTAAATCATCTGCCAATTGGGAGCGAAACAGTGCAATTTCTTTCGATGTAACTTTAGTCATAATTCTCAGCCGAGCAATTTCCCACTCAGCTATGTTAGTCCAATATAATGTTAATTATTATGTATTAATTTCAACAAAAGTATAAAATATAATACTTCAGCACTTACGCAACTGGCACACAGATTTACTGTGATCGCAGTCAATAGGAGCCAGCGCGAAGCGGTAGCGTTAGCGACGCGTTAGCGACGCTCTTAGCGTCGGAACGAGCGTCACCCGAAGGGAGGTTCCCTCGTTGATTGCGACTGGCGTTCCAGAGTCAATAGTCTTTAAGCAAGATTTTTTGGACTATTGAACGCCCTCCGGGTTCGGCAGTTCCTCATGGGGGAAACCCCCAAGATCGGACTGCCTCACCAGTTCGTTCAAGTCGGGAAACCCGCCCAGACGACTGGCTCCTTTTGACCCAGTACTGCCCAGACGAAAAAAATATGACAATGCGCGTAAGTCCTATACTTAATTGTGAATATGGAGCGTATTCTGGCTCAGAAAATAGTCAAAAGTCTTTAATCTATAGTCATTTTTCTTTTGTACGAGAACTAATGAGCGCCGTCAGAAGCCGGTCGGGCTTCTAATGACTAATGACTAATGACTAATGACTAACTAAGGTGTTGCCCTGGAGGAAATAGCTCTTTGTAAGTTAGCTAAAGCACGGTTGTAATCCAAAATTGCTGTGACTCGATTACCTTCAGCTCTTGTCAGCTCATTTTCGGAGTTGATCACATCAGTTTGAGTACCTACACCAGCTTGGAATCGTAAACGCGCCAGACGTAGAGCTTCCCTAGCTTGTTCTAAAGCAGTATTGGCGGTTTGAACATTCTCTAATCTAGCTTGCTGGGTAGAAAAAGCTTGTTCTACCTGGAAGCGGATTTGGTTGCGCTGTTCAGCAAATTGAGTTTCTGCGATCGCAATATTAGCTTTGGCTTGAGATGCCCTTGCTCTTGCTGCTCCCCCATCGAACAAATTCAGCCTTGCCTGAACTCCCACAGAGTAACCATCGCTAGCACTGGTACTATCATCAAACTGATCTAACAATTGGTAGCTGGCAACCAAGCTCACCTGAGGCCCTAACGATGAAAGCGCCTGCCGTCGCTGCTGCTCAAAAATATTGCGTTGTGCCAATTGTTGTTGCAGTTCCGCACGGTTTTGAAAAGCTAGAACAATACTTTGTTCTAGGGTTGGGTTCCAAATACCTGCTAATTGTACGGGGTCTGCTGCGCTGATATTTATCGACTGGGGCAAACTGATGCGAGTTGCTAACTGACGCCGGGCAATTTGCTGCTGTGCAAGAGCATTAGTTAAGTCTTGTTGAGCATTTGCTAAATTAACTTGCGATCGCAGCACATCAAACCGAGTACCGACCCCAGCCGTTTCTAGAGCTTGTGCATCTCGTAAACTAGCTTGGGAATTCTCCACAGCTGCCTGGGAAATACGTACCTGTTCATCTCTTTGTTGCAAATTGTAGTAATCAGTGGTGATATTCAGGCGGATTTCCTCAGACTGACTCTCTACAGCCAATTCATTGAAACGCACTTGTTCTTCAGCCTGTCTGATATTAGCTCGCCGATTCCCAGAGGTATAAATGTTATACGTCAGTTGTGCTTCACCATTGAAAGACGTAGTGGGATCATCTGATGCCGGTGCTACAACCCCTTGTTCTACCTGAAGTTGAGTCGAAGCAGACTGGCTACGAGTCAGCTGAGCATTCACACCAACAGTAGGAAGCAAAGCAGCTTGGGCTTCGCGTAAAGCCGCTTGAGCGCGTTCTAGCTCCAACAACGACACTTGTAAATCCCGATTGTTGCGCCGTGCCAGTTCCAAAGCCTGTGCCAAGGTAATCGGCTGATTTCCCTGAAATGTCACTTCCTCCGGTTTGGTAGGAAACTGCAAGGGATTTGCATTGGTATTGAGGTTACTAGGAATTTGCACACCATGAGCAGGCTCAGGAGTGACTGTTGCTGGTTGAGTCTGAGTTGGTACAGAATTACTAGGCTCAGGAGTGAGTGGTGCTGGTTGAATCGGATTCGCTTCCGAATCAGCAGGAGTGACTGGTGCTGGTTGAATCGGATTTGCTTCCGAATCAGCAGGAGTGAGTGGTGCTGGTTGAATCGGATTCACTTCTGAATCAGCAGGAGTGATTGGTGCTGGTTGAATCGGATTCACTTGCGAACCAGCAGGAGTGATTGGTGCTGGTTGAATCAGATTCACTTCTGAACCCGTAGTTTCAGGCGATGAGGTCGTGTCAGGAGTAATGTTATTGTTCTGAACCACCAATTTCTGAGTGAAATTTTGCTGCCCACAGGGTTTTGAGGTCAACAGCAAAGAAGCCAGATTCCCCTTGTCCTGCGAGCAACTTTCTACTTCTAACAGCTTTGCAGACCCTATATCCCTAACCGCAGTTTGTAAAACCGTGGGTGACAGTGTTTCAGGCTTTTTTACTGGCGTTACAGATGGTCGTAAAGAAGACAGAGAAAAAGTTCCTTTCGGCACAGAATCTTTTTTATCAGCAGAAGTAGAAACGACTCTTTTCTCAGATTGCTGCCCAGAATTAGCTAAGGCTCTCTGTTTTTTCTTAGTTGTAGAATTATTTGGCTTTGGCTGCTGGGAAGTTTTTAAAGCAGATATCAAACTGACAAATCTATTTTCATCTTTCTTAGGTAATTGTGCTATGGATACACCAGTATTTCCAGTTAAAATAACTGGGTTGCTATTACTACTTAAAGGCTGGAAATTCAGCTTTTGAAACCCAGTGACAGGTACTGTGGTCGGAAAAGTCTTGCTTGCAGTGTTAGGCAGTTGGGTATGAATATTGTCTGCAAATAGAGTTCGACTATCAGTAGAAGTCAAAACGCTAAGAGAAGACGCCAGTTGTATGCCACTTACCTTCATAGGCCCAGCCAAAGCAGGCTGGGTTGTTAACACTGCTGCTGTTACACCAGGTAAAAAACTATAAAATAATTGCTGTCTTTTCACCGCATCCCCTCACACAAGAAATCAATCTAGCGGCAGAAAACCCTTCTTCCCCACAGAATATAGCACGAACCTAAATTTAGGAGAGAATATAGCACGATACCAAATTTTAAGAATCGGAACTCTGTTTGCCTTCAAACCTTTTAACAATGCGAGAAAGTTCCGCCTTTTCGTCGATGCTAACGCGGTTAGGAGCACCACTGACAATTCGTTCGTAGTTCCGGAAAGAATCTTTAATTTGAGGGCCGTCAGCAGTGATATTGTACTCACGGATACCTTTATCATGCCACGATCCCCGCATCTTAAATACGTTAATTGCTCGTGACATTTCTCCACGAATTTCTACGTACTGCAACATCAAAATTGTGTCTGTAATTGTGGAAATATGAGAGTCTGTAATTGAATGCGACCCCATAAATTGCTCAGTTGTGTTGGTAAAAAAACCAGTTATTTCTTCTTGCTTGGCATAACCAGTAACACCGATGACAAACTGGCGAAATGCATTATTGCTTACTCCTCTGGCCAGTGCTGAGAGAGAATCAATGGCAATGCGAGCTGGCTTAAAGAATGCAATTTCTGATTTAATAATTTGCAAGTGATCTTCTAAACCAGTAGACTCAGGATAGGTACAAATTATTTTGAGTAAACCTTGATGTTCTAATTCTTCAAAATCAATTCCCCAAGAATGTGCATTGCGAGACAGCTGAGCGCGTGATTCTTCATAAGCAAATAACATCACCCGTTCACCACTGACGCAGCCATCTTGCAAAAATTTACTCACCAACAATGTCTTACCAGTACCTGTGGCTCCTGTTGCCAAAATAATAGAATCTTTAAAGAAGCCACCACCGCACATTTCATCAATGGTTTTGACTCCAGAAGATACCCGCACATTAGAAGACCTTTGAGTTAAGCGCATTGCTCCCAATGGAAAAATATTCACTCCTTCATTGGTAATTGTGAAAGGATACTCTCCTTTCATATGAGTTGTACCACGTAACTTAAGAATTTCAATTGTACGGCGGCGACGCTCTCCTTCTAGAACGTTACGCATAATTACCACATTATCAGAAACAAATTCTTCCACACCAAAAGCCGCAACAGGCCCATATTCTTCGTTACGTTCGGTGGTAATTATAGTGGTGACATGCAGTTGTTTAAGACGTGCAACCAAGCGAAAAATCTCCCGCCGCACTACTCCGATGGCTTCATACTGTTGAAATACCGCTGTGATTGAGTCTATTGAGACTCGTTTGGCTTTGTATTTGCGAATGGCATATTGCAAGCGTTCTATCAGTGCGGAAAGGTCAAAATTACCAACTATATCTTGACCTTCTGGGTCGGGAGAAGCATCCAGAATAAACAACTTACCTTCATTAATTAGACGTTGCAAGTTCCAGCCAAAAATATGAGCATTTTTAATAATGTCACTGGGAGATTCTTCAAAAGTAACAAATACTCCTGGTTCATCAAAGTAAGTAATACCGTTATAGAGAAACTGAAGAGATAATAAAGTTTTGCCTGTACCAGAAGTGCCGCTTACTAATGTAGTTCTACTCATAGGTAAGCCACCATGACTAATATCGTCAAAGCCCTCTATCAGAGTGTGAATTTTTTCTACACCCTCACTTGGTGAGTTGTTTTTATTTTGTTGATCGTTTTCACTCATTGCTTGATAATTAACTGGTGCTGAATCCAGGTTTTCTATGACTAAAGTTGATATTTATTATCAATGTTTTTATGATTATAGATTGTCTTAATCCTGACTTTTCACAGCATGTAGAAAAGCTGATTTTGAAGGTTTCCCAAACCCTGATTTTTAGTGACATATTATCATTAGTTCAGGGCTATTGAAAATTCACCTGTGAAAAAAGTCGCACTGTTTCCTGGTTTGAGGACTTACCGTGAAAAGTCAGGTCTTACTCTTCCCAATCTTCTTCACTCAGTTCTTCATACAGCAAGTCTAATCCAATCAACACTCTTTCTCTGTCTGAAAGGTCACCAATAATTTTGCGAACGGGCGGTGGCAAAATTTTAGATAATGTTGGTGTAGCTAATATTTTATCTTCTTCAGCTAGTTGTGGGTTTTTGAGGACATCGATTACTTTCAAAGCATAAACACCTTGCAACTCCTGTTCTAATATGTTTTTAAGTATTTTTAATGCGCGGACAGAATTTGGCGTGTTCCCCGCTACATAAAGCTTGAGAACGTAAGTCTTTCTTGCTTTATTCATAGAAGGTACAGGCTTAAGCACAAAAGTGAAAATACATTATGATTGGGTGAAGTTGGAGAAATACATGATCATTGTTTTTGACCATCTTTAGTTTGATATATTCCATCTATTTAGAAATTGAACATCTATAGACTTCACACAGGTGAGCTAGGATATCTATAAGTGTCAATCGGTAATCCAGCAATGCCTCATCACTCCTTCCTTCTAATTTTAGCTGTTTAGAAAATTCTTCAATTAAGTCCATATGCATTTCTATGATTTGGGGCACAGGAATATTAGCATAAAATAGTGCATTTATAAATTTATCAATTTTTTCTTTCAGTGTTTTTTCTGTAGTAAAGTAATCTATAAGAATCTGGCGATAATCCGATTTCAGTTGCTGCAATAAAATCTGCTGATCAACTTGAGTCATCTGCATCAAAAACTGGTCTGGTATTTGTTCAGTGCAAGCAAATACATAGAAATATTTGTCAGGGAAATTGTCACTAAAGTTGGCTTGTAAACACCTCAGTAAAGAGAGAATTTTGCTAATGATGCTCCCAAGGAGAGGGGAAAGGTATAATTGGGGCGTGCCAAACTGGCAACAGCCATACATCTGCTCCCTCAATCCTAGTTTGATAGCTGGCCTATCTCGATTATCTAAATTTTTTTTAACATCTGGTAAGAAAATTAATACGGGTAGTAACATCTATATATTTAGATATCTCGTTAATCACCCTGACCAATACTCATAAATTTATAGTTGTGGGCAGTAGTTGGTGTGTAAAGACTTTTGGCTCTACTCCAAGAACAATGAGCTATGCCAGTATGGCAACCTGGCGGGTCACTCAACAACTTGGGACAGCAAATGAACAGTAAGATTTATGTGTAGCTGGTTGTGAGATGTTCTTTGTAGAGGATACGTTACTGAATTTGTGAAAAGCATATGCATATCTATCTCAATACAGATCTTGTATTTCACTCCTTGATAAGATACTTAAACGAATTTAAAGTATTGTCGCATTCTAAATCATTATAATTCCTCAAGGTTCTAAAGCGAATTTTTAGAGCCATAATTGTTTTAGCCATGACTATCGATCTCAGAGTTTCAACACCAGTAGGACACCTAAAAGGATGTTTCCCCCAATTGTCAAAGCGGTAATCACAGCCGCATCTCTGACAAATAGTGCATTCAACAAGCAGTGTCTAGTGAGAGCCAAGCCAATTGTTTCGTGTGCGATTGAAGCTATAACTTGAATTGCTGATATGAGTCTGATGAAAAAATATTGCTTCAGGTGTAAAAACTATCCAGCCAAATACTGATGGTGAAGCCGGAGGCTTCCAAAGGAAGAATGACCCCCAAAGCCTTATGTCAATGCTACAGTACCCGCTTTATGACTTTCTGGCAACCGTACCAAGCTGCGTTGAAACAAGTACTCTGACAGTGGTGTTGGAGATTTTTGAGAAACAGCAGTGCGATCGCTTAGTAATAGTAAACCAGCAACAATGCCCTGTAGGGTTGCTGTATTTAGCCCGGTTAACCCAAAAATTGTTGGCAGCCGCTAGTGGTGAGCCTTTAAACTTACACCAGCCACTGTCAAATTGGGGTCAAAACCTGATTGAACCAATACAAACATTACTCGCAGGCGATCGTGTTGAGCAATTTAGCCTGTTTTTACGTCACCAACAAAGCCATACGAACAAAAACTTAGATTGGGCACTCATTGACATAGATGGTAAATTTTTGGGGCTAGTGGATAGTCAACGGCTGTTAGGATTGTTGGTTAAGGAAAAAGCAGCAATTGGAGCAGTAGAAAGCTTATATTCAACAGCCCAAAAGACAGCTCATAATTTTAGCCCAGAGCCTGTAGACACTGCCAACAAACGTCATGCTGGTGTGAAAACTTACTGGCGATCGCACAGGGCAAAAATCAACGAACCATCAGTACACAAGCCATTGGTACAATTGTTGGAACACTTGCCTTGGCCTTTGATGTTGCAAACCAGTACTGGTGAGGTAGTCACACAAAATCCCGCCTGGTGGCAGCAACTGGGAGCATTAAAAGATCCCGAAGGAGTCCGGCAACAGGTAGAAGCAATCCTGACTCCCGTGCTTGCTAAACAACCAGAATACGCCAGTCCTAAAGCAGCCCAACTTAATCATACTATATGTAGTTGGGAATATGAGCATGGGAAAGAAGCACAATCCATGCCCATGAAACTTCATACTGAAGAATATCACTTCTCCCCCAAGCATGAAGCCCCCCTACCAGAACAGCCAGCAGCTGCGGATACTACATCCAGTCGTTGCTTTTTAGATAGCCAAATGGGTACTTGTACCTGTATTGTCGAAGTGCAAAACGGTCAGGAGCGAGTTTGGCAATTTGTCAAAATCCCCTTAGATAGTCCTGAATTAAAACTAAAATCACTAGACTCGCATACACGCCTGACACCTGGGCACCGAGCAGTAGGCACTGATGACCTATGGTTAGTTTTAGCCACTGATGTGACTGAGCAACAGCAGCTTTGTAAAGAACTAGCAGCCAAGAATGCTGATCTGATTCAACTCAATCGGTTAAAAGATGAGTTTTTAGCTTGTATCAGTCATGAACTGAAAACTCCCCTGACAGCTGTTTTGGGATTATCGCGGTTACTTGTGGATCAGCAGTTAGGAAAACTTAACGAACGTCAAGCGCGTTATGCCGGACTGATTCATCAAAGTGGACGACATCTCATGAGTGTGGTCAATGACATTTTGGATTTGACCCGCATGGAAACCGGACAAATGGAACTGACCCCAGTACCAGTGAAAATTCGTGCCGTGTGCGATCGCGCCCTATCCGAAGCACAAGCTGTCCACAATCAGTCTACCAAAACAACATCCACCAACGAATCTGAAACTGGACGTTCATCATCTCCCGAATTCACTTTTTCCGTTGAACCAGGTTTAGACCAGATTGTCGCAGACGAATTGCGCTTGCGGCAAATGCTCATACATCTGCTTTCCAACGCCTTTAAATTCACCGAAACATCTGGCGAAATTGGTTTGCGGGTAAGTCGTTGGGAAGGATGGATTGCCTTTACAGTTTGGGACACAGGTATTGGTATTCCTGAACACCAGCAACACTTAATCTTCCAAAAATTCCAGCAGTTGGAAAATCCCCTCACCCGTCAGTTTGAAGGCACCGGTCTGGGACTGGTTTTAACCAGGGCCTTAGCCCGCCTGCACGGAGGTGATGTCAGCTTCCTGTCTCGTGAAGGTAAAGGTAGCCAGTTTACACTGCTTTTACCGCCTAGTCCCCCGACAACAGGGTTCAACGAGTCAGAAATCGCAAGTAGAACAGATAAAGATTCCCAAAATCTCAACACACAAAGAGCTACAATTTCGGCACGTCAACGTGCAAATGCTACCGCCCAGCATCATCCCACTGGTTCCCAACGCTTAGTACTCGTGGTCGAGGCTGTAGCTAGATATATAGAAGATTTAACTGACCAACTCAAAGGTTTAGGTTATCGGGTAGTAATTGCTCGTTCCGGAACAGAAGCAGTAGAAAAAGCTCGTCGCTTACAACCAAAAGTTATATTCTTGAATCCCTTGTTACCTCTGTTGTCTGGTTGGGATGTGCTGACCCTACTGAAATCGGACGCTGCAACTCGACATATTTCCGTAGTTGTGACAGCAACCGCAGCTGAAAAAGAGCAGACATTTGCCAAGCAAGCCGATGGTTTTCTCAGCTTACCAGTCGAGCTTCAGTCCTTGACACCACTATTAGAAAAGTTATGTGCTACACCAGCAATTTTGCAACCAGGGGTAGACAGCAGTGAAAACATCTCCGCTAAAAATCCATTACGAATTCTCAGATTGGTTGATCCGACATTGGAGTCAATCAATCCCCATCCTTCATTGCGAGAACATCGGGTGATAGAAGTAGATGACCTAGATCAGGCAGAACTACTGGCTCGTGTTTGGCAGTTTGATGTAATTTTGCTGGATGTAGAAAATTCTCTGGCACATACTTACCTGCAACAGTTTACTCAGCATCCTCGATTGGCTGCTTTACCCTTAGTAACTTGTGATGTTGCAACTACCCTGACAGCTTCTCAAATTCCTGGGCTGTCTGTGTTTCCTTGTTTAACACCTTTGGCTACAGATAACAGCATTCATCCTGGTAAACCAGATCCCCTATTGTCAGTATTGCAAATTGCATCCGGGGTCTGTTATCCACCCACTATCTTAGTGGTAGATTTGACCATGCTGCACGATTTACCACAGATCAGGCGTAAACAAGCCAAGGGTTATCGCACAACAAAAAACTCTTCACTCAGTAGTGAGACTGCTGAACGCGGTTCTGAGTGGTTCCAAGCTTTAATTCAGTATCTACAAACAGCTGGCTTAAAAGCAGCGATGGGAAATTGTTGGGCAGAAGTGCTACAACAAATTCGCCACCAAAGCGTTGACTTACTGCTGATTTGCTTAGGAGAATCATCCATTCATAAAGAACTGGTCAAAGCACTAAAGGTATTAGGAGATTTACCTTTCGATTTGCCACCAATTGTGGTCATAGACCAGAGATTAAACCCCATAGAAATAAATTCCCCATCTGATATTTTACATTCACAAAAGAAAAAAACTGGATTAGAGTCAATAGAAAATGTTTTAAGTGCGATCGCTGCTCAAATATTGCCTCGCTCAATATCAATGGAAGACTTATTAAGTCATATCAATCAAGCTCTAGCTGTCAAATGTATATATGAAAAATCTTGATGGGAATGGGGACTGGGGACTGGGGACTGGGTAATGGGTGATGGGTAATGGGTGATGGGTGATGGGTGATGGGTGATGGGTGATGGGTAATGGGTAATGGGTAATGGGTAATGGGTAATACCAATTCCCAATTCCCAATTACCAATTCCCAATTACCAATTCCCAATTACCAATTCCCAATTCCCAATTCCCAATTACCAATTCCCAATTCCCAATTCCCAATTTATGATATGTTTAATTTCTGACTTTTCATTTTCTTAAAAGAAACTCTAATCAACTGATAAGCACCTTTAGCCGCTAAATTCTCATAATAATCTGGCTGCAAATCCATTTTGACAATGTTTTTTTGCTCACCCAAAATCAGTAATGAGTTAGGCTTGACTGGCTCAGCAGCCTGTTTATCAATCAGAGCTACAGCATCTCTGGTAAATTTGATAAAATTTACTTTTTTTTGAGAGTAAAAAACTACACTTGGCTTTTTGAAGCCAACCATGATTAATTCTTCATTTGGTTGTTGTACTTGTCCTACAGCCACAGATAACTCTCTTAAAGGTCGCTGACGTTCATGATCCATCAAAAATGCAGTGGGCATTAAGATAAAGCTCAAAAATGCCACGAATACCAGCAAATTCACGGCAATAATAGAGTGCCAACGGCGAATAATGATTAAAAATGCCATGATTACGGCACTAGAAAGCAAAATCCAACCTCCCCGTGTTGGTAAACCGGAATTTTGAATGAGTAAGCGAAAGTCCGGTGCAGCTTGATCGTTACCTAATAACTGGGATAGGTGAAACATTGCTACTGCCAATGCTGTTAAAAACACGACATTTAGCCAACTACTCCAGAAAAGTGAGGGGGATGTGGTTCGACTCCCTTCGACTCCGCTCAGGGCAAGTCGCTCACCAACCGGGGATGAGAGCGATGGGGTGATTAATTTTTCTTCTGTTATTTTTGTTACATAGTTATTGTCTTGGAAGAAGTCACTCCACAACAGCGCTACCAACATAGCTGCTGCTGGCATTAAAGGTAAAACGTAGCTGGGGAGTTTGGTGACAGCCACAGTAAAAAAGCCAAAGACTACTAAAAACCAGATGCTGACAAATAAGCCCAATTGCTGAGAACGTTCTTGGTTGCGCCAGTGCGATCGCTGCCATAACTTCAGCCTCACCAATGCTACTGGTAAATATACGGAATAAGGCGCAAAGCCAAGTAGTACTACAATATAGTAAAAGTACCAGGGAGCAGAATGACCATTAACTACTTCTGTAAAGCGTTCCAGGTTGTGATAACCAAAAAAGGAGTTAATATAATTCCAACCATTGCGCCAAATTACTAACAAATACCAGGGGACTGATAAAGCTAAAATAATTATTAGCCCTAACAGAAAGCGCATTTCTCGCAATACTTCTCGGAACTTGCCCACATACAGCAAAAAAGCAAGAACAATTACCCCAGGCAAAACAATTCCTACTGGGCCTTTAGTTAAAATCGCCCCAGCAATCAACACATAAAAAGCTAAATACCATCTATTAGGGAATGGGGACTGGTGAGTCAGCGCGGTCTTGGGGGTTTCCCCCATGAGCGACTGACGAACCCCGAAGGGGTGATTGGGTACTGGGAATTGGGAGTATTTTTGCCCAGTCCCCAGTCCCTTATCCCCAGTCCCCAGTCCTGCGTATCCTAAAAAAAAGCATAATAAGGCTGATGCCATGCACCCTGTTAGTAGCATGTCTGATACACCGGTTCTTCCCCAAACAATCATTTCAGGATTGAATGCCATCAAAGCGGCTGCTAGAGCAGGAGTTAAATAACGGCGGGTAGGGCGTGAAACTTGCTCTAATTCGTCTGATTTTGCCAGATGCCACTCTAATGTGTAAAAGGCTAAACTAATAACTACGATCGCAGCGATCGCACTTGGCAAACGTACCGCCCACTCATTCACGCCAATAATTGCATAGGCGATCGCTTGACACCAATAAATTAAAGCAGGTTTATCAAAACGAGTTTCGCCATTAAAAAAAGGAGTGATCCAATCACCTGTCACCAACATTTGACGGGAAGCTTCGGCAAACAGTGGCTCTGTTTCATCAATCAAGCCAATGTTACCCAAATTCCACCCAAAAGCTAGCCAACCAATCAAAATTAACCACAGAATTGATGCAGTCACAGCAAGGGCCGGACGCCTAATTATATTGTTGAACCACTGGCCAACAGTACGAGGAACACTCAATTTCGTTCTCATTATTATCAGTCAATAGTCAATAGTCAACAGTTAAACGTCACTAGTCAATAGTCGTTGACTAACTATGTTTTGTTCTTTGTCATCGTATTGGGTACTGGGGATTGGGTACTGGGGATTGGGTACTGGGGATTGGGTACTGGGGATTGGGTACTGGGGATTGGGTACTGGGGATTGGGTACTGGGGATTGGGTACTGGGGATTAGGTACTGGGGAGAGGAAAAAACCTTTCCTCACTCCCCAGTCCCCAGTTGACTATTGACCACTGACCATTGACCATTGACCACTGACCATTGACCACTGACCATTGACCATTGACCATTGACCATTGACCATTGATCATTGACTATTGACTAAGCACCAACAACCATTCTCGCTTTTGAGAGTTCCAACTAGGTAAGGGAGTTTCCCCAACAACATATGGCCCCCAGTAGCGACGAGTACCGTCTTGCGCGAATGCAACTAAAATATCTCCCTTCTCCAGCTTTAAGTTTCCATTAGGCAAAGAGAGAATCAATCCCTTGTCACTACCTTCTTTGGGATCAAAATCCCAATGAGCTGGTACATCATAGCTCGTTTTTCCAGCACCAGAGCCTTTCACCGTTGTTTGCCGTGCAAGCATTGCCAACCGTACAGGCTGATCTGTTTGATTGCTCATTCGTAAAGTCCCTAGATCCTTAGCATTGCCAGCTTTCCCTTGACGATATGCCAAAATGGGAGCGGTCTTACTACTATCAGGCTCTACTTTGTTGGTAAGAGTAGTTGCTGAATTAGAGATATTAGCTAAATTGTCTGTTTGATCTGAAATTGGAGATACGGGATTATTCAACAAATCAGGCGTGTCATTAGATACCAGAGAATCTGACTCTGGATTAGTGGACTCAAAAGACACACTCAGCCCTAAGCATCCAGCTAGTAACCCAAGCAGCCCTAACAAACAAGCTGTAATAGCAGCGTTGCGATACACTGAGGATTTCATATTGATAGTTATAAGAAATAAGTATTTTTCTAGGCTTGACCAAATAGTAGCCTATTCTTCAAAAGTGGCAATCATCAAAGTTACCTACTCGCCTACTCCAGAATGTCGTAGAATTATGGACAGCAATGTATCAGAAATATCATTTTTAGCAAAAACCATTAGCAAGAATAGTTACCTTGCTTCTCGACTAAAAAGTGGTGTAAATTCTTGATTATTCGTGATATTTTGCTGGTTTTAACGAAGCAGCCAGAAAAATCTGATACAAAAATAGCAAATTGATTCGTAGAAACACAAAAGAAAACTGTTGTGAGCAAAGTATTATGAACAACAAGGTATCTTTTGTCAAAGTTCCAAATTTATCTGGTGAGTATTTTTAATATTTCTTCACAATTACCTTGCAAATTGGCATCTCTAGTATAAAAATAGTTCATGAAATCTTGACTAAAGAAGTCTAGAGTTTACAGGATAAGGAATAAAGCAAGAACTTATCGATACATGCCTCACGAGCAAGTGTGGTGCAAAAATCAGATTTTACCGTATTGATACCTGAAATTTTTACATAATGGAGTAATTTGATACTTCATATTCGTTCTCAGCAATTCCCTTGGTGTCTATTGATGCAAAACACTCGTTTAAATAACTTGTTCGATGCCATTGCTAGAAGCTTAGGACAATGGTTTTTAAATCCTTGGCGACGCCTATCGCTATTAATAATTAGTTTTTTGTTCGGCTTTTTTCTAGGATCAGCTATTTCGACTTCAGCAGGACAAAAGGCGGAATTAGACCTTTGGGCAGCTGCAATTTTAGTGCTGTTTACGGAGGTTACTAGTAGGATATTTTATAGTAAGAGCTTTTTTGTCAAGCGATCGCTGCTTTTAGAATCACTAAATATTCTGAAATTAGGTTTAACCTACAGCCTGTTTGTGGAAGCCTTTAAACTAGGTTCGTGATTGCTGTTGTCGAGGTTAACAAATGAATTCGTGGCTAGCTAAAATTTTGATCGCGGATACCGCACAAACAACTTGGCTTCAGCAAGCACGAGTCGCGACGCTAGCAAATACTTTCAAGGCGAAAGCTTTTGGTATTACACCTGCAAATGTAGATGAAGTCATACAGATGCGATCGCATTTACTCAAATCTGTAATGCCAGCTTTTAGCCAATTCTGCCAAACTAGTCTGCATGTGCCACCCGAAGAAATGCTAGAGGTATTGTGGGATTTGTGGCTACCTCTGGCGATGAGACTAGCATCGCACCGCCAAAAATTGGGGCGTCCCCTGATTCAAGGTATTTTAGGAGGGCAAGGAACAGGTAAAACCACAATGTGCCAGGTTCTCACCTTGATACTTCAACAGTTGGGATACCGCACCTTAAGCTTGTCTTTAGATGACTTGTATAAAACTTATAGCGATCGCCTGGCTTTAAAACAACAAGATCCGCGCTTAATTTGGCGCGGGCCACCAGGAACCCACGATATAGATTTAGGTTTAAATTTACTCGATCAGATTCGTCAACGCAAGAGTCCAGTTATGGTTCCTCGCTTTGATAAATCTGCATACAGCGGTGCAGGCGATCGCACCACCCCAGAAATTGTTACAGATGTAGATATTGTACTGTTTGAAGGTTGGTTTGTGGGCGTGCGACCAATCGATTCAGATGCATTTAATAGCCCACCACCGCCAATTCTCACAGATGAAGATCAAGCATTTGCCCGTGATATGAATCGTCAGCTACACGATTATCTGCCACTGTGGGAACGATTAGACAGCTTAATAGTGCTGTATCCCAATAATTACCGTTATTCTTTGTCATGGCGCAAACAAGCAGAACAACAGATGATTGCTGCTGGCAAATCGGGGATGACAGAACAACAGATTGAGGAATTTGTCAATTACTTTTGGCGATCGCTTCACCCAGAATTATTCATCAAGCCATTGGTTCAATCAGCCTCAGCAGTTGATTTAGTGATTGAAATTCATCCCGACCATACTTTTGGTGCAGTCCATAGCCATTTCATTTAATTATTTTCCTTAGTTGTAAAGATTAAGCCTGAAGAAGTTGTACTTCATTTGTCAAGTTTTCATTACCAATATAATTGGTAAAAAAACCTGACTTTGGTATGCTTACCTTTATTACCAATTATGTAGGTATAAATTATCAGGGTTGGTAATATTGCCTGACATCCACCTTACGTAGAAGCATTTACAGTATGTTTTTTCTAGCCCAAAAAAGACGATTCCTCAGTTGGATCGCTGTGGCAGCTGCCAGCTTGGCTCTAGTAATCGGCCTGCCGCTGTTAACCAACCCGACCACCCAAACAGCACAGGCTACAACTACGCTACGAGTGTATGCGGCTGTTAGCTTAACAGAAGTGCTGCCAGAGATTGAAAGTGCATACAATACAGCTAACCCTAGCTCAGCGATTAACTTTATCAATACTTTTGATTCTTCTGGTGCCTTACTCAACCAAATAAATCTGGCATCAAACGAGTCAGCGGGGATACCAGAGATTTTTATTTCTGCGGCTACAACCCAAATGAATAGCTTGCAGAGTGCAGGAAAATTAGCTTCAGGTTGGCCAGTTACCATCGCCACAAATCGTCTAGTCTTGATCAGACCGAATACACCTACTTCTCCGGCTCCAAGTCCCACTATTTCTACTTTTGACAAACTGACAAACTGTAGCACTTGTAGTCCTACTAGAACAGGCATTAGAGGTATTGCTATAGGTGATCCTGCAACTGTCCCCGCAGGAGCTTATGGTAAGCAAGTTCTTGAAAGTACCCTGAGCGGTTGTGGTGCAGGTACTTACAATACACTTCTCAATAGCACGACTGCTAACAAACTAGTATTTGCTAGCAATGTCCGTAACGTCTTGACGGCAGTGCAAAATAAAACCCTGAGCGGTAACACCATTGATGCAGGCATAGTTTACATCACTGATCAGGGGGTTTCCAGTGGTACAGCCCAAACGGCACTTGCCGCGCAAAGTTGTCATAACGCCATTGTATATCCAGCAGCTGTACTCAGCCGAACTAGCTCTGCCAATTTAACAGCAGCAACTAGTTTTGCTAACTACTTATCAAGTTCCACTGCCAGAACTAAGTTTACTACTCGTGGATTTGGTGTGCCTTAATGTCAGCTACTCACTGGCGATGAAAGCACTTGTCACAACTGAGGTGAGAGTCTCTCAGTTGTAATTAGTAGCTTTGATTTCAAGATATGTGCGATCGCTTGTTTTTTCACCTCAGTTAAACATTCTCATCAACTTGGAACTATTTGGAGTTAAATCTCATGAAAGTAGCAAAAAAATTAGGGTTCGTTGTTTTTGGTATAACCAGTACTATTGTTAGTACTGCTGTGATTACTGGTACTGACATTTCCAAAGCTCAAGCAGCACAAATAAATCTTGTGCAGAATGGAGGTTTCGAGGCAGATCCGCTTGTAGATCCTGACTATGACCCCACGCTACCTAATCCTTTTATTACCGGGTGGAATAATGATAGTCAGTTTTATGGTGGCTATACGAATCGTCTATCAAACTATCCCAACCCTGCGACTAATGGTTTATTGAGTGTACATCTGGGCTACACTCCCCCCGATAGTTTTGCTTATCTGTCACAGACTCTGGCTACACACAAAAATAATGAATACCAACTAACTTTTTCCTTAGCCTCCGCCGAAGAAGCACCTCGTCTTAACAACTTATTTCAAGTATATGCAGGTGGAAGCAAGATTTTTGAGCTAACAGACCTGGTCTTAGATCCCGCACAACCTTATAAACAATACAGCGTTAATTTTGTAGCCACATCCAAAGCTACAGATTTAAAGTTTGCAACTCAAGTTGGACATGACTGGTTAAACTTAGATGATGTCAGTGTCTACAAAGTAGAAGATGACAATGCACAGGGTACAGGAAGCACGGCTGTACCTGAACCAACGGCTGTCGGTGGAATTGCAGTTGCAGGCTTAGTAGGAAGCTGGCTGAAGCGTAAGAAATTAGCTAATTCCTAGTATATATGGTGTTCCCATTCTCTATCAGTAACTGTGCCAGCTATTAAGTTGATGTTCCCTAGAGTACTAAAGACGCGAAATTTCGCGTCTTTAGGGACTTACAAATCAAAAAATATCCCACTTTTCACAGTCATCAGTCATCAGGAGCCAGTGCATTGAGCGGGTTTGCCGACTTGAAGCACCTGGCGTTCATCAGTCAGCAACTTTAACCCAGATAGGACTTACGCATCAAGTACGAAATGTAGGGGCAATTCATGAATTGCCCCTACGGAAAATCAAGGCTTTCACTACCTTTTTGCGTAAGTCCTGCCAGATAATTTATTTCTTGGAGTTATTTTACGCAGTGAAACTGTTTGCTGCGGTTTGTGTTATAATGTTTCGCACTTCGGCTTCTGTTAGACCTTTATTCGCACTCAGCATCAAGGCTACTACCCCAGCAACATGAGGAGTTGCCATCGATGTTCCGTCCGAAAAACCATACTTATTACTAGGAAGTGTAGAATAAACATCAACACCTGGGGCTGTAACGTAGCTAAGTAGGTCATTTCCAGCTAGGTTAGATAAGTCAGCCATATTTCCATATTTATCGACTGCTCCAACAGCCAGCCCCCAGTATGAAGCATAGCTAGCAGGATAGTATGGTTTTGACTGACTTGCATTCCCTGCTGCCATGACAACGATCGCACCCTTGCTGCTAGCATATTGAACAGCTGATTGAACATCAGTATTAGGCTGCTCTTTTCCTAAGCTCAGGTTAATCACATTCGCGCCATTGTCCGCAGCATAACGAATGCCTTTGGCGATCGCACTATCAGAGCCTGAACCATCATCACGTAAAACCTTAACTGGCATAATCTTGGCATTATAGGCAATGCCTGTCACACCAAAATTATTCTTTACCCCTGCAATAGTGCCAGCAACATGAGTGCCATGACCATTTTTGTCTAAGGTGTTGTTGTTGTTGTCAACAAAGTTCCAGCCATAAACATCATCAACATAACCGTTACCATCATCATCTTTACCGTTGCCTGCAATTTCCTTTGTATTTTTCCAGATATTAGCGCTCAAATCCCGATGGTTGCGGTCAACCCCACTATCCACAACGGCCACAGTAATTCCTTGACCTGTATATCCTTTTGCCCAGACTTCTGGCGCTTTGATCAGGTCTGCTCCCCAATTGCGACTCCCCAAGTCAGGAACGTCAGCAAAAGTAGCCTGACCTAAAGCTCTCGCCACTGCTGCTGCTGCATTAATCAAGCCGTAGCCATTAGTAGAACTAAAACTATTGTTGACACTGATAGCTTTAGCAAAGACATTATTGCTTTCATCGGTTTCAATGACATTGTTGTAGCCATCAGCTTTGTACAACAGATAATAACTACCTGGGGCGATATTCTTAACAATGCTGAGTGAGGATGTTTGTGAACTGTAAGCACCTGCTGCAATACTTTCAACCTCGTTTGAGCCTAAATAAAGATCATCATCGCTCACAGTTCTATCATTGGACAAATAAAACATGGTGGAGCTAGGAAAAGCATTTCCAACACCTTGATTGTTAATTTCATAACTGATTTGAAAGCTTTCTCCAACAGATACTGAACTAGGAGCCGAAGCCTTTTCAACTATCAGGTCTGTCTTAATCAGATCGATATTGATGGATTTAGCAAAGATGTTATTGTTTTCATTACTTTCAATAACATCTCCATTGCCATCAGCTTGACATATCAAATAATAACTACCTGCGGCAATACCATTGTTGATGTTGAGCGTAGTTGATGCTGAACTATAAGCACCTGCTGCAATACTATCAACGTAGTCTGAGCCTAAGTAAATATCATCATCGCTGACGTTTTTATCCTGAGATAGATAAAAAAGAGTATAGCTAGAAAAGGCATTTTCAGTACCTTGGTTTTTGACTTGATAGTCTAATTTGATAGTGTTACCGACAGACGTTGAACCAGAAAATTCAGCATTTTGCACTATTAGGTCTGGCTGGGCAGGACTAATAGCAATGGTTTGAGCAATAAAATTACTATTTTGATTATTTGAGATAGTTGTATTAGACGTACTATTATTTGATAATAATACACTGCTTTTCTGAACTAAAAAATTACTATAAAGGCTTGAGCTTAATATATCGGTACTAGTGGATTGACAATTATAGGAATTAGTATGCTCTTCAAAAGAGTTACCTTTTCTAGTAAGTTGATGAATAATGCTGCTATTTTCTTGTGTAAATTTCACTTCGATACTTTTATTGATGAATCATTAATTAATACCTAAGTACTATCCAACTGAAAGTCGAATTGTATACTGAAAATCTACAATACCAACATAGTTGGAAAAAGTCAATTAATGTCATTAAAACTTGACTTTTACAGTCCTTGCAGGAAGCCCCCCAGGTTCCGTTCCTCTACGTGGCGATAAATGTTGTAGGACTTACGCATCAAGTACGAAATGTAGGGGCAATTCATGAATTGCCCCTACGGAAAATCAAGGCTTTCACTGCCTTTTTGCGTAAGTCCTGAGAGTTTTTCTCGATACTAATATTCTAGTTTATGGGTATTCTCAGGATGAACCCGATAAACAACAGCGTGCCATTGAGTGTGTTCAATCAGGTGACGTTTGGATTAGCACACAAGTTTTCAATGAAACAATTAATGTTTTCAAACGGAAGTTTCTGTTAGAATACTCTCAAATTAAGGCTGTTTTTGAAGAATTGACCGAACACTTTGAAATTGCGATTGTGTCCGTTACCACCATTGAAATGGCTTTGAATTTTGCGGAACGTTATCAGTATAGTTACTTTGATAGCTTAATTGTAGCGAGTGCCTTAGAAGTGGGTTGTCAGATTCTCTACAGCGAAGATTTACAAGATTGTCAGCAGATAGATCATCAATTAACAATTATTAATCCTTTTCATTATTAATATTTGGGGATAACTCGACTTTAGCAGCATTCGGTTATTCAGTGCGATCGCCCTTCTCCCCACAAACAAGCCATCGCCTCCCGTCAACAAATCATACTCTTGTAAAAAAGCGATCGCTCTCCCATAGATAGAGATGTTCCCCCTCTCCCTACACAAAAGCGAACTAACAAGCCAGTGCTTACGTTATCAAATTTGCCAGTATTTTCAATACACTTCATCATGACTGCCAATATCAAGTAAGAGAATTTCTTGATCTCCTGACTCTGGATTTTCAACAAAGTCAAATACAATCCGGCAATCATACTCCACAGTACAAGCCCAAGAACCAGCTAACTCCCCTTTAAGTTTGTGTGTTTGCAGTGATGAATCAAAAGAGTTTTCTGCTAAAAGTGTCAAGACAGCCTCAACTTTGGGCTGTAACTCCGGGTGTTTTCGGTTCAGGGTTTTATAAGCACGTTTAAAAGAGTTAGCAAAAGTGATAATTTTCAACTGTTTAGCTCTGCAATCACTTCATTAACTGTGCCTCGAAAGACGTTTCCTTTCTTGTAGTCTTGTTTTCCTTGTGCAATGTTAGCAGCAATTTCGGCACGACGGCGATCGCTAAGTCTTCGGTGCATGATCCCAAGCAGAGCGGTTTGTTCGTCTACAGACAGGGTTTCGATCGCGTCTAAAATGCTGTCAAATGTTGAGGTTTGCATAGTAAGTTAGATTTGGAAGCTCTGATGGCTTTGCCTTATTTTACTGCTTTTTAATGTGGTTTGCCGATTGAGATAAATGCAGATATGCAAAAAATGGAAGCGATCGCACTCTCACAAAAAGGCGATCACCTCCCGTCAAAACATTGTACTCTTGTCAAGAAAAAGCGATCGCCCCCGTCAACAAATCGTACTCTTGTAAAACAGCGATCGCCCCGTAAACAAATCATACTCTTGTAAAAAAGCGATCGCTCTCAAGTTTAGAGAATTGTATAAATCGCACCTAAAATTGAGAAGTGTGTTTAGCTTTGGCTAAGGCACCCTACAAGAGCAGGTGATCGCACTGGGAAAATCTTGTTTAAAATGGCGATGTCTGGGTTGGGCGTAGCGATCGCTCTCTTATAAATAAAAAACAAGCGCACCATAATTACATTTTAGAGGGTACGTTTACAAAGTAACGCACCCTACAAAATTAGGTGATCACACTATTTTAGCCTAGACAGTCCACTACAAGAACAGGAGCATTTTTTTGGGCTTATATCTTAAAATGCATTTTTGTATGCCCATATCTTAAAAGGCTTTGCACCGGAACCTTGATGCCGATAGCTCTTGGCATAGAATACGGCATTAGGATCAGCATATGGCTTTTTCCATTGCACAACTAAGCGATACCAGTAGTAACCGTTGCTGTTGATGGCTGGCCCCTCCACGAAACGGCTTCCATTCCATCCAAGGTATTTGGAGCCACCCAAAATTGACTCTGGATAAATTGCCACATCAACTTCTCCTGCTCCTGGTCCGCCGACACAGATATAGGAAACGCAATTAACATCTGTGGATGGCCCAGCTACTAACACTGTCAGCAGTCCCTTAGTACTGGGCGGATTAACGCTGTCAACACATTGGTCGGCGGAATTAAATATGCCACCTTCTATTGGGTTTAAAGTCCATGCTGGGCAATCGAATACGGCCTTTGCCCAATCGTTACCAGAGTTAGCAATTACAGGCTCATATTGATACTCAGTATTTAGGAATGGTGGTTTAGGTATAGGATCGGGAAGAGAAAACTTGACAAAAAATGGATGGTTTCTACCAATGCCAGAATCGACAATTTGATTCAGTTTTCCCCAATTAACACCGTCGTTAGAAGTATAAAAATCGGTTCCAGCACATTTATTTGAAGATAACGTAGGACAAGCATAGGTCAGGTTAAATTTAGAACCTGTAGGAGTGGTGTATGTTACCTCTCCCTCCGTTCCTACTGTCCCTGGGTAATCTTGTATCCAAAACCGTCCTTTTTTTCCGGGAGGAATTGAGGTTGGAGGCTCTACAACATAATAGCCATGTTTAGCACTAAAATTACTCCGTGTTAATTCAGTAGTACCAGAGGTGTTATCAACTATTACGTAACAGGAAAAATCTTCGGATTGCAGACCTACAACTGAATCTTGACTCGCTTGATTTGGTTGAATTTTGTAGTTACCATTCTGGTTAATCACTTCCAGAACCTTTGCCTTGCAGTTAACGGTGTCTATCTCGATAAAAGTTGAATGGTGAGTACTAATATCAGGTTTGGAAGGACACTCGAATCCACTGTTAACGTATTGAATCAAAGCATTCTTCAGCCCAGATATTGCTGTATGAGTATGTCCCATAACCACAAGGTCTGTTCCGGGATATAAGGCGAGTTTTTGAGCAAACCATCCCATATACCAGCCCTTAGCATCAGCTATAGCTGCTTTAGCTGCTTCTAATTTACCATATTTAGTCACCCAGCTATTCTGCAATTCTTTGTAAACATCTTTAGCTTCTGTAATAGTTGTTGTTCTACCATCAGCCAATCTAATTGGCTGATTCTTTGACGCAAAAAAATATCTGTGTATGCTAACAAGTTTTTCCTCCCCACACTTTTTAGACGTTTTCCCACCCCAATTTGTGAATTTTTTGAGTTAGAGGCAAATTTTCTCCCCAAAAATTCCCCCTCAACGCCTACACTCCTTGATATTTTTAGCTTTCAGCCTCTGCAAAGTCTTTTCTACTTCCCCACGCGCTGGATACAACAACTGCTGACTCAAAGCACTTTCATAAGCTTGTATCGCTCCTGACTTGTCCCCTAAACCTATTAAGGCTCTACCTAACCAGTAATTAGCTGTAGCTGGGTTAAGAGCTTTTTCAATCAATAATTCAGTTAAATTCAGGACTTTGAAAATTCAGTTTAATTCAGGCAATATAAAAAACGATAAATATGGGAGAGTTAGCACTGATCCAGGTTTTAAGTATCTAAAAATACCAGTGTTTACCAAATTCAACACCAGCTATCAATATCAATAAAGACGAGCGCTGAACGTGGGATAAGTACTGCTTTTACAAGTTTAAAATACTGAAAATTAAGGGGAAAAAGGGTAGATAGAAATTGTCGGCGATGATTGTTTGTTGTAGGGCTGAACGCGATCGCGTCCTTGTGTTTTTGCTTGATACAAGGCTCGATCAGCCGCAGCAATAATTGTTTGAAAGTTAGAATTGGGCTGAGGAATTTCTGTTGCCACCCCAGCACTAATGCTGACATCAGAACTAACTTGTGAATTTTTATGAGGAATTGCCAGCGTTCTGACAGCATAACAAATTGTTTGGGCTAAAATAAGAGCGCCCTCTGCATCTGTTTGAGGTAGAATTACAGCAAATTCCTCGCCTCCATAACGGGCAACTAAATCAGCAGGGCGTTTCACAGTATTTTTGATCGCTTGAGCAATTTCTTGAAGACAGCGATCGCCTGCTTGATGTCCATAAGTATCGTTATATGATTTAAAAAAATCAACATCGCAGAGGATGAGAGATAAAGGCAATTGCTCCCGTGCCAGGCGTTGCCACTCTTGGGCACAATACTCTTCAAATCGGCGGCGATTAGCTACTTGAGTTAACTCATCGATAGTTACTAATCGCTGCAATTCTTGGTTAGCTGCTTCTAGTTTTTGCTGAAGCTGAGATTGCTGAATCAAGCGTTTTACCCGCTGACGCAAAACTGGCCAGTGGATTGGTTTGGTAACATAATCGATCGCACCTACTTCAAATGCACGGTCAACAGACTCTTGATCCTCCAGCCCTGTAATCATTAAAATAGGAGTGTACTTACTAGCATCTAGAGATTGTAACTGAGTGCAGCAATCGAATCCATCCATATCTGGCATAATTGCGTCAAGTAGCACTATATCAGGATGCAGTTGCTGAAAAACAATTAAAGCTTCTCTACCATCTTGAGCTTCTGCCGTGCGATATCCTTCATACTGTAGGGAAAGTCGCAACTGCATCCGCATAAAAGGTTCATCATCAACAATTAGAACTAAAGATTGCTCTTCTGGAGGAATGGTGTTCATTGTTCCTACTTCTCCAGTTCTGTTTGCAAAGCAGTTTTGACTTGTTGAAATTCTTTGTGAAGTTGTAAGTAGATTTCTAAAGTTCCTTGAACATTATTTTTCCGTCCCTGTGTTTCTAACTGTTTGCAAAGCTGCGCTAGAAGTATTGCTCCTACAGAGGCACTGGTAGACTTGAGGTTGTGGGCGTTTTCCCATAAAGCTTGGGCATCTTGATTTGTGACGGCTGCTTTGATCTTTTCTATCAGCTTGGGGGTTTCCGTGAGATAGCAATTGATTAGTTCTGCAAATGCCATCGTATCTCCTCGGAGCATATCTCGCAAAGATTCCAGAATTTTGACATCAATTGTGGCATGTTCTAAATTCTGAGTTCTCAATTTTGTGGAGTTTTCCCCTGACCCTAATGTGTGAATCGTATCTGTAGTCAGCTTTGTTTGGGACGTTAATTGAGAACTGAGACGGAGTTGGCATTTGCTAAGTGCTTGAGCTAACTCTTTAATTTGAACAGGTTTACTAATGTAGTCATTCATACCAGCAGCCAGACAGGCTTCGCGATCGCCCCGCATGGCATTGGCAGTCATGGCGATAATATAGGGACGAGAACTAACTTCCCATCCCTGACAAATTCTCCGGCTTGCTTCCAGCCCATCCATCTCAGGCATGTTGACATCCATTAATACTACGTCGTACTGCTGACGTTGTAATGCTTGGAGAACTTCTAGCCCATTGGCTGCGACATCTGCCTGATAACCAATTTTCCGCAGCATCAAAAGAGCAACTTTCTGATTCATAGCTGTATCTTCTGCCAGAAGAATTCGCAGTGGTAGTTGTTCTACCAAAAAAGAACCAGTTTCAGGAGGATGAGGACGAGAGACAGTGGTTGGCAGCGGCTGATTTCCCAAAGCCTGGGCAAGAACATTATAGAATTGAGACTGTTTAATGGGTTTGCTCAAACAGGTAATAAACTCGATATCACCAAAGTCTGACTTATTTTCTGGTTTACCCAAAGAAGTCAATATTACTAAAGGCAGATTTTGATAACCAGGAAGTTTGTAGATTTCACGAGCTAGGGTGAAGTCATGCATCTGTGGCATCTGCATATCCACAATAGCGATATCAAACTGTTTTTCCTTGCTCAGTAGAGCTAAAGCTTCTTCACTCGACTGAGCAGCCAAAACTTGCATCTGCCTAAACTCGGCTTGCAAGCTCAGTATTTTGCGAGTGGTAGGATTGTTGTCCACAATCAACAAGCGCTTAGCAGCGAGCTTATCTGAGCAAGTGTCAGATTCACCTGACTCTGGATTGACAACCACTGGCACAGTAATAGTGAAGTAAAAAGTAGAACCTGGGGAAGAATGAGTTGATGAAACTAGCTTTTCACTTTGCCATCCCAAAGCGGGATTACCACCGACACAACCTTGGCTTTCCACCCAAAGGCTGCCGCCCATCATATCACCTAAGCGTTTGCTAATCACCAGTCCCAGTCCCGTACCACCATATTGTCGAGTCATAGAAGGATCTGCCTGAGTGAAGGGTTGAAATAACCGCTTCATTTTTTCTGGTGGGATGCCAATGCCTGTGTCTTCAATGCTAAATAGAATTTGGGTACTGGGGATTGGGGATTGGGGACTGGGTACTGGGGATTGGGGACTGGGGAACTCTGGGCCTCCACAACCGCTCTTAGGAGCCACTGCGTTGCGGAGGTTGCCTCGTTGAGTGTAAGTAGCGTTGGGGTAATGGTGCATTGGGGACTGATGAACGCCAGGTGCTTCAACGGGGGTTCCCCCAACGGACAGTTTGTTCAAGTCGGGAAACTCTTTCGGCAGTTCCTCCTGGGGCAGCCCTCCGTTATCGCACTCTGGCGACTTGAAGGAAGTGGCGTGGAAACCCCCGCCTTTTGCGGACTGCCTCACCACGCAACTGTCCTCCCCAACGGACTGGCTGCTGATGACTGATGACAAAGAAGAGATTTGTTTTTTGATTTTCTTGGGCTGAGAATTTTTATCCCAATCCTGCCAATCCCCAATCCCTAATCCCCGATTCCCAGCGATGCACTGAGCTTGTCGAAGTGTCCCCAATTCAAGTTGTTTGGCACGAACTGACAGAACGACTTCTCCTTCTTTGGTAAATTTAATGGCATTATTGAGGAGATTCATTAAAACTTGGCGCACACGAGTCATATCACCGACAATCTGCACAGGCACTTGTGGATAGATTAGGTAAGCCAGTTCAATATTTTTTTCGGCTGCTTTCGGGGCTAAAATGTCAAATACTTGTTCTACGCAAGCTTGCAAATCAAAAGGCTGTTTTTCCAGATCCAACTTGCCCGACTCAATTTTAGAGAAATCCAAAATATCGTTGATGATGGTGAGCAAAGCGTCTCCACTAGTACGAACTGTTTCTACAAGGTCTTGCTGTTGGGGAGTCAGTTCAGTATTTAGCAGCAGTTCCGTCATGCCAATAACGGCATTCATGGGGGTGCGAATCTCGTGACTCATCATTGCTAAAAACTCGCTTTTGGCTCGATTTGCCTCTTCTGCCTGACCTTTTGCTTGCTCTAAGGCAAAGTTTTTCCAAGTGAGTTCTTCACGTTGACGAGTTTCTTGCTCTAACAAGTGAGCCTGTGCTAATGCAATACCTAGTTGAGATGCAACTGCTTCAAGTAATTCAATTTCGTCTTTAGTCCACTGGCGAAAATGACTGCATTGGTGTAGGCTAATTGCTCCATTAGGTTGTCCTTGATAGGAAGTGCGGACTGACAACATAGACTTCAGCCCAATCTCTTCACAGTTCGATGCGATCGCTGGCAATAAAGGATCAACGTCCACTTCTATTGAGGCATAGATGCAAAGGGGCTTGTCGTTAGACATGGCCGTATCCTGTGCCATCAGCTGTTGCACATGAGGATTGTGAATCATGGGTATCTCCATGTTCAGCATGGAGCTGTAATCAGAGACAACATACTCTGCAACTATGGGGATTCTGGGTGTGGGGTTGCTAATATAAGAGTGGATTAAGCAGCGACTCACACCAAACGCTCGACCAATTTGGGTGGCGGCTGTCTGCAAGATTTCTTTGGTGTCGAGACTCTGACGAATTTTCTGAGTAATTTGTTCAAGCAGCAGTGTCCGATGTAATTGTCGTTGTAGCGCCTCCTGTGCTTTTACGCGTTCGGTGATGTCTTTGGTTGAGCCAACCATTCGCACTGGATTACCCTGTTGATCCCATTGAGCTATAGCATGTACAAGCACCCACTTATAACTGCCATCATCACAGCGCAAACGATACTCAACTATATAGTTGGGTATTTGCCGACTGAGATACTTTTGCTGAATAGCCATTACCCAGTCCAAATCATCAGGATGGATGAATTTAACCAAATCATCGTTACTGGTGATCAGTTGATGGTCTGGTTCTCCCACAAGTTCAGCCCACTTGGCAGAGCGAAAAGTAACATTAGTGATGATGTTCCAATCCCAAATTGCGTCTTGGTTAGCTTCGATTACTAGTTGCCAGCGCTCTTCACTTTCCCTGAGTGCTGCTTCTGCACGTTTGCGTTCGGTGATGTCATGATTCACGCCGATGGTGGCAAAAGTTTGCCCATGTTCATCGTGCAAGGGTAGTATTGTGGTTTCGCAAATTCCTTCGTTGCCATCTTTGCGAATAAAGACTATTTCTCCTGACCAGCGTCCTTGTTGATTTAGTTGTTCAAGAATTGCGGGAGTCAGTGTTGCGGCTTGTTCAGGTTGATGTAAAATACTAGGAGTTAAACCCAAAACTTCTGCTTTGCTATAGCCAAACATCCTCTCGGCAGCAAGATTCCAGTCAATAATATTTCCTGTGGGATCGGTGATGATTACCCCATCATGCATGTTCTCAAAAGTCAGGGCTTGGCGACGCAGAGATGCTTCTGCTAGTTTGCGTTCGCGCAGTGCAGCTTGTTGTTCGCTAATATCGACACAGGAACCAATAAAACCTGCAAAGCTACCATCAGAATTAAATCGTGGGATGCCAGTATCCAAAATCCAGCGATATTCACCGTCACTACGCCGCAGACGCAACTCCATCTCAAATGGTTGCTGGGTTGCAAAGGCTCTAAAATAGGTATCAAGGCTGTTTTGTAAGTCCTCTGGATGGACTGCTTCAGCCCAACCATGACCCAGTTCTTGTTCTAAAGTTCGTCGAGTAAAGTTTAGCCAGGTTTGATTAAAAAAGGTACGCAGTGCATTAGTGTCCGATACCCACAACAAAACAGGGGCACTGTCTGCCATTGTCCGAAATCGGGCTTCGCTTTCTTTTAATGCTTCTTCCATTTGTTTGCGGATGGTGATGTCGGTATAAGACCCCACCATTCGCACTGCATTTCCTTGTTCATCCCAGAGTGCTTGTCCCCGGTCAAGTATCCATTTATAGCTACCGTTTTTACACTGTACTCGATGCTCGTGAATGTAGAAGGGGGTTTTCTTGGCGAAATGATCTTGAATCATTTGCAGAACTGACTCCAAGTCATCTGGATGAACTCGCTTTACCCATTGTTCTAAATGGTGAGAAATTTCCTGGTCTTCATACCCCAACATTTCCTTCCAGCGAAGAGAAAAGAAGACTTCGTTGGTTTTGAGGTTCCAGTCCCAAATACCATCGTGATTTCCTTGGAGTGCTAGTTGCCAACGCTCCTCTTTTTCTCTGAGGGCTGCTTCTGCTAATGCGCGATCGCTAATATCATTTTGAATGCCAATAAAGTGAGTTAATTGGCCATTTTCGTCATGGATGGGAGAGATACTCAGTTCATTCCAGAACAATCTGCCATCTTTACGATAGTTACGTAAAATAACCTGACAACTTTTTCCAGTTTTAATAGCTTTCCGCAGTTCATTGATTGCTGGTTGTTCGGTTTGTTTGCCTTGCAAAAATCGGCAGTTATGTCCAATCACTTCAGCGGCACTGTAGCCTGTGATTCTTTCAAAGGCAGAATTGACGTAAATAACTGGATTGTTGGCGAGTCTGGCATCAGCAATCACAATTCCATTACTGGTAGCAGCAAGTGCCCGCTCCCTCAATCTCAAGGTTTCTTCAACTGCTTTGAGATCAGTAATGTCAAACATGAACCCTCGTAACTTAGTGGGAGTTCCTGCTTCCTTAACTACACTTACAATGTCTCGTAGCCAAATAACTCGCCCATCGGCAGCTAACATCCGATATTCAAATTCGTGATTCTCACCCCTGACAATTGCTTGTTGAGAATACTTAATAGTTTTTTCTCGGTCATGTGGATGCAAACGATTTATCCAAAAATTTTCCTCGTACCATTCTTCAATGGAATAGTCCAGCAAGGCTTCTGCTTGTGGGCCGATGTAGGTAAATCGCCAGGTTTTCAAGTCTACTTCCCAAGGAATAACTTTGACAGTTTCTAGTAACTGCCGCAGACGAGTTTCACTCCCACGTAGAGCGATTTCGGTCTGTTCCTGCTCAAGAATTTTTTGAGCTAGTTCCTGATTGATTTTTGCTATCACCAGGTTGCTCAATTTGGTAGCTTGGGCAAAGTAGATGCTTAAAGTCAGTGTAAGAGCAATTAATAAGCCTGCAACTAATACGATTGTTAGTAAGGGCGAATGCAAATTTATTAATAACTCTGAAGTCGGGCAAGCTTGTATTCGCCAGATCATGCCATACAATTCCAAGTTCACCTCTTGTTGCCAAGGGGATTCTTGAGTGCTGAATGAAGAGTTAGGAGTTAGGAGTGAGGAGTTAGGAGTTAGGAATTTTCCCCTTGCTCCCCTGCTCCCCTGCTCCCCCGCTCTGAGTGGCGATTCATTGCTGTAAATTAACTCTTGATGCTCAAAGACTTTAATTGTGTAACCTGCTGGGACATGTACAACAGAATCTAGCAGGACTTGATGCTGAAAAATTCCTAATATAAAGCCATCAAATTTATTTTCTACAAATAAAGGTACGCACACTAAAAATTCTTTGCCACTTTCAACAAGGTTAACTGTACTAGTCAAAGTGGTTTGATGGCGATCGCGTAGTACTTCTAATGCTGAGTGTTGTTGTGGTAACTGGCTTAAATCAAGATTTTGTGCAGCTTCATTCCCAGCCATTGGCACAATCCAGCGCACCCGAAATGAAGCGTCAACCCGTGCGATCGCCCGATATCCTCGGTAATCTTGAACATAGGCTGCTGCCTCTGCTTCCCATTGCTTTTGAGGAATGCCGTTGTGCATTTGCCAGTGTCTTTGCATTCTCTCTAATGCCAGGATGTGAGTATTCAGTTCAGTAGATAATTCAGTTTTGATTGCGATCGCCTGCTGTTGAATCAGCTGTTTGATGTCGGACTTTTCTTCTATTAGTAGTCTCTGCCAGAGTACAATCACTGCAATTGATACCAAAATACCTATCAAAAGTGGTAGCAACACTCGTTTGCTAAAAAAATTCACAGATCTGAACCGATGATATCTGTGCTGCCTACCCACTTATCCGCCCTCCAGCACTTCGGTAAATTTCACGTAATAACTGTTACTACTAAACAATTAAAATAAGTAATTAGAATATCCATTACAATGGGATAATTACCTAAATAATTCTCTTAAGTAAAAATTATATTGTTCACTAAAAGCTGCCCTCAATAGATGAATTTGCATAGATTCAAAAAATACCCCAAGCAGCCCAGATTTTTTGTAAAGCCTAGAATAATTTATATATAAAACTATAGCAATAAAGTTTTATATATTTTTAACATAATTTTTGCCTTAAATGTATTAAATCTATATTTTTAATAAAAATATAAATCAAGCATGTATATTGCTCTTAAATAGATATGCTGCTATTAGCATGTTAACTTTCTACTAATATAAATGATATTTGTGGCGAGAATATGTCTATAAATAAATCAATAATTAAATAGCTGTTGAAAGCAGAGTATAGCTAATATTGCTCTGGTTTATTCATATCTTACACCAGCCAGTTGCTTGATTGATATTTTTGTAGGGTGGGCACTGCTAATGGTTAGTTCAAAGCTTGATTTTTAAGTTATTGGCAGTGCCCACCACAGGGTTAATTGAGAGAGAATGGTGCAAAATATCAGTTTAGAAATTCCCTCCTGTCTTTTAACTCCTAGCTCCTGCCTCTTGTCTTCATGTTCTAGACTGAATTTTGTGAACTAACTCATAAAAAGGTTGCCAATTATCTTCCTGGATTATTGGTTCCCAAATCGACTCAATCACAGGTCTTAATAATGCCGTTTTGGGATTACAAGCAGCTAGACTTTTGGCGATAATATCAAGGTGATCAAAATCAAAATTGTTCAAAATCTGATGATACAGTATGCACCAGTTATCAAAAATTGCTGATGCACCTGGTACTGGCACAATATCTGACGTGTTCATGACGAATGCTGGCTCGTCTCGCCATTTTGGTGAAAAGGTACGAGCCATCTCATAGAAAAACTGGTGATATCCAACTTGGCTATCTTGTAAAAATTGAATTGTTAGATTTAGAAGTTCATCAACTTCTGGATGTAACAACTGCTCAAAACCCAGCTTTTTCAACATTAAAGAGCGGTATTCAGCATGATAATACTCATTAAAGGTTGCTAATCCCACTTCCAGGTCAGCTTTATCGATAATTGCCTTTAGCGGTTCCTGGAGCATTTCTAAATTCAACTGGCAAATACCTGGTTGATGGCTATAGCAGTAGCGTCTGTAATAGTCAAAATATGCAGCCGTAAAATACGGGTCAAAAGTAGGAATAAATGCATAAGGGCCATAGTCAAAACTTTCCCCAGTAATCGACATATTGTCAGTATTCAGGACTGCATGGCAAAAACCAGCAGCCATCCACTGTGCTACAAGTTGTGCTACCCGTTTGACTAATTCTGCATAAAATAAAGCATATTTATCTGTTTGCCCAAGTAAGTGTGGGTAATAATACTTAATTACATGGTCTAACAGCTTTTGAGTTAAATCTGGTCTTTGGAGATAGTGCAAACGCTCAAAAGTACCAAAGCGAATGTGAGAATTGCTCATCCTCACCATTACAGATGAGCGGGTAGGTGAAGGTTCATCACCGCGCCAGAGGGATAAACCAGTTTCAATCATACTCAAGCAGCGGGAGGTGCGTACCCCCATATAATGTAGTGCTTCCGCTGCCAAAACTTCTCGCACTCCGCCTTTGAGTGTCAGCATTCCGTCGCCACCACGAGAGTAAGGGGTTCTACCGGAACCTTTCGTACCAAAATCATACAGTTCCCCATCAGTGGCGCGTACTTGTCCGTAGAGAAAACCTCTACCATCACCCAAATTAGAGTTATATTCACCAAATTGATAGCCGTGGTAACGCAGTGCTAATAATGGTTTGCGTCCCTGAAATTTACCAAAGGCTGTAATGAAATGTTCGTCTGTTACTGCTTGGGCGTCTAGTCCTAAGTGAGGTAGCACTGCATCATTGCGCCAGCGCAGAATGTGTTGGGGAAATTCTTCTGCTGCAACCTCGTCGTAATAATCATCACCTAGAGATTCTAAGGCTGGTTCGTAGTTGAGGGTGAGAAAAGGATTGTCAGAATTGTTGTTTTTGGGAGTTTCAGCCAGAGTCATTACAAGCAACGCTTAATTTATTCTTCTCTCAATAGTACCTCTGGCATAAGCTTGAGAAGATGTTCAAAAGTCGTTTGGAATACTCAACGGGTCGCGCCAGGATTCCCCGACTTCGGCGCAGCAAGTCTCTTAGGAATGGCGCTCCTCTCCCTGGGGACTGGGGACACTTCGGGTGAGCTTCAGTGCATCGCTGGGGACTAGGGAGAGTTTTCTTTGAATTATGTAGATTTATCTTGCTCAGAATAAACCACATTATATATATAATGCTTAGCATAGAATTTCACTTATATATTAAGACTTACTAGTTGAGTCTGGGTGAATGATAAACATTTACTTATAGGAGCAATCTAATATTTATTTAATAATTTCCTTTCCAGAGTTAACCACTTGACCATTAAAACCTGTAAACTAATTTCAATCCAGTTGAGGGATGCATCAGCATACCGCAAAGTTCAAGTAATCTCATTACCAAAGTTAAGCTCAAGTTATTCAACTAGCTTTTTTCCTGGTAAAAGTTAGTTGTGCTGACTAGCTGTAACTTTAAATCCTCATGGCAACTGTAAGAAAGATGATATCTTTCTTGCCTAAATTTTCATGGAAATAAATTTAAATTCAGATTTTCGGAGATATATATGACAGAATTTTTTAAACAAATTTCCCGACGCAAATTTATTTTAACTGCTGGTACATCTGCGGGTGCTGTATTCCTTAAAGGCTGTTTAGGAAATCCGCCGGAAAACCTAACTGGTGAAAGCAATAAAGCCATTCAAACTGCTCAGACTGTTGCTAATATTAGTCCTGAACAAAAACCAGAAACTACAACTGTCAAGTTAGGATATATTCCCATTGTGGAAGCAGCGCCTTTAATTATTGCTAAAGAAAAAGGCTTTTTTGCCAAGTATGGAATGACCAATGTTGACCTTTCTAAACAAGCTTCTTGGGGTTCTGCTAGAGATAACGTAGAAATTGGTGCGGCTGGTGGTGGTATTGATGGCGGTCAATGGCAAATGCCAATGCCACATTTGATTACAGAAGGTTTAATTACTAAGGGTAATCAAAAAATCCCCATGTATGTGCTGTGTCAATTAATTACACATGGTAACGGAATAGCGATCGCTAACAAACACAAAGATAAAGGTCTTAGCTTGCAAGTAGCTAGCGCTAAATCTTTATTCAAAGAACTCAAATCTTCAACACCCTTCACAGCTGCATTTACCTTTCCCCATGTCAACCAAGATTTATGGATTCGTTACTGGTTAGCAGCAGGCGGTATCGATCCTGATGCAGATGTCAAGCTGCTAACAGTACCAGCAGCCCAAACTGTCGCCAACATGAAAACAGGAACGATGGATGCGTTCAGCACCGGCGACCCCTGGCCTTATCGCCTTGTCCAAGACAAAATCGGCTACGTAGCAGCATTAACCGCAGAGATTTGGAAAAATCATCCTGAAGAATACTTGGCCATGAGGGCTGACTGGGTAGATAAAAATCCCAAAGCCACGAAAGCGATTTTAAAAGGAATTATGGAGGCGCAGCAGTGGTTAGATAATTTTGATAACCGCAAAGAAGCAGCCACAATTCTTGCGGGACGCAACTACTTTAATCTTCCCTCAGCAGAGATTCTTGCAGACCCATTTCAAGGTAAGTATGACATGGGCGATGGTCGCAAAGTTGATGATAAATCAATGGCTGCTTATTACTGGAAAGATGGAAAAGGAAGTGTTTCTTATCCCTATAAGAGTCATGATTTGTGGTTCATAGTTGAAAACGTGCGTTGGGGATTTTTACCAAAAGATTACATTACCAATAATGCTGCCAAGGCTAAAGAACTGATTAATAAAGTCAACCGTGAAGATATTTGGAAAGAAGCTGCAAAAGAAGCAGGAATAGCTACGGCTGACATTCCCACAAAACCATCTCGCGGTGTAGAAGAATTTTTTGATGGCATTAAATTTGACCCAGAAAAACCAGAAGAGTATTTAAAGAGTCTCCAAATCAAGAAAGTTTAGTAGGGGCGCACATCTGTGCGTCCGTATAGTGGTCAGTGGCAAAAATAATGAACAACTAACAACTGACAACTAACAACTGACAACTAACCCAATTAAAGGATAACCAAATCTATGACACTCGCTCAAAAAAGACCAGCAAGCCCCAGATTGAATAACAGCTTCATATCTCGTTTGCAAAAGCAATTGCCTGATTTTATACCTCCATTTATTGCGATCGCTATCTTCCTTGTAGTATGGCAACTGTTCGCTTGGACTCCTGGTGCAACCCTACCAGGGCCAATCCAAGTTATTCAAGACACCTGGATATTAATTTTCTGGCCATTTTATGATAGAGGCGGCATAGATAAAGGTCTATTTTGGCAGATTTTAGCCAGTTTGCAGCGAGTCGCCATTAGTTACACCCTAGCAGCAATTGTTGGTATTGGCTTGGGCATCTTGATTGGTGTGAATAAAACCATGTCCAAAGCCTTAGATCCCATCTTTCAACTATTGCGGACTGTACCACCTTTAGCTTGGGTACCCATTTCCTTAGCAGCTTTGCGACAAAACGAACCCGCTGCATTATTCGTGATTTTCATCACCGCTATTTGGCCCATCTTAATTAACACCGCTGTGGGTGTAACTCAAATTCCCCAAGATTACAACAACGTTGCCAAAGTGCTGCAACTGAGTAAAAAAGAATATTTCACCAACATTTTGATTCCCGCAGCTTTACCTTACATTTTCACCGGATTGAGAATAGCCATCGGTTTGGCTTGGTTAGCAATTATCGCCGCCGAAATCGTGATGTCCGGTATTGTCGGTATTGGCTTCTTTATCTGGGATGCCTATCAAAACAACAACGTCAGCGAAGTAATTTTAGCTCTAGTTTACATCGGTGTTGTTGGCTTGGTGCTAGATAAAGCAATGGGTTGGCTGCAAAACAAAATTTTACCAACAGAACAAAAATAGTCAGTGATCAGTGGTCAGTGGTTAATAGAAAAATAACTAACAACTGACAACTGACAACTAACAACTAACAACTAACAATTAACAACTAACAACTGACAAAAAACATATGAGCGTATTTGTTGCTGTTGATCAAATTGAAAAAGTTTTTACATTAACTGGTGGTGGCAAATATATTGCCCTGAAAGGAATCGACCTCCAAATTAGAAAAGGAGAATTTGTTTCTTTGATTGGTCACTCCGGTTGCGGCAAATCCACACTATTAAATATGATTGCCGGTTTGGATTTACCGACTGAAGGTCTTGTCACCTTGGAAGGACAAAGAATTACTAAACCAGGGCCAGACAGGATGGTAGTGTTTCAAAATTATTCACTACTACCTTGGCGGACAGTTAGAGAAAACATTGCCTTGGCTGTAGATTCGGTGCTGAAAGGTTTACCTGCGGCTGAACGCAAAGCTGTTGTGGAAAAACATATTGATATGGTGGGGTTGCGTCCCCATGCTGATAAACAGCCCGGAATGTTATCAGGTGGACAAAAACAGCGAGTAGCGATCGCTCGCGCTTTAGCAATTCGTCCCAAGTTGCTACTATTAGATGAACCCTTCGGTGCTTTAGATGCACTCACACGCGGTAATTTGCAAGAACAATTGATGCAAATCTGCGAAGAAAATGAAGTCACAGCCGTGATGGTGACACATGACGTAGATGAAGCAGTGCTGTTATCTGACAGAATTGTCATGTTAACCAACGGCCCAGAATCTAAAATTGGCGACATTCTGGAAGTCGATATCCCCAGACCCCGCAAACGCATGGAAGTTGTAGAACATCCCAGTTACTACAGCTTGCGGAGTGAAATGATTTACTTCCTCAACCAGCAGAAACGCATTAAGAAAATTCGGGCGAGAAAAACATCCGCGATCGCTCGTCATGGTTTAGAAAAAGTTAACCTAGAAATTGGCTTCTTACCCCTGACTGCTTGCGCCCCCCTAGCCATTGCGAAAGAAAAAGGTTTCTTTGCCAAACATGGTTTAGATGAAGTCAACCTCGTGCGGGAAAGCAGTTGGCGTGGTATCGTCGATGGCATCACAGGCGGTTACTTAGATGCAGCCCAAATGCCATCAGGTATGCCCATGTGGCTGACTTTGGGAGGACATAACAACCAACCCCTACCCGTTGTCACCGCCTTGACCATGACCCGCAACGGTAACGCCATCACCTTAGCAAAACGCTTTTATGACCAAGGCGTACTAACCTTATCAGACTTCAAAAATTACCTACTCCGCACCCGCGACCAAAGACACACAATGGGCGTAGTGCATCCTGCATCCATGCACAACTTGCTGCTGCGTTACTGGCTAGCGGCTGGTGGTGTTGACCCCGACCTGGATGTGGACATGAAAACCATTCCCCCCGCCCAGATGGTAGCCGACTTAAAAGCCGCCAGCATCGATGGTTACTGCGTCGGTGAACCTTGGAACTACCGCGCCGCCGTCGAAAGCGTTGGTTTTACCATCGCCACCGACTTAGAAGTTTGGCTAGGACACCCAGGTAAAGTTCTCGGTGTGCGCGAAGATTGGGCAGAAACTTATCCCAATACCCACATTGCTTTGACCAAAGCTTTGCTAGAAGCCTGCGCCTACTGTGCCAATCCTGATCATGTCGAAGAAATCAGACGAATTTTAGCAGGGCGAGATTACGTCAGCACCGATTTAGAATACATCCAACTCGAAGATCCCAACAGTAATGCTTGTGACTTAGACCATCCCCTGCGGCAGTATGCCCATCACCAATTTTATTCCGACTCTGCCATCAATCGTCCCAGCCGCACCGAACAAATTTGGATCATGAGTCAATTAGCCCGTTGGGGCGATACACCCTTCCCCCGAAATTGGGTAGAAGTCGTAGAAAGAGTATGCCAAGTCCGCGTTTTCAGCACCGCCGCCAGAGAATTAGGTTTGGATATCAGCTACACTCGCCAACCCATCCAACTGTTCGATGGTACCCCCTTTAACGCCGACGATCCAATCGCCTACCTCAACTCATTGCCAATTAAACGTGATTTCTCAATTGCCGAAGTCATCCTAGACTACCCAACCAGAAGAGTTGCGTAAGCGTTGACTGATAACTGATGACCGATGACAGTTATCAGTCTTTCAAAACTCTCTCTGCGCCTTTGCGCCTTTGCGTGAGGCAAAAATTATTCCCCCTTCAACTTCTAACTCCACAACCATGCAAAATCGCAGCTTAAGCTTCACCCAACTTGACACAAACACCAACAGAAAACCATCAGCAACTACAACCAGCAGGTCATTTCTAGAAATTAGAGACGTTACCAAAGTCTATCCCACAAAGAAAGGCCCCTTCACCGTACTCGATGGCGTAAACCTCAACGTCGAACAAGGCGAATTTATTTGCGTCATCGGTCACTCTGGCTGTGGTAAATCAACCCTCCTGAACATGGTATCCGGTTTCAACTTCCCCACCAGCGGAGAAGTTTTGCTAGAAGGACAACCCATCACCAAACCCGGCCCCGACAGAATGGTTGTTTTCCAAAACTATGCCTTGCTACCTTGGCGGACTGCTTTTGAAAATATTTACTTAGCTGTTAACGCCGTTTACCCCAAGAAGTTAGAAGCTGAGAAAAGGGCGATTGTCCGGGATCATCTAGCAATGGTGGGACTGGCTGATGCAATGGATAAAAAGCCAATGCAAATGTCTGGCGGTATGAGACAGCGGGTTTCCATCGCCCGTGCTTTGGCAATTCGTCCCAAAGTCTTAATTTTAGATGAACCTTTCGGGGCGTTGGATGCCATTACCAAAGAAGAATTACAGGAAGAACTGCTAAAAATTTGGGGCGATAACCGCTGTACAGTGCTAATGATTACCCATGATATTGATGAGGCGCTATTTTTAGCAGACAAATTGGTGATGATGACCAATGGCCCCCATGCAAAAATTGGTGAAGTCATGGAAATTCCTTTTTCACGTCCACGCGATCGCGCCCGTATTATGGAAGATCCACAATATTACCAGCTGCGTAACTATGCCCTAGATTTTCTCTTTAACCGCTTTGCCCACGATGACGTTGGTTAACAGTTTTGCCCTCAACGACACAGGTTAGTATCAAGGTAAAAGTTAAAAGGCAATAAAAAAATTTGCCTCTTATCTTTTACCTTTTTTCTTTTTTAATCACGGTAGGGTGTCTTACGGCAACAGGTGATTCAAGATAGCCACAAGAAGTATTTGTGCTGTAATGCACCATTGTATCTTAGACAATCTTAAATCTGACACATGAGTAGTTGACATCAAAATTGCTATCTTGCCAGCTTAAATTTAAATATTTGTAACTATTAGTACTATCTTTACAGATTTATTTTACAAATATATACGTACACAATTCAAAACTCAGCTTTTTGAATGGCATTATAATATTGGAATAAACCCCCCTGTTATTAATTCAAGCATAACACTCAATTTTATAGGTATCAAAATACCTATAATTAGTCACGTGAAATTAGTTAAAACAAACCTGAAAAAGTAGTAATTAAACTCAAAATTCAAGTTGATCAACGAAAATATTGGTAAATTTCAAACAGTTTCAACACTATTGGTTAGCCAAGTGTAAGCAGAATATATGAACGCAGAAAATTGGACATATAGACTACAAAGGTCACTACCTGTAAGTTCCCGCGCACTGCTATTGGTAAATCGTCATGCCCGCCAAGGACAACAAAGTCTATTGGAAGCAATTGATTTTCTTAAGAAACTCGGCTTTGATTTGATTGAAGAGTCAACAGAACACCCCAAACATCTTTCTGAAGTTATACTTCGCCATCAGCATGAAGTTGACTTGGTAATTATTGGCGGTGGAGATGGCACTCTGAATGCCGCAGTTGATGCTTTAGTAGAGACACAATTACCTTTGGGTATCTTACCTTTAGGAACAGCTAACGACTTGGCGAGAACTTTAAAAATTCCCAATTCTTTAAGCGAAGCTTGTAAAATAATTGCCTATGGAGATTTGCGACGCATTGACTTAGGCTTAGTGAACAACAAATACTTTTTTAATGTTGCTAGTTTGGGATTAAGCGTGAAGATTACCCAGCAACTTACTAAAGAAGTTAAACGCCGCTGGGGAATATTTGCTTATGCTGCTGCTGCATTGCAAGTAATTTGGAAATCTCGCCCCTTTAGTGCAGAAATTCGGATTAATGGTAAATCTTTTCGTGGGAAAACTTTACAAATTGCTGTAGGTAATGGTCGCTATTACGGTGGTGGTATGACGGTAGCTCCGGATGCGACAATTGATGATGAAAGGTTAGATCTCTATAGTTTAGAAATAGAACATTGGTGGCAAATTATACTTTTATTGCCTGCAATGCGAAAAGGGCAACACATTCATTGGCGGACTGTCCGTGCCTTGCAAGGACAGGAAATAGAGGTTTATACTCGTAAACCGCGTCCTATTAATACTGATGGTGAAATCACAACTTACACCCCTGCTCATTTTCAGGTTGTACCTAAGGCTATAGCTGTTTTAGTGCCACCAATTGAAACATTTTAGGAAACTCCAAGAAATAAATTATCTGGGTTGAAGTTGCTGACTGATGACTGATGACTGATGACTGTGAACAGTGGGATATTTTTTAGAATGGAAGTTGTTTAACCATTAAGTTGGGAATTTATCACTCACAAATTATACTAATTTTGGATTTGAGATTTGGGATTTGGGGTTAAATATCTTAATCTTAACCAAAAGTCTGTGATCTGAATCTTAAACAATACAGCAGTTTGCAAGTAAATCAAGTACAGATCTTAAATATGATAAATCTTGTGGGGTGGGCAGGAAAGCCCGCCCTTTTGTACCTCACTCAGATGAAATCTGCTGTATTACTGTTATAGTTTTAAAAACAACTAAGTTAAAATCAAATTACTATAGTTCCTGTAGTATGTTTGAGGTGCATATTTTCGGTATTATTTGTCACGAAAAATATGATTAAAGCGCCTAACACATCATACTTAAGATTTCTCAAGATATATCTACGCTCAAAGAAAAATTAGCATTTGCTATGATCTGGAATAGTTGTGGATGCATTTGTATTCATATTTGTATTGCTATGTTTAACTAAACCTGGTACTGAGGCAACTCACGCCAAATGCATCTAAGATTTTCTCAAGAAATTAAGTCCTTGCTGCAACGCCTCGCTGAACAGCATTTAACTCTGGGTGATATTCTGGCAGAGACTTCCGAACGCGGTTTTAGCTTGGTAATTGCATTATTAGTTTTGCCGTTTTTGTTTCCCATGCCGCCGGGATTAGCTGGCCCTTTTGGTGCTGCTTGCTTGGTATTGTCTATACAGATGGTTTTGGGCAGGCGATCGCCTTGGCTACCCAAAAAAATTGCCCGCTATCAATTTCCTCGTCCTTTTGCCCAATTCCTTTTAAAAAATCTGCAACGTCTCACCAGGATATTAGAGAAAATCACGCGTCATCGGTTGGCGAAAATAGCTAATAACCCTTTGACTTGGCGCATCAATGGACTTTGTATATCTTGGTTGACAATATTGCTAATGTCACCAGTTCCCTTTACCAATCCCTTTCCAACTGTAGGAATTCTACTGTTAGCAGTTGCAACCATCGAAGCTGACGGTTTGCTAATTTGCATTGGCTATATTCTCACTGCCTTAATTACCGCATTGTTTGGATTTATTGGTTATGCCCTTTGGTTAGCCCCCAGTTTGTTGCCATCTATATTTAAATAGGGAATTGGGAATGGGGCATGGGGTATTCTGATTTATTCATTCTTGCCGTGCTTCCCCTGGCTGATATCAAATACTCTTAATGTATTGGACTCTATGTAGATAAAATAAAAACCCCCAGCCAAAAAGCTGAGGGTTGTAAAATAATTTAGGGTGCATCTACTATACACCTATGCACTATATTTAGGGCTGCATCCGGAAGAATTGAAAAAAAGTCAGCACTCAGACAGTTTAACTTCAATAATCATAAAGCTAAAGCAAGCTACGCATAGCGGCGACCACAGGAGAAGGTCTTTGACAGTCATCTGTCATCTGTCAACACAATATTTTTGATGTGAAGTTTTTCAGCTTTGATCCATAAAATACTTCAAATTTTGACACTCACTGGGCACTTAGACAAAGTGCAATGCGTCACGATTAATCACCATGAATTATCACAAAACGATTAAAATGTGGCAGCTAATGTAGGAGAAAAGCGTGAAAAGACCGATTATTACCAAAATACTGATCACATCATTAGGTTTGATAACATTATTTGCCCCAAACCAAGCTTTTGCCCAAATAATACCACAACCGTGGGTTTCAGTTGGTGGAAACGAGGGTGATACAACCTATGCTGTAGGAGTGAGGGCTTTTAATTTGGGTGTTGAGGTGGGAAGTGGCCCTGATGGTGCTACTGGAGTAGATGTTCTGAAATTTGTGAGTTTACCAGTGATTTCACCTTATGTCGGACTTGGATATTACTCAGAAGATAAAGGTGTAGCAGTTTCAGGTGGTGTTCAAGTCAGCGCTACAGATAATTTTTTCATCGGTGCAGGTTACAATTCTGTTCGAGGATTTAACGGACAATTGGGAATAAAATTCTAATTTATTAGAGCGAGATACGGTTAATTGGATTTTTGAGTTAATATTTAATCAATTCCTCAGTTGATGCTTTTAGGCTATCTGAGGTTTTTTGCTTTTTAACATCTTGCTGCGATTTTATTACAGAGACACAAATTACCCTAGAATCCCTCTGATAGCATTTCACTAAAACCCTAATACATATAGATTTCCGGTAGGGTAGCACAGCTGTGCTACCCTACCACGGTCTTTGTATTACTCTGAAAATCCAACGTTATTAAGTCTATTTTGTCGCATCGCAGCAAATCATTTCAGAAAACTTCATGGCAATTAGCTTTAACAAGAATTTTAGCATATTTAGATGAAATCAGGCTGTAATTGTCTGTTATTAAGGTTTACTTAGTCCCCTTGAAGCCAGATATATTAATACTCTATTTAGTTATAAATTTAGGGCTAGTATTTATTGCATTGACACAAATGATCCCTTAAAGTATTAATATGAGCAAGGTCTAGTAATTTGATTTTTGAACGACAAGAGGGGGCAAAGTAGAAAGTAATTGTCTATTGACAAGCTACTTACCATCTTGCCAACACAATATTGATGTTATTTATTGAACAGGTATCTCCTTATGGAGCAAGGCTTAAGGTTACTCATTCAACTAGTACTAGAATTTGCACCTGTAATTGTATCTCTTATCCAAAATAGAACTGAAGACAGTTTAGCAACAACTAATTATCAATTTCCCCAAGTAATTCAAGAAGTTGCAAAAATAGTAAACAATACAATTAATACAAATAATACTTCAGCAGGATTTGAACAAGAAAAGCTCCTGCAACAGCAATTAGCAGTATATCACCGCGAGACACAATTACAAATCATAAAGCAAGAGAGAGATACAGCACTCAAGTTACCAGAAATTCATAAAATTCTTGATAGCTGGCCTTTAAGGCTATATCCTTCGCAAATTTTAGAGTTTCACAATAGTCATGGGCGTACACCGCTGAAAATTTTCCTTGCTCCTCCACAAGTACAGTTTGACCAATTTGACCACAGAAATGAAGGCACTTCTGAAATAGAGCTAATATTGGCTGAAGGTTTACGAGAGTTTGTGAATAAACATTACTCTTTCCAAAGTTCCATTAGACCAACAGAGTTATTAGCAGGAGCTTGGGATAGTAAACGTTTTCATAGTGAATCGAGTATCAAAGCTTTATTTGGGGCGTTGAAAACCGAGCCTGTTTTAATTTTAGAGTCGGAAAATGACGGAGATTATTTGAATTTCCGCATTGCTTATTGGGGTTTGGGACAGGAAAAATATTACTACAAAACTATCGCTCGTTTACCTTATAAAGAAATTGTTCAAGAATCTGCTAAAAATCGCGCTTTAGAGTGGAAAAAAATTAGAAATGAACTGCTAGCACTGGGCGAAGATTTAGAAGATATTAATCAACTGGGTAGAGATAATGTCTACAATTTGGCAATTTTAGAAAAGTCCCAAAAATGGCAAGACAAAGGTATTGATATTAGTAAGTTGTCCTTACAATATCAAGTTAATCATCAGGATTTTGAAAAGCTTTGCCAAGTATTAATCGCTTGTCACTGTCTGGTTGCTGCTTGGGTGGCGGATGCTTATCATCTAGTGCATTATGATGTGCCTCCTTTATTACCAGAGTTGCTACCGAGTATGCTCAAAGATGCGCTTGATTTGCCATCAGTACAAGTAATTGTTACAGGTTACAAGCAGGTTTACCAAGCTTTAGAAAAAGAGCGACGTTATTGGATTCCAGAGTTAGCTTTGCAATTAGCTCAGAGTTTATCTCATTTACCCGATCGCACTTGGGCACAAGAACAAATCGAATATTCGATATACACATGGTTGGAACTGCGTCAAGTCAGCTTCCAGGAATTTACCAGCCCCTTAGAAGCGATGCAATCAGCCATCAAAATAGAAGATGAGGAATATATCCACAAATTAAAAGATTATTTTACGGCAGTGGGTGATAGTCAAAGCGTTGGGGATGTTGAGAAACTGTTGAATGCGATCGCTAATATCAAATACAAACGCACCTTAGAATCTCCCAATCTCGGCTATACCTTGTATGTACATACCGACAAAGTTGCATCCGTCGCCATAAGTCCAGATGGACAGATTTTAGTTAGTGGGTGTGCAGACAAAACCATCAATCTCTGGAATCTTAACACCGGCAATCTCATCCGTACCCTCACAGGAGATTTAGGCGAAGTTTCATCTGTAGCAGTTAGTCCTGATGGCAATTTTCTTGCCGTTGGCAGTTGCGAACACCCTAAAAGTAATGTGCAAATCTGGCATTTGAAAACAGGCAAACTACTCCACACCCTCTTAGGGCATCAAAAACCGGTTAATGTCGTAGCAATTAGCCCAGATGGGCAGATTCTCGCTAGTGGTAGTAATAAAATTAAAATTTGGCATTTGCATAAAGGCGATCGCATTTGTACATTGTGGCATTCATCCGCCGTTCATGCCGTAGCCATCAGTCCCGATGCTAGCATCCTCGCCAGTGGTAGTTCTGACACCAAAATCAGGCTGTGGAATCCCAGCACCGGCGATCCGTTACGCACACTCAACGGTCACGACAAAGAGATCAAATCAATTGCCATGAGTCCTGATGGACAACTCCTCTTTAGTGGTAGTGCTGACACAACCATCAAAATTTGGCATTTAATTACAGGTAAACTTCTTTATACCTTAACTGGGCACCTAGACGAGGTGAAATCTTTAGCTGTTAGTCCCGATGGGCAAACCCTCTTTAGTGCTAGTGCTGACACAACCATCAAAATTTGGCGTATTTCCACAGGTGAACTGTTGCAAACCCTCAGCGGACATTCAGGAATAGTAACTTCTGTTGCCTTAAGTCCAGATGGTAAATTTCTCGCCAGCGGTAGTTCTGATAAAAGTATTAAGATGTGGCAAATCTTTGGACATTAAACAAGGTACTTCCAGAAAATAAATTATTCCGGTTGGAGTTGTTGACTGATGACTGATGATTAGACCTCTTGCAAAAGTCGCCTTTTCGCACTGTTCTCTGCGACTCTGCGACTCTGCGTGATACAAAAAAATATTTATGCAAGAGGTCTATTGATAACTGATGACTGTGAACAGTGGGATATTTTTTTACTTGGAAGTCTCCAAATGGATAGCGTTCAGCATTATCCATGATCTTGATTTTTAGCAGCTTGTAGCACTTTTAACATCGTATCTGCTGCTTCATCCGCATCATAGGGAGACCAGACCGGGTAAGACTGATCAGGCTTAATTAAATCCGTTTCTTGTTGGGCTAGTTCCGAGATTAAAACTTGCATGACATACAATTTGTCTGCACGACTCAGCCCTTGCAACATCGAAATCAGTTCTGCTGACACCATGAAAATACTTTGGTTAAGTCAGGTTTGCCTCTCTATTTTAGTTGCCCCTGCTCAAGAGCACCCCTGCTTCGCTGCCACTAGGAAGTTTATGCTAATGTTATTTTTTGACCTGCGTCTTGTACCTAAAGGTAGACTTATCTATTTACAAGTCATATCTAAAGGTAGAAAATAATGGTTAACTCAAATTAGGCAAATTTTTAGAGGGTGTTGATTCTCAAGAAGATTCTGCCTATTTATTCCTAGTGCAACCGAGGTCAGATGACGCAATCTTTAAACCAAGTCAAACAGTGGGAAAAACGTCGTGATGAAGCACACCGTTACTACCAACGGGGAAAATTTCAAGAATATCTCGACCTGGCGACCGAGAACTTAAAGTTAGCTAGAGCAATTTCAGATCGAGCAAGAGTTGGTTATACATTGAATGACATCGGTTTAGCCCACCTCGGTTGCTGGCAACTTGCAAAAGCATTAGAGTCTTTTCATGAAGCGCTGGCGGTTGCTGTTGAACTTGACAACAGACTAGCAAAGGCAAATGCCCTCAGCAATCTCGGCTCGACTTATAGCCGTCTGGGACAGTTTTCCCAAGCTTTGGAGTATTTTGAAGGAGCAGTTCAAATCTTCAGGCAATTGCAGGACATTCAAGGCGAAATTGCAACTCTCAATGATGTGGCATTGATTTATACCAAGTTGGGAGAACCGAAGCGAGCCTTGTTGCTACAATATCAAATTTTGGCAATGCGGCGATCGCTAGCTGACTTTTCTGGTGAAGCAACAACGCTAAATGGCATTGGCTTTGCCTACAGCACCTTAGGGCAGTTTGAAGAAGCTTTAAAATATCTAACTGAAGCATTACCAATTCAAAGAGCTGTCAAGAATTTGGTTGGTGAAGCAACCACATTGAATAATATAGCCTCTGTCTATGGTGATTTAGGACAACATCAACAAGCGCTACTGCTTTACAATCAAGTACTTTTGACACGTCAAGCATTAGGCGATCGCTCTGGTGAAGCAACAACCCTGAACAACATTGGTTTTACTTACAGTAACCTAGTGGAATACAGACAAGCACTCAAGTACTACAAACAAGCGATCGCTATTTATCAACAACTGGGTGATTGTCTGGGAGAAATTTCGACTTTACTGAATATGGGAAGCGTTTATTTGACAACCAAACGCAAAAAAATGGCGCGATCGTGCTTTCAAAATGCTCAAGACTTAGCCGAACAAATTGAATATGACCCACTTCTAGAAAAGGTACAGCTGTTCATGAATTCACTTTAGAGCATCGATTCAGTAATCAAAAACCTAACCCCCCAGCCCCCTGACCCTAATCCCCATTAAATTAGGGCGCTCGCCAAAATTTAATGGGGGCCCCGAGTTCCCTTGAAGGGAAAGGGTAGCTCAACTCCCCTCTCCTCCTAGGAGAGGGGTAGGGGGAGAGGTTCTTTCAGAATTACTGAATTGGTGTTCTAGTCAATTGTCAATAGTCCTTTGTCAGCCCACCCCGCCAACGCTCCTTTTTCACTCCCTTAAGAGCTTGCGCTTAAGGGTTATGATTTTGTCAGCATCACCTAAATGGAAGTGGTTTAGCGCAACTTTGCAGATACTTAAGTAGCGGTTGTGCATTTTCAGGTAGGCTCAGATCATCAAAAGAAACAGTGCGCTGTCCTTGACTAGTTTCGACGGTAATGTTGTAGTTAAACAAATCACGAGCATTGGGCGCGTGGCTACTTTGAGCCTCAAGAATACCGCTAAGTTCCACCAATGACTGTAACTTAGCAGCTTCATCGGGGGTAAGCGAGTCTGTATTCAGTTCGCAACCCCTTCTCAAGCCTGCGTATCCTCCTGACTGAGAAAAGTTGACTTTCATAGCTGAGTAAACCTCACTGCTTGGCAGACAAGTAAGAAAAAGAATAAAAGATATAAGGATGAAAGATAAAGATAAATTTTTCATAGTTTACACCTCATATTTCATACTTCACAATTTTTCCTTACTAGTTGCCATCCTCTTGAAGATACAGAATGTTTTCAGTCAACAGTCAATAGTCAATAGTCAATGTCAATAGTCAATAGTCAATAGTCAATAGTCAATAGTCAATAGTCAATAGTCAATAGTCAATAGTCAACAGTCAACAGTCACCAGTCACCAGTCAACAAGATAATTTTGATATAGAACAGCTTATCTATCCGTTAATTGTTGAACCAAACTTCTAACATGAGTTGCAGAATCTTGTTGTAATGCAGATGCAGCGATCGCAACAGCTTCATCTACACTTAACTGTGCGATCGCCTGCTTGATTACAGGTATACTTTGGGGATTCACACTTAATTCATCCAGCCCCAAACCTAGTAAAATTGCTGTTGCTGAGGAATCTGCTGCTAGTTCCCCACATAATCCTACCCAAATCCCTGCTGCATGGGCAGCTTTGATAGTTCGTTGTATCATGCGTAACACTGCCGGATGTAGGGCATCAGCTAAATTTGCTACTCGTGGGTTGGTGCGATCGCATGCCATGACGTATTGACTGAGGTCATTAGTACCTATACTGAAAAAGTCTGCTTCTACAGCTAACTGATCGGCTATCGCTACTGCTGCGGGTACTTCTATCATAATTCCGACTGCGATCGCTTCATCAAAGGGAATATTAGCTTGTGTCAGTTCAGCCTGGGCTTCACTGAGAATTGCCTTAGCCGCCCGTACCTCAGTCACAGTGGCAATCATCGGCAACATAATTTTAATATTATGTGTGGCACTAGCTCGCAAAATTGCCCGCAACTGAGTTTTGAACAAATCTGGATGATCCAAACAAAAACGAATTCCCCGCCAACCTAAAAACGGGTTGGCTTCTGGAACCTTTACTATATAGGGAAGCGGTTTGTCACCACCGACATCGAGAGTGCGAATAATCAAGGGGCGACCATCTAAAATTTGAGCGATCGCTTGGTATACTGTGTATTGCTCCTCCTCTGTGGGTGCGTTTGTTCGTCCGAGATACAAAAACTCGGTGCGAAGCAGTCCCACTCCTTCGGCACCATTACCCACAGCAACTTGCACATCAGATATACTACCAATGTTGGCGAAAACCCTAATTTGCCGTCCATCACGGGTAATTGCTGGCTGATGTGCCACAGCTAGGGCTTGTTGAGTTGCAGTTTGCCAAGCTTCCCGTTTTGCCTCTAGTAAATCTAGGATATCTGGCTCTGGTTCTACCCAAGCTTTACCACTCTCACCATCGAGTGCCATCAGCGTACCATCTTCCAAGTGTAGCACCTCTGTATCTACACCCAAAACTGCCGGAATGCCTAATGTCCGGGCAATAATTGCACTGTGGGAAGTCGCGCTACCATAGGTAGTACAAATTCCTAGCACCTTTGTCGGGTCTAGTCCAGCGGTATCCGAGGGAGTTAAATCTGTCGCCACTACAATGGCTGGTTCCACTAGATGCAGTTCACTATGGACATTCCCCACCAACAGGCGTAGCACCCTTTGCCCCACATCCACAACATCGTCAACTCGTTCTTGTAGGTAAGAATCCTCAAGGGTGCGGTAGGAATTCGCCACCTCATCCACCACGGCTTGCCAAGCGGCTTCAGCATTCAGATGGTGATCCAAGATACGTTGGTGAACCGCTTCTAGTAACACCGGGTCTTCTAAAAATAACAGATGGGCATCAAAGATGGCGGCTTCAGCATCGCCAATTTGAATAGAAGCTTGTGAAAACAGTGCTTGAATTTCTTGCTGGGCAGTGTGAATTGCTGCTAGTAACCGTTGCCACTCTATTTCTGGGTCATCTACGTGGTATTCCGTAGCTGTGATTGTGGGTGGTTGATAATGGACGACAGGCGCGATCGCTACTCCTGGAGAAGCGGCAATTCCTGAAAGTTCGCCGGGAGTAGCTGGGGTAACTTGATGCTGTGTAGGTACAGGAGGCAAAGCAGTATCATCTTCACCAAAGTTAGTAGCAAATAATGCTTGTAAAGCAGTCAGTGCCTCATCTGCATCAGCACCAGCCGCAGAAATCGCCAGTTCGTGTCCTTGACGCACGCCTAAAATTGCTACCTGGTTGATACTATCGCCTCGCACAAATTCTGTATTTCTATTTAAATTCTTGACCTTGATTTGGGATTGAAACCGAGATGCAGTGGCGACAAACAAAGCCGCAGGACGCGCGTGTAATCCTAGCCTGTTGGTGACAGTCACCCGAATTTCCTGAGTTGGGTATTGTGATTTGCTTTGAGATTCGCCACTGACAACTGACAACTGACCCTTCGGGTGACGCTCGTTCCTCGCTACCGCTGGCGCTAACGCAGTCACCTGCGGAGGGAAACCCTCCCGCAGTGCTGTCTCACCACTGACAACCCCCAACTGAGTCGCCTTTGCTACTAATGCGTTGCGTGCTTCTGCGATAACTTGCTGAATGTTGTTCCCAGCGGCGGCTGCAACTACAGCAGCAAGTGTACCTTCTACCAAGGGTGCTTCACATAAATATACATGTTGTCGCTGTGCTTCAGGCAGAAATTCTATAGCCATTTCTGCACTCATCAAAGCGCTACCTAGATCCATTAATACTAATACACCATCGTCGCTGAAAACAGAAGCGATCGCCTCATAAACCTGCATCGGATCTGTACCCAGCGGGTTTTCAGCATCATCAATACCTGCTGCTATAGCCAGGGGGACATTACCCTGAACCATTTGTGCTGCAAGTTGCTGCACACCGAGCGCTAGTAGTTTACTGTGAGAAACGATAACAATTCCAACCACTGCAACACCATCAACCTTGTTGAGAGTCTTGTGCTTAGCCAGTTACCCATTCCATTATTTGATCTCGCACCGCCAAAAACAGCACTTATCTTCATTGCAATTGCAACTGTCCAAAAATTTTCTGGTTTTTCTGGCTAGAGATACGAACAGAGTAACCCTTTTTTAGGGGTATGTGCGGTGTCCACTCATAAACCCCATCGCTAGCGGTGCCTTGGGAGATATTTTGGACAAGTTTCTCACCATCGTACAACTTAATTGTGACTTCGCCATCAAGATTATCTCGCCACAATATTAAATAAGGTTGATTTTTTTCAGCCAGTACTTTACCAACAGGCTGACTGACAAGGATGTGTGAGGCAATTGGCTTTTTGTTTTTTCTGCGAAATCCCAGATAATGGGGTAAGTCACGGAAAGTAGGACTTGCTTCTAGATTAGCCAGTTGAGGAACAATGATATTTCCTCTTTGAGCATTAAATAAATAAGTCGAACGACCGCCGTCAACCGTAATGATATCTCCTTTCACTCCCAATTTGCGTAATAAATCGGCTGCTTCATCCAGTGTTGCTGAGTTTACAGTCATAATCAGCAAAAGTTCATTACCTTTAATTCTATCTTTATCCAGAGTCCCGATAAGTTGGTACTTATTCGCTGGATTTTTAGCTAATACATTCGCCGGATGGTCACTATATTTATAAGTGACTATGGCATTTTTCACATTTTTTTGATTTAGAGGCGCACCAGTAACAGGATTGTAATCGGTAATGTATGCTTGCTTGTCATCCCAAACCAAAGCCTTGAGGCGAACTGTACGGTAATATTGATTTTTTGGTTGTCTCACAGGCCCATAGGGACTATTTCCACCAGTGATTACTACATCATTTAATTTAATCGGAAAAGATAACTGTGTACTGGATTGGTATTGTTCAAAAAAAGAACAGTTGATGATGGAAAAAACCTCATTTCTGTAAAGTTTTTGGTATTCTTCAGTCACTTGAGAAAACAATTTATTCTGAAAAAATGGGCTGTAATGTTTACCTTCGCCTTGATAATATTTACCTTGACCTAAACCCATATTATCAACCTCTCCAATTAGTTGGTCGATGTGCATTTTACGCAGGTCGATAATTTGTAAATAAGCTTCGTTACCATTATTTAATTGTTTTTTATATAAAGCTGCGCCGTCTATGACTTGAAGCGGCTGATAGGAAGATAAAGGGTTAGAGGCTTGAGCAATTAATAGGCTGCTTACAAGCGGTACTAAGAAAGAAAAAAAGATGATTACAGCATTCATCAATATATTTTTAAATAAATTTCAGGTAATACCAATTTTATATTAAGTAGATAAGCAGGAATAAACCAAACTATGTTACGAAACGTAAATATGGCTGAAACCCTTACAACTGACAACTGACGACCCTCCCCAGTTAACTTTATTCGCGCCGACCTACTTATAGCAGTTATAAATTGATGAACAAGATTCCCGGCTTATCAAAAAAGTCGGGAATATTAAACTTTTATTTATTGACCTAAGAGGTTGTTTTAAAAGTTTTGGGCGAATATAATTCGCTACTACACAGGCTTAGTCCGCCTACGCGGACTAACCAAAAATTAGGTCTTTTAAATAAAGTGAATCAAACGTCAGCCCCAAAGCAAACGCCATGCTTAAAAAAAGCTGAAATCAGGAAGTAATCAACTCAAATCTGGTATTTTTTTTCATTTTTATCAAAAGTTTGAAATTGTACCAAGTTTATGGTGTATGTTGGAATTAAAATAAGGATTAATTTTGAAAAAGGTGTGTAACTCATGGGATCTGAACTAATCAAGAAGAAATTGACAGTTTTTTTCCGAGGCTTAGATGTCGATAAAAACGGATTTGTAGAGCCAGAAGACTTTGATCAGATTACTGCTAATTTTGCGCGGATACGTGGTTGGGAACCTGGTTCATCTGATTATGAGAATCTGCATAATCAGGTAATCTCTGTATGGAAAAATTACTGGATTAATGCCGATATTAATCAAGACAACAAAGTTTCATTCGATGAATACCTGGAAACTTGCAATCAGCAATTTGTTGCAGATAATGATTCTTCAGCAGCAGCTTGGGAACAGCCGATGGCGGCTTTGTTTGACGTAATAGACATCAATGGTAATGAGCAAATTGCTTTAGAAGAATACAAGCAGTTGCTCACGGCATTTGGTTTTAACGCCAGTGGGTACGAAGAAATTTTTCAAAAACTCGATGTGAACGGTGACGGTTATATTTCCAAACAAGAGTATTTGCAGCTGTTAAAAGAATTCTGTAGTGAGAACCCAGAAGCCACTGGAAACTTGTTTTTTGGTTATTACTGATATATAGCTGGGGACTGGGGACTGGGGACACAACGACCACGCGGTAGTTGAGCGCAGTCGAAACTCAGTGCATCGCTGGGTGAAAAGCCTTTTTGTATCTAAGTTTTATCATCTGTTGATGTCCTAACCACCTTGGCTATTGCTATAGCAAACTGCTGAGTGCTAAGCTCGACTTTATCCAAGGTATAGCCGTACAAAAAGCCGGATAACTTTAAAGTCACCCGGCTTATTTATACCAATATTAAAACCCTCAGTCATTGAGGAGCAAAGGATTGCTATGCCCCTACTTAATGTTCTGAAAAAATTAAACTTTAGCAGCTGCTTTGGTGACAACATTCAATTCGCCACTGGCATACTTAGCAGCAAAATCATCAATAGAAATCTGCTTAATCTTGCTAGCATTGCCAGCGGTGCCAAATTGGTCATAGCGTTCAGCACAAACCTTCTGCATATATTTAATAGAAGGCTTGAGGAAGTGACGGGGGTCAAATTCCTTGGGATTTGCTGCCAAAGCTTCACGCACAGCAGCAGTGATTGCTAGACGGTTGTCGGTGTCAATGTTGACTTTACGTACACCGCTCTTGATGCCTTTTTGGATTTCTTCTACAGGTACACCGTAGGTTTCAGGAATTGCACCACCATATTGGTTAATGATTGCAAGTAAATCTTCTGGTACAGAAGAGGAACCGTGCATTACCAAGTGGGTGTTTGGCAGACGGCGGTGAATTTCTTCAATGCGGCTGATTGCCAAAATTTCGCCAGTTGGTTTGCGGGTAAACTTGTAAGCACCGTGGCTTGTGCCGATAGCAACTGCCAAAGCATCTACTTGGGTTTGCTCTACGAAATCAACCGCTTGGTCGGGGTCAGTTAGCAGTTGAGAGTGGTCGAGTGTACCCTCAAAACCATGACCATCTTCAGCTTCGCCAGCACCAGTTTCTAAAGAACCCAAGCAACCGAGTTCACCTTCGACGCTGACGCCCAAAGCATGAGCTACTTTCACCACTTCACGGGTAACATTGACGTTGTACTCGTAGCTAGCAGGGGTCTTAGCATCAGCTTCCAGCGAACCATCCATCATCACGCTGGTAAAGCCGTTTTTAATTGCTGAGTAGCAAGTAGAAGGCGCATTACCATGATCTTGGTGCATAGCAATGGGAAGTTGAGGATAGGTTTCTGCTGCTGCCAAAATCAGGTGGCGGAGAAAGTTTTCTCCTGCATAAGCACGAGCGCCACGAGAAGCTTGCAAAATTACGGGGCTATCTGTGTCTACAGCAGCCTTCAGGATTGCCTGAATCTGCTCCAAATTGTTAACGTTGAAAGCTGGGATGCCGTAACCGTTTTCAGCCGCGTGATCCAGCAGCAGCCGCAATGGTACAAGCGCCATAGATAGTCCTCCTAATATGGTTGTCAGCTAGTCGGTGTGAGAGAAGCGTAATGATTACGCTAAATCTTAAGAGTTTTTTCAACTTATAGGAAATTATAACTAGAGTTGTGTGCTTATGTTGAAAAAGTTTACGACATGATTAATATAAATATGCTTTAGGGTTGCTTTATACTACTGTACAATGAGCTACCCTATCTTTACTAGCTGTGGTAGCTATGGATGCCAAATAGTTAAAGCGATCGCTCCCCCCAGTCCCAAATCCGACCAACAAGCGATCGCCTCACACAAAAAGTGCTAATCTCTGCACAAATGCTGCATGTTCAGGAGACTGTACACCTGCTTGTAAAATAGTCAATACCTGCTGCATATTTCCTGCTAATAAATCTGGCACCGCTAACCACAACCCCGGAAAAACCTGACTTTGCAGAATTCCCTCAATATTAGGCACTAACTCCACATACTCACCCTGTTCTAGATAGAACCAAGTCAATTTCTGGTCGAGGACTTGCCAAACGATATATTCTTTGACTCCATTGCGGCGATAGGCTTGTTTTTTGGCATGGAGGTCAATGGCGACACTGCTAGCGGCAATTTCTACAATTAACTCTGGTGCGCCTTCGATGTAATCATCGTCACTCAGCCTTGCTTGACCACCTGCTTCTGGTGCAATGATTAAAACTGCATCTGGTTGAGGTTCGTTATCCAGGTCTAACCTCACAGTAGGTTCAACTCCCAACGCCACACCAGGAGTTGAAGCTTCGTAACTAACTAACCAACCAATTATCCAAGCATGAGGTTGACCGTGACTTTTGAAACGCAAAGCAGCAGGCATGTAAACAATTCCCTCAATCAATTCGGCTTTTTTCAAGTTAGGCATGGCGTTGTAGCGACGCTCAAATTCATAACGAGTGAGTTTGTCACCATTTTCCAGAAGGGGAATTGTCCAATGCTGTGGAGGTGATTTTACCATGACGATTTCACTTGGGTAACCCTATACCTTTAAAAACTCAGCAAGAAGAAGTTTATAACCTGATTATCATAAATATTATGACTAAAAGATAAGAGCTATGGCAAAAAGCTAAAAGCTACCCAGAAAATCTGACTTTTGATGAATTTGAAACTCTTCTCAGCCAGAATGGGTAGCAATTGAGCCGTAAAAAAGGAAGTCATCGCTTATGGTATTCACTGAAGGGTCAACCTTTACCGATTCAGCCTCGCAAAGATGGGAAAGCAAAACTCTATCAAATTCAGCAGTTTTGGGAATATCAAGAGGTAGAAGAGTAAAGACTTTAAGTAAATATGATTTTAATGGTTTTACAATTAATTTATATGTTGATGAACAAGGAGATTGGCTAGCACATTTTCAAGAAATGCCTAATATTTCGGCTTTTCGTGATACTCCTCAACAAGCTTTAGAGGAATTGAAATCGGCTTGGGAATTGGTTAAAGAAGATTATCAAGAAAAAGGGAAAGATATTCCTGTTGCACCAGTGCGGAATAAATTATCTTCTTCACTCTAACAAGTTACTGGGGACTGGGGACTAGGAGCTAAGATAAAATTCAAAAGTTGGGGGGGATGAGTAGTGATACTCATCCCCCCTCGGTTTTAAATGCTGCTGATTGTTGTGCTGCGTTGCTCTGTATTGTTTGCAGCACCAGGAAAATCATATCATTCTTGAAAAGCGATCGCTCTACTCAACTCCCGAAACAGCATATTGGCAACCTTAGAACTAAGCTTAGACTGCAAGTGCTTGCCATTGAGCAGCTGCTTACCAGAAGCATCAACATTTTCTTTGAGCGTAGCCTTATACAAAGCAATCTCCTTGCCAATGTCATTGTCAGGCAAGCGCCCGTCAACTTCGATTTTGGTGATCACATGCTGCCAAAAGTTCATTCTGCACAGTGCCGAACCGCTACCTTTTTCCACCAGCTTATCGCCGGACTGCTCCAGAACAGTACCCATACCTAACCTCAGCTTGAAAGCGTCGCGGCTGCGGTTGCGTTTAACCCGCTTCACGTCACCAGGTAAAAATTTAACCACAGATTTACCAGCAAGTAGGAATGAGGCATGGTAAATTCTGTCCATTCCGTCCACAGTTCGCGCAAACAATGCAAGTAAACTCGAATTTCTTTGTGGGTTAACCAGTCATGCTGTTTTTCATGGTTGTCCCTGATGATGTATAAAATATGGCGAAAATCTTCAAGGTTTAATGAGTCATACATTTTATAACTGTGCTATTTTTGACAAGGTAGATGACACGCGATGTCTGACGACAAGCCGCTGCGCGTCTACGCTCTCCCCCAAAGGCAAAGCGATCGCTCCATAATTAGATTGGATAATTTGGATAATTTTGTTGTACAAAAGCCTCCAACTCATTAGGGGACATCTGCTTAAACTTTTGTTCACCTTGGTCGAAAAATGAACGGCGCAAATCTTGGGCGGTGGTATCGAATTTGTACTTAGTTAACTCCTCGCTCATCAGGTGATAGGCCATGACAAAATAGCTAAAAAGTTCGTCTAATACTGGTGGGCTTAGCTTCTCAATCAAAAACTTGATAATCGCTTCTCTGGTACTAGCATCTGGGGTTTGTAACCTAGCACCAAGGGCGATAACTTCATTGCTGGTTTGACCTGGTGCCTCAACACACAAGCTGATACCTATGCTGTTGAGCAAGAACCACTTGTCACGGTCAATCATCAGCTCAAAGTAGCTGCCATAACGTAGTTCTAGCTCGTCGAGTATGCCGTCGTCGCTCTTTGTGTGAGCAGTGTAGTACCCAAGTGGGTTAGACATGCAAGCTTTGCTCCTGCTTAATGTCTGACAAAAGTACGAATTCAGCTTGTGGTACATGTTTGCGTAAAAACTTTAGCTGGTCTTGAGCGTCTTGGCGGTTGCGATAACGCCCGACACAAGAGTGTTGACAGGTTTTAGACGTGCAGTAAATCGCCCACGGTTTATCAGTGAGGTGAAAGCGCATATTTCAAATTCCTTGCATCCAAAGTTTCAAAAAAACACCAGCACAAGCCACCATGCAAATGCTGGTGTTGTTATCTTTCAAATTACAAAACGTTTAATGAAGCAGTTACTACATGCTCTACGTAGGCATAGGTAAAACTAAAAACGAACTTTTTTGATGGCATTGGTGATGGAAAGAAAGCGCCAGTAGCTCTACTGGCGATGGTTAAAAGTGCATTTTGTTGTGATGTTGTGGTTGATTTGCATCTAGTTTTATACCTCCGTATTTAAGGAAAGCCAGTAGTCAGTGAGTGGCTACTGGCTGATCTTCTTAAGGGTGGGGATAAAAGGGAGTTGAACCCAAGGCGAGGAGTGCCTTACAACAAAAAGCGCTGCACTAGTCCGCTAGTTTTATCCCCAGGAAATGTCGCGTTTTCTCGACTCTGGCGACTAAAATCGTGTGAAACTTAAGAGTTTTTCATGGTTGTTAGTTAGTGTTTCGTCTAGCTTTACCAAGGAGTGAAAGGGCATAACAATCCCCACAACCTGGTGACTGGGTGAAGCTAGACACTAACTGGTTAGATAAATGCGCCAAAGCTGCTAGTACAAAAAAAATTAGCAAAGAATACCGATATTGTTCACCCCAGGACTTGGTAAGAAAAATCGCTTCAGTTGTTGATGGAAAAGGAATTCATGTTTATGGGCGCGGTGAAAACGAACCACTGTTATATGTTCCCAATGGCTTTTATGTTCGGGAGCAAACTGATACAGTCGATGCTCCCGAACATAATTATTATGTTCGGGAGCAAGTAAAATCACTCCTGGCGCAACAGAGAAAGGCGGCGGTGGAGTTGGCTCTAGCAGATGGTTCAACCCCAAGTGAGGTTGAGAAAATTATCAAAAGTCGGGAGTTGGGAGTTAAGCCTACGAGCAAGCAAAACAAGCTGGTTTTAAATAACCCCCCCCATCTCCCCATCTCCCCTGCTGCCATATTCTCAAGCATTCTCAATAAATAATAGCCATCGATGGGCCGCAGCCAACAAGCTCCTGGCGCGGCTGCGCGGGGGTTGATCGTGGAGTTGGAAGCATTGATAAATCGAAGTTTTTCTTAATCAGCACACATGCTGCTTTTTTTTCAATGAGGATTTGCATCAATGCAGGGGTCTTGTCCACTTTTGGTGATCTAGTTTGAGGATATTAGTTTAGGCGATCGCAAAACAAACAGGACTTACGCAACTGGCACAGGCGATCGTTAAAATATAGTGCTTTTGTACTATATAAATGACGCAACAGGCACAGGGCGATGCCTGCGGCGGGCTACGCCTACGCTAGCTGATAGTACATAAGTATTAATAAAATCCGATTCCGAAAGCTTTGTCAACGCATAAGAAGTCGCTGCAAAAGGAAACACTATTAAAATATTCATGAGAAAATAGGTAGAGGTTGTATTAGATAAATGTTGCTTAAGGTAATGAGATAACTCAAGCTTAATTACTGCCAATACTTAAACTAAAACGCCCAAGTATTCCTATGTGCTTGTTTTGATTGAAATTGTCCTTTAGCCCCGCCACGCTGTAATTTAAGTCAGACCAAACACATATGAACGTCTGGACGTTTTAGTTGTTGAATTAGATAATTAGACAGTAATTTATACTTGATTTTATAAACAGTTTGACTTGTTTGGTAGGCTAAATGCTTAAGTCTAATCCAAACTAACATAGCACAAGCAATATGATTTCTTTGAAGGCGTGCTTTACGACATTGACAAGAGTCAACGCCAGTTAACTGCTTTAATTCAAAGGTGTTACTCTTCAATTTTCCAACGAATCTTACACACCTGTTGTACAACATTCGTAGAACTTTGAGATAAATCATTAGTTGCGACATAATCCGTTCTATCGGTAGAGACAGTAACCCGGAATAGTTTCACTTTCTTCTCAGCAGGGAACGCTTTAATTTTTACTACTTTACCACATTTTAAATCTTCATCACTCCATGATAATGATTCAATATTTTTATACTTTTCTTTACCAAAAGTATCATCAACTAAACGATTCACTTGGAGAGGGCAATAATAAATTTTGTCTAGACTATCAATTATATTGCATGAAATTATTTACCGCATACCACGTATCCATTAAAACAGTATCAAACGGTAAAAGCTTTTGGTATACAAGACTTTGCAGCATATTCTTCACATGGTCTATTTTCGTTAAACCGTCGTTTTCCGGATTAAATATACGATAATCAACTACCCAAAAATTATGAGTTTCAGGATTGACATATATGCAGTTGACTATACCAATTCCTTTGACGATACCATGTTCATTTCCGCTATATTGTCTTCGGACTATTTCTATTTCTTCGGAATATCTTTTATCTAAAACAGTATCATCAAATATAATATAAGCATCTTCATGAGGGACAATTAAATTTTTCACATTATCCCAGAGTAGACGAGGGGTTAGCTTTTCGCTTTTTAAATAATTATTAATTTTATCATGACTAATATCTTCTAAATGTTCTGCTAGATTAGTAATAGTATAGTTAATCTGGCTACTAAGTAGATATTGACAATAATCTAGTTTTGTAAATTTCATATTCAAAAGTATTCGTTAGAGTAACGTGAGCCGCAGCCCAAAAGTTGAGCGTAAAAAGGGACACTTTACATTTGTACTCTAGTTCATTTCATGTGGAGTTATATAGTACAAAAGCACCAGTAATTAGCGATCGCCTGTGCCAGTTACGTCAGTTATATAGTACAAAAGCACCAGTAATTAGCGATCGCCTGTGCCAGTTGCGTAAGTCCTGGACAACTGCAAGAAGGCTAAACCAGGGAAGAAAGGATATCCGCGCTTCAAGAAAGAACAAACACATGGCTGTGTTGAGTACAAAACCAGTGGGTGGAAACTTTCCGATGACCGCAGGCACATCACTTTCTCTGATGGGTTTGAAGCGGGAACCTTCAAGATGTGGGGAACTCGCGATTTGCATTTCTACCAGTTGAAGCAGTTCAAAAGAGTGCGGGGTGTACGTCGTGCTGACGGGTATTATGCCCAGTTCTGCATCGACCAAGAGCGAGCACAAAGGCGAGAATCAACGGGCAAAACTATTGGTATTGATGTGGGATTGAACCACTTCTACACCGATAGCAATGGGGAAACAGTTGCTAATCCTAGACATCTGCGGAAATCCGAGAAGTCTTTGAAACGGTTGCAACGCCGTTTGTCTAAGACTAAAAAAGGTTCTAAAAATAGAGTCAAGTTCAGAAATAAACTCGCTCGTAAACACCTCAAAGTAAGTCGCCAGCGTAAAGACTTTGCTGTTAAGACAGCAAGGTGCGTAGTGAAGTCTAACGACCTCGTGGCGTATGAAGATTTGCAGGTGCGGAACATGGTGAGCCAGCGCGTTGGGCGGGTTCCCCGACTTGAAGCGACTGGCGAACCCGTAAGGGTCAAGAATCATCGCTTGGCTAAATCGATTAGTGATGCAGCGTGGACTCAGTTTAGGCAATGGGTTGAGTATTTTGGCAAAGTGTTCGGCGTGGTGACTGTTGCAGTTCCACCCCATTACACCAGTCAGGATTGCTCTAATTGTGGTGGAGTGGTTAAGAAAACTCTCAGCACTAGAACTCATATCTGTAACCATTGTGGACACGTCCAAGACAGGGATCATAACGCTGCACGAAACATACTAGAAAAAGCATTAAGTACGGTGGGTCACATCGGAACTAACGCCTCTGGAGAGACTGACCAATACTTGGGTGGGGAAACTTCCCCAAGCAAGTCAACTCGTGGAAAGAGGAAAACCAAAGAGCGATCTTTGGAATCCCCGTCTCTTTAGAGCGGGGAGGATGTCAAAATTAGAGAATAGTTATTTTCGGTTGTGTGTCTCAATTGCTAGGGCTTGACTGCAATTTGATAATTAGTGCTTCTTGCCCCTGAATCAAGGCTTCAAGCTGCTGTTGGATTGCCTGCAAAGGTTGTGTATGGCCCCGCTGGTTTGTACTGAAATGTCCGTGGCAGAAGTAACGGCTAGGTTGAGGATTTGCAACTCAAAGCTAGACATAGTTAATAGAATTTCATTTGTATTGCTGGGGTCAATGTAAATTTTCATAATTCTGTATTTTATGTAGAAACTGTAACTAGCTATGCCAGTGGTAACACAGTAATTAGTCTAGCTCCAGTTTATCAAAACAGTGAAGAGAATAAAGCCGAATGGCAAGCCACGCCAAGTGGAAAAATGGAGATGTGCATTACCAACCCTAAAGCCAAAGCTTCTTTGTAGCAGGAGAGGAGTACTACATGACTTTACACGGGTATTACCCTGTGGGGATTCGTGATACGGAGTTGCATTGACTGGGAAGGATGAGAGGGATGAGGGAGATGTTACTTCCCCATTTCTAAATGCTATTTGTGAACACAACTGAAGTATGAACAAGAAGATTCTGGAATTCACCCACACTCTTTGATTCTCTGTGTTTGCCAATTTGCCAAAATAGAGGTGTAGGCTAGAATAACTAGGCTTCGAGCATAGCTTGATTGCACGCATTCAAGAGCAAGGGTCGGCTGGTTTGAAAAAATGAAGAGGTCGGGAGTATGGACAACAACAACTGGTTGCAACAGCTAATGATGCTTGGTATTGGCACAACGTCTTTGGTAGCAGAAAAACTGCGAGAAGTCAGCGATGAATTGGTCAAGGACGGTAAGCTCAATCCTGAGCAAGCTAAGGCGGTGATGGATGATGTTGTACAGCAGTTAAAATCTGAGCAAGGAAACTGGGAAACCCAAATGCAAAGGCAAATGCGAAACATGATGCAGGATTTGGGTGTGGCTCGTCAGTCTGAGGTGGATGAACTGCGGGGTAGAATTGACCGTTTAGAGCGTCAAGTGCGTGATTTAGAAAATAAGCTTTGGCGTTAAAATGTCCTTTGTGATTTAAACTAATTGTGTCCTGTTGGTATTCTTATTGTCAGATTACCTCAGTAGGGAGGACTGATTTTGAAAGCGATTTTACTCAGCGTGGGTTTCATGCTGGTGTGTGTTTTAGTTTTAGTATCGGCACAAGTTGGCAGTAAACAGGAAGCCATTGCCGCTAATTTGACCGAAATTACACCAGCATCCACTAGTGTTACTGAAAACAATACCTTAATTGCGAGCAAGCCTATGTCTGATGCCAATGTGGTAACTACCCCCTCTGGATTGAAATACAAAGACTTAGAGGAAGGAACAGGGGAGACTCCTAAAACAGGGCAAACGGTAACTGTTCACTACACCGGCACTCTAGAAAATGGTAAAAAGTTTGATAGTTCGCGCGATCGCGGCGAACCTTTCAAGTTTAAAATCGGTGTCGGACAAGTCATCTCAGGTTGGGATGAAGGAGTCGGCACTATGAAGGTAGGCGGTCGTCGTGAGTTAATCATCCCGCCAGAGTTAGGTTATGGTGCCAGTGGGGCTGGTGGCGTAATTCCACCCAACGCTACCCTGATTTTTGATGTTGAATTATTAGGCCTTAAGTAAGTAGTAAATTGTGTCATCTCCCAATCATATAAAACTATTACTGATTGGGAGTTTTCAAATTATAGCAACGGTAACTGATTGTAGTTTGATTCAGTTTTGCCTAAAACTTCAAGTATGAGTTTCCATCTTTTAGGAGAGTAGAAGGGTTGAGATTTATACCAAACTATTGGATTTTTATTGCTTTTGTTAGTGTTGCAACTACGGCAAGATGGAATAAAATTTCCAAGGCAATCAGGGCCGCCTTTCGAGACAGGAATGAAATGATCTAATACTAAAATTTCAGTTGAACCACAGTAAGCACAACTATTATCAAATCTTTCTTTGAGAGATTTAATCTCCTTTAAGGAGTAATAAGCATGATGATTGCCAAATTTATAAGCTTTGCGTCTCGAATTAGCCCTTTTTAGAGATGCTCTTCCCTGGGGTGTTTGGCGAAACTTAGCCATGTACTTACGCAGAGTTGCTCTTCTTTGGGGAGTTCGGAAATACTTTGAATGTCGCTTAATATAATCTTCTTTATGCTCTCGATAGTGCTTCGCCTGTCTCTGGCGTATTGCTTGTTTGTTTTTCTGGTAGCGTTGTGCTGATTTTTTTAATTCTTTTTCTCGGTTTTTGTAATAGTACTTTGAACTCAATTCAACCCTACATTGAATACATACTCTGGAGTCTTTTCGTCGTAGACTATGCCCAGTACTATTCCAGTCATGACCATATTTACACAAACGACCGAGGTAAAAACGGGTTGAATCCAATTCTGTTATATTTGTCATATCAATCTAGTGTAATTAGGTTGACTATGCCCAGGATGTTCGCAGCATCGCTGGGCTTGTACCTAATTTTATCAGTAGCCTTTTGGTTTTGCTAAATTTCTAAACTGTGTAAGCTGAGGATCGAACAAAAGTTTAACAGTACCTGTCGGACCATTACGGTGTTTAGCTACTATCACTTCTGCAATCCCGCGATCAGGAGTATCTGAGGAATAATACTCTTCGCGGTACAACATCATTACTATATCCGCATCTTGCTCTATACTTCCACTTTCCCTCAAGTCTGATAACATTGGGCGTTTGTTGGTACGTGATTCAACCCCTCGACTTAACTGAGATAGGGCAATAATTGGTACTCTTAATTCACGAGCTAAACCTTTGATACCGCGTGTAATTTTTGATATTTCTTGTACGCGGTTATCTCCTGCTCCTTCCATGAGCTGCAAATAATCTATTACTATCAATCCTAGTTCTGAACCATGTTCTGCTTGTAGCCGCCGCGCTTGACTCCGCATTTGTGTTACTGTGATATTTGGTGTGTCATCTATAAAAATTGGCATCTCTGACAAGATATCAATAGCACGGCTTAAAGGTTCCCACTGAGTTTGACTAATACGACCACTCCGCAAATATGTACTCTCAATCCTTGACTCGCTGGCAAGTAACCGCTGAACTAACTGTTCTTTTGACATTTCTAAGCTGAAAATAGCAACTGGCAATTTATAATAACTGGCAATATTATGAGCCAGATTTAAACAAAATGCGGTTTTGCCCATTGATGGACGAGCAGCAACAATAATCAAATCAGAACGCTGAAAGCCACTGGTCATGGAATCTAAATCATAAAAGCCACTGGAAAGACCAGGTAAGGCTATGCCTTCAGAAGCTTCTGAACGTTTTTCAATATCCTGGAAAGTATTAACAAGGGTATCACCAATATGAACAAAACCTGATTGGGGACGCTCTTGAGTAACGCCAAAGACTTTCTGTTCTGCCTGATCGAGGACTGTTGGTAATTCTGATTCTGTCTCGTAACCGAGATGCACAATTTCATTACCAGCTTTAATTAACCGTCGCCGCAGGAATTTATCCATCACCAACCCTGCTAAAGCGTCGATGTTAACGGCTGAAACTGTGCGGTCTACTAAAGTTGCTAATTTGTTTCTGCCGCCAATCCGGGCTAGGATATCGTTGTCAGCTAGCCAGCTAGTAACCGAGAGTAAATCTGTGGGTTTACCTTGAGCATGGAGGCGTAGCGCAGCTTGATAAATTTCTTTGTGAGCGCTAATGTAAAAAGCTTCTGGAACCAGGCGATCGCTAACTCGACTGATCGCTTCTGGATCTAGTAAAATTCCCCCCAAAATCGCTTCTTCCGCCTCGATATTTTGGGGTGGTAGTCTATTGCTACCATCACCTTGAAAACTTAGTTCTTCAGCCATAAGCGATTTGAAAGTTGAGATTGGCGATTGGGGGGTCGCTGGTGGAAGTTAGGAGTTAGGAGTTAGGAGTTAGGAGTTAGGAGTTTTATCTTCTCCTGCACCCCTGTACCCCTGCACCCTCAATGACGCAGTTAGTTAGCCACGACCTCAATATCGACTTGCGCCGTTACTTCAGAATGCAGCTTAATGTCGGCTTTATAAGTACCGAGTTTGCCGATATCGGGGATAGTAATCCCACGCCGATCGATTTCTTGATTGGTAGCTGCTTGAATTGCATCTGCCACTTCTTGATTGGTGACGGTACCAAAGATTGCTTCGTTTTCACCAACTTGCTTGGCAATTTTCAAGCTGCCAATTGTTTCTAAAGCTGCTTTTTGTTCTAGAGCATGTTGCTTGAGTTCTAACTGCCGTTGACGCTCTTGCTCACGGCGGCGTTCTACTTGCTTGAGAATACCGGGAGTGGCATGAGTTGCCAATTTCTGAGGAATCAAATAATTACGAGCATAGCCAGGAGCTACTTCTACTAGGTCGCCAGATTTTCCTAGTTTGCTGATATCCTTGTTTAAAACTAATTGCACACGTTTCGCCATTGTTTTTCGTTTTTCCTGTAAAATCTCATTAACTTAGGTTTCAGTAGGATAGCTCACATATGTCTAGCTGTATCCCAAGTAGCTTTGCTTGTACCCTAAAGCTTACAGATCCTAGCGAAAGGTAGGGGGCGATCGCAACTGTTAGCTCCTAGAAAAATTTTGAGAGCGGGGGAGCGGGGGAGCGGGGGAGCAGGGGAGCGGGGGAGCAAGGGAGCAGGGGAGCAGGGGAGCAGGGGAAGATAAAACCACTGACCACTGACCACTGACAACTGACCACTGACAACTGACCACTGACAACTGACCACTGACAACTGACAACTGACAACTGACCACTAACAACTGACTAAAATTTGTCTTTCATTCCCCGGATGCGGGCAAATGTTTGTACTGGGTCGCTGCTCTTGGCAGATAATTGTAATGATGGTTGTTCCCAACGCAAGAAGGGATTGGTGCGCTTTTCGACACCCAGCAGGGAGGGAACGGTGGCTTCTCCTCGATTGCGGTGGACTTTGACTTCATCGTAGCGCTTTTGTAAGTCGGTGTTGTCACTATCTACAGTCAGGGCAAATTGTAAATTCTTTAAGGTGTATTCGTGGGCGCACCAGACATAAGTATCATCTGGTAAAGAGCGCAGTTTATTCAGGGAATCTACCATTTGGCTGGGTGTACCTTCAAACAAGCGACCGCAACCGCCAGCAAACAAGGTATCGCCACAGAATAAGTTGCCTGGTTCGTCGGCTGTGACAGGAGGAAAGTAGTAAGCTATGTGAGCGCGGGTATGTCCGGGTACGAAAATAACCTCGGCTATATGTTCGGCAAACTCAACGCGATCGCCTTGTTGCAAAAATACCTGCTGTCCGGGTATTCTGCCTCGATCCTCGATTCCACCATAAACTACCACTTTCGGGAAGTGTTGGATTAACTGCTGATTGCCACCTACATGGTCGTTGTGATGGTGGGTGTTAAAAATCCCTACTAACTCTGCTTTGAGTTGTGCAAGCTTGTTTAATACTGGTTCGGCTTCCGCTGGATCGACAACAGCGGCAATATTTTGTTCTTGGTTATACAGCAAGAATATGTAGTTGTCTTTTAGTGCCTCAAGACGGAATATCCGCATTTTCTCTGTTTCCCTTGCATGTCCAGGTTTGGTATTTAAGTGCATACTCTACTACAGTCAGTAACCGGGCTAGTTACAAAAGTTATGTTATATATTGGTATTTTATTCATTATAGCTGTCAAATTGCATTAAACATGCTAATATACAACCGTAGTTGTACTTAACTCATAGTAAATTTTCTCAAAATTATTTTGATTTATCAGTAAAATTTCTCTGGGAAATAGAAGAATACGAAGTTAAATTTATTGTGTTATTTTTATAAATAAAAATAACGAAAAATCTATATTTATGGCAGCAAAAAGGAGAGGATTTATCACAATTTTGACAGGTCTATATGCTTTTCACGATTGCATTCATTTTTTAGCAGCAATTAGAAAATTTCATCAAGAGCCAATTATTATTTTAATTGACCGCGTTCCGAAGTATCAATATCCTTTTCTGAAAGTATTCAAAAATGTAATTTTAAACCCAGCGCCAGCAGATAAAAACACTGTTTTAGCTTCACGCAAGGCGAAAATAGCTTTATATGATGCTTCAGATTTTTATCAAACTATATATTTAGATTCAGATAGTTGTTTATTATCTGATATTAATGATGTCTTTGATTATTTAGATGAATATGATTGTTGCTCATTGTACACAAGAATATTTGACAAATTTGCTCAAATATTTTTATTTTTACCAAATGACAAATCCCTGGTGTAAGAAATAATTTTTTAATGAAATCCCTAGACAACCATCGTTCCGGCGTAACACTCTGGCAAACTGACAATATTTATCTGTAGAAAAATTATGACTTTACAAGATAAGAAATCAAAATTGAAAGTTTCACTGGTTGTTAGCGACTTATCAAGCGCCGGAGCCGGAAGATGGGGAGGTGGAGTGCGTTCTTTTTTGCTAGCTCAAGCACTACAAAAGCTTAATTATCAAGTAGAGATTTTAGGTTTTGTATTTGGCGAAGAAGCAGGAGCAATTTCTCAAACTGCAATTCCAATTAGTTCCTTTCGTGGTTATCAATACCCGCAATTTTTATTATCAGCTTCTCAATTATTGAAGAAACTTGATGGTGATATTATTTATGCCATGAGGCCAAAACCTACCACATTTGGTCTATCTTTGCTGCAACAATTAAAAACTCGTCAACCTATAATTTTAGATATAGACGATTGGGAAATGAGTTGGTATGGTGGTAGCGATAAATGGCAGTACCGTCCTTCTCCCAAGCAATTTTACAGGGATATTTTTAAAGGTGATGGTGCTTTGAGATATCCTGATCATCCGTTTTATTTAAAAATGGTTGAAGGAATGGTACAAAAAGCTAATGCTATTACAATTCACACGAACTTTTTAAAAGAGCGATTTGGAGGTATTTACCTACCCAACGGCAAAGACACCGATTTATTTAATCCTGATAGTTACGAACCTGAAGAATGTAGAGCCTATTATGGGCTGTCTGGATATCGAATTCTAATGTTTCCTGGTGCGCCTAGACCATACAAAGGAGTTGAAGATGTATTAATGGCATTAGATATCCTAGATGAGCCAGATTTAAAACTGGTGATTGTGGGTGGTAGTCCCTATGATGATTATGATGCTCAACTGATAGAAAAATGGGGACGCTGGATTATTAAGCTGCCAAAATATCCATCTACGGAAATGCCGAAAGTTGTCGCAGCAGCACATGTTATTGTTGTTCCACAAAGAAATACACCAGCTGCTTTGGCTCAATTTCCATTAAAATTAACTGATGGCATGGCAATGGCAAAACCGATTCTAGCAACAAAGGTAGGAGATATTCCAGACATTTTAGATGAAACAGCTTATTTAGTTGAACCTGCTTGTCCCGAAGAAATTGCAGCACAAATTAAATTGATATTTCAGGATTTAGATGCAGCAAATGAACGAGGCATTAAGGCTAGAGAAAGATGTGTAGAAAAATATAGTATAGAGGCAATGGCTTCTACTCTCAATTCAGTAATTGCCCGGTTATAATAATTTTAGCTGGATGATGATAAATGTAAAGTAAATTTTAATTACAATCACACACAACTACCTCAAATTAGCTCACATAGTTGAAATGTGTATGATCATCAAATAGACTAAGATAAATATATATTTTCATCTATTTGAAGATAATTGTGAGTCAGCAAGAAATTGCTAGATAATGATAAGAATACATGAATTGTGACAAAGATACCCAATGTCTACCGGGAAACTAGTATTAAGATTTGCAAAACCCTATCCAGGTTTAATTGTTCTGACTATAGTCCTGGGATTTTCTGGAGCTTTATTTAATGGTGTCAGCACAGCGTTAATTGTACCAGTAATTTTAAAAATTGTGGGACAAGAGGTAGATTTAACTAAAGCTCCGGGTATTCTCAAAGGCATTATGGCTCCCTTTGAAAATATTCCAGAAAATTACCGCATATTAGTAATGTCTGGGGCAATTATATTCACAATTGGCTTAAAAAATTTAGCTACTTATTCGAGTACATTAGCATCGAGTTCTTTGTCCCGCAAGCTGACGGCAGATATGCGAGAAGCGGGATTAAAATTATTACTAGAAGTAGATATAGATTATTATGCGAAAATCAAAGTTGGTGATTTAATCAACCGTCTGGGAGTAGAAATTGGACGGGCGGCGACTGCGATTGGGAATACAGTAAAGTTAATTATTCTTGCGATTACAATTTTAGTTTTTGTCGGTTTATTGCTGTCAATTTCTTTGCAGTTAACGATAGCTGCTACGATTTTGCTGTCTTTGGTGACAGTGGTTAATCAGTATGTCATTGCCAGATCTAAAAAATTTGGGAAGCAGCTGAGTGAGATGTCTAAAGCATATTCAATCGCTACGCTGGAACTTTTAAATGGCATTAGATTGGTGAAGTCAACAGGAAATGAAGAAAGAGAATATAAAAAAATTCATCATTTAATTCGCAATCGCGAGAAAGCAGATTTTCAGTCTCAGATCAATTCAGAAGCGATCGCACCACTGAGTGAGGTAATGGGAATTACAGCCTTACTGCTGATTGTATTTTTGAGTAAAACTTTCTTTGCAAACCAAATTGCTTCCCTTTCTGCCGTACTACTAACATATTTATTAATACTACTGCGACTGCTACCATTGATTTCTCAGTTAAATAGTATTCGTAGTAGCTTCGCCAATACTAACACCAGTGTGGAAATGGTGACAGACTTTTTAAATCGCAATGATAAGCCATTCATGGTTAGGGGTAAGCTTCCCTACACAAAATTAGATCAAGGAGTCCATTTTGATTTTGTTTCCTTCGCCTACCCTGGTAATGAAAAGCTAGTACTCAAGGATGTGGACTTATTTTTACCGCGTGGTACTACTCTAGCTTTGGTGGGTGGTTCTGGCGCAGGAAAATCAACCCTCGCAGACCTCTTACCCAGATTTTACGATCCTTTATCTGGTCGGATTACCATTGATGGTAAAGATTTGCGCGAGTTCGACATCACATCTTTGCGTAGCAGGATGGGAATCGTTAGTCAAGATACCTTTCTCTTCAATGATTCAGTTGGGAATAACATCGCCTATGGACGACCACAAGCTACTGAAGAGGAAATTGTAATCGCAGCAAAGCGGGCGAATGCCTATGAGTTTATCAGCAAATTACCCCAAAAATTTGACACCCCTATTGGCGATCGCGGCGTTATGTTGTCTGGTGGACAAAGACAAAGATTAGCGATCGCGCGTGCATTGGTACAAAATCCAGACATTCTCATTCTCGATGAAGCTACCAGTGCTTTAGATACCGTTTCCGAACGCTTGGTACAGGCTGCACTCGATGATCTTAGCCGCGATCGTACAACCTTGGTAATTGCTCACCGTCTTTCTACAGTCCAAAAAGCCGATCAAATTGCCGTGTTAGATCAAGGACGTGTAGTAGAAGTAGGAACCCATGAAGAACTTTTACAAAAAGGTGGTTACTACTCACGTCTTTACTCAATGCAATTTAGCGACCAAGTAGAAGCTCCCATTAAACAACATCAAAGCTTAGTCCGCATTTCTCACGAAATTCGGACGCAGCTTAATTCTATGATTGGTTTGCTGCTCTTATTACTAGATGATATGGTTGATAATGCCCAAGAACGGCAGGAATTAATTGAACAATCCCATACATCAGCCTTAAGAATTCTCACCATAATTGATGTTTTTGATGATATTTGGAATCTGCAAGTCAATGGTAAATTCCTATCGGTTGCAGATAAAAATAATAATATCACGACTCAATACAAAACTTTTACAAATATCTCTGAAGAGTTTCGTAATTGCCTCAATATGATACTGGGAATTCTCCGCTCTCTAACTGATAATTTAACGTACACAAAAGAAGAGCATAATCAATTAATAGCAAAATCTTATGACTCTGCCATGCATTTGCTCGATAAATTAGAAAAATTTGAGGATAAGATAAAATTATAAAATTATGAATAATGCTCTTTTAAAAAAAGACTATGTTTTCTTTATTATAGATGAGTTACCTAAGCCAGAAGCTCACGTAATTCAGTCTACCAATGCGGCCAATGGATCTGCAAACTTAGGTTATTCAACAGTGTTAGTATATCCTCGTAAAGGATTAGCATCTCTCAACCCTGTTAATTTAGTTCGTCCTTTTCAACCTATAAAAGCATCAACAGAACTTGTCAAATATTACAATCTCCATGACAAGCTAAAAGTTGCTCCCTTACCGATGCCCTGGCCGATTGATCATTTCAATAATAAATTTACTAACTCTAATACTATCGCCACAAAATATTATTTTCCCTTCCACATTCTTTCGTCTACTAAACTTGTTCATGCTTGGAACTGGAATTTTATAAAAGCGGCAATTCAAAATGGCGTTCCTGCTATTTACGAACACCACCATCATGAAAATAAGAAATTTGATCCAGAAATTGTTAATCATCCACTGTTTCAAGTTGCTGTAACTGTTGCTGATACAGTTAGAGACAGCATGATCCAGCATGGTATGCCACCGGAAAAATTGATTAAGCTGCACAATGGCTATAATCAATTTTTTATGGAGAGACAGCCACAAAAAGCGGCAGTGTGGCGTGAAAAATTGCTGAAAAATCAGCGCTCGCACTTGGTAGTTTATGCAGGTGCGCTACAACAATTTAAAGGTATTGATGTCTTGATCGATGTTGCTGCTCAAATGCCAGATGTGCAATTTGCTTGTGCTGGAGGTAAACAAACAGAGGTAGAACATTATCAGCAATTAGCAAAAAAAAAGCAGGTAAATAATATTATATTTTTGGGCTATATATTGCATGAAGAGTTAGCATCTTTACTACAAGCAGCAGATATTCTAGCTCACCCCCATTGTTCAGGAAAGGCAGCGACTTTTACATCTCCGATGAAATTATTTGACTATTTCGCCTCTGGAAATCCTGTTGTTGCTACAGAAATTCCCTCATTAACAGAGTTTAAAAATACCCAAGCGATCGCAGCTTGGTGTGAACCAGATAACCCAACTAAATTTGCCGAATCTTTAAAATTTGTTTTAGAAAATTATCCGAGAAAAGTAGATGGTTATGCAGAAATTATAGAATTTGTCAAGCAGTTTTCTTGGGAAAATCGAGCCGCAAAAATTCTCAGTTACGTTGATGAATCTCTACGTCCTCCAATTATTGTATAAAAGATGAATCACCACTAACAACTAACAACTGACAACTGACAACTAAAATGAATATAAAAACTGTTGGCATGATTAGCAGCTATCGGAGTCTTGAGAAAAGAGTCGATTGGCTGTGGCAACAAACCCCCCAGCAATTTGGTATTTGGGGCAATATCCAAATCCAAGCACTTGCACCAACACCAGATTTTTTATTGATGTATCAATATGATTTTCCAGAAGTTACCCAGCAGCAAAAATCTTGGTTACATCGGTTATATCGTAAACAGCAACAACCACAATTAAACATCAACTCTCTTCTGAAGAATGTTCCTCAAGAACGGGTAATTTTTCTACTACGAGAACCACCATTAAATGAAGTTGTAGAAAGAAATAAACGCAATTATCAACAAGCACAAAAGTATTGCGGTTATATTTCTGGCCCTGATGATTTTGCCCCTACACCCGACTATATGCCCGCGATTTGGTATCTTACTAACTCGTTTCAGGAATTAAATGAAATGCCACCACCTAAAAAAGTTGCCCCTTGCAGTTGGATTACTTCTGGAATTAATCGTACAGAAAATCATAGACAAAGATTAAACTTTTTGCAGTCTTTACAAGAGAGTGAAATTAAGTTTGATTTGTATGGGCGTGACTTACCTGTATGGACAAAAAAAACGGGTGAATTGGGTAACAAATGGTATGGGATGGCTCCTTATTATTACAATTTAGCAATTGAAAATTATGCTGAAAATAATTGGTATGTAAGTGAAAAATTGTGGGATGCTTTGTTGGCATGGTGTCTGCCAATCTACTATGGTGGCCCGGCAGCTGATAAACTTTTACCACCAGGTAGCTTTTTGCGGTTGCCAAGTTTAGATGAAAAAGGAATTGCCTACATCCAAGAAGTAACTGCTACTCCTGATGCTTGGTATGCTGCTAAAGATGCGATCGCTGAAGCTAGACAAATAATCTTACATAAATTAAATTTGCTTAACTGGTTATCAGAATTTGTCAGCAATTTCTCTTAGATTTAATTTCTCAAATGTACATCTTTATATTTTTGTAAATATCTATGGATGGTATTTGTACTCTTGCTAATGACCGAGTTTATGATCAACTCGTTGCTCTTCTTAATAGTATAGAAGCAATTTATGGGCGAGAAATGCCTGTTTGTATCTATCCTTATGACGATAATACAGCACAAATTAATGCTGAAATTGCCCGTCGTCCTCATGTACAAATTTACAATAATCAAGAGTCAATTCAGCGATGGGATGAGTTTGTTCGCAATATTTGGGATGCTCATCCCAATGCTATGAAACATTGGTCAACAATTAGTAAAGATAAATATTATCGAGTCGGTACTCATCGACGTTATGGTGCTTTTGATGGCCCCTTTGACAGATTTGTCTACATGGATGCCGATACTTTATTAATGAGTCCTTTAGATAAAATTTTTAATCAGCTAAATCACAATGATTGGGTAGTCTATGATTTCCAATACACAGATTTGTCTCATGCTTATAATATATCGTCATCGAAATTAAAGGAAATATTTACAGAAAAACAATTACAAACAGAAATATTTTGTTCTGGTTTTTATGGTTCTAAAAGCGGTATTTTTAATAGCCAAATTAGAGAGTTTTTATTAGAAAAACTCCGCCAAGGAGAAGCTGAGATTCTCTATGATATGGCTCCTGACCAAACTATTCTCAACTACATGGTGATGCGATCGGGTATATCTAGCTATAATTTTGCTCACCATCTTGATGAAAGTGAAAAAACAGGCTGTTGTGTAACTTCTAATCATTTTGAAGCCCAAAATCATATCTTATATGATAAAAATCATCGACTAACTTATATCCATTATATTGGGTTGTCATCTAACTTATTTCAGCAGGTTTGTAATGGAGAAAATATTGATTTTCCCTATCGAGATATTTTCTTACATTATCGCTATCTGCATGAACCAGAACAACGTCCAAAGTTCACAACTAAAGCGAAAGCTTACAATGCTCCTCCGAGTTTAGGCACAAAAATTTTAAAAAAGTTAGGATTAACAGGTTGAGGTGAAGACAATGAGCCGTGGAATTTATATTATTGCCAATGACAAGGTAATGGATCATGCGATCGCACTACTCAACAGTATCCGATTCCATGATCATGATACACCAATTATCCTCATTCCTTATGATGAGAAGTATCAAAATATAGCAAACACACTTAACAAATATTATGGTGTAGAAACATATGCAGACCTAGATTTTATAGACCGTCTGGCCCTGAAATTACATGAAACGTTCGGGGGTCAATTTTTTGCCCGTCCAAATCAATTTCGTAAACAGGCTTGTTGGTTTGGGCCATTTGATGAGTTTTTGTATATTGATACCGATATTGTTGTCTTTGAAAAGATTATCGACAATCTTAACTACCTAGCTGAAACTGATTTTATTTGTTGTGATTATCAACATTTAGGTGGAATTAAAAATGTTTTCAGCCCCAAAGTATTAGAAGATCAGGTATTTACTGAGACTGAAGTTAAAGATATTTTTAACGGTGGTTTTTGGGGTTCCAAGAAAAATCTGATCTCAGAAAAAGATTTGTATGAAACTTTTGCTGAGTGTGCTGCCCATCCAGAATATTTTGATTTTTCCGAAAAAACTTCCGACCAACCGATTATTAATTATATGTTGCTCAAGCGGATTCCGCGCCGCTTTAATATTGTTCGCAGAGAAGGTAAAGCACCAGGAAATTGGGCAGGAAGTCCACATTTTCAGCAACAAGACCATATCTTATTTGATAATACCGTTAATCAACCTCTGCAATATCTTCATTGGGCAGGTATTCGCATTCAACCAGGTTGTCCTTACTGGGAAATTTGGGAACATTATCGTCATCTTAATTCAGCGCTACCTGCGGCTGCTATACCTGCACCAGCAAAAAAAAGTCACTGGCAGCAAACGTTGGATAATATGAAAAATCAATTGCGGCAACTCAAAATTAATTGAACGTGAGTTCCGACACAACCTATATTTAGATGCCCGACTTCTTCAAGAAGTCGGGCATCTTGGCAGTGGACAGGACACGTCTGCTCAAACAGTGTTTCAATCCCTAATAGGGAGTAAGGCATAAGTAGCAATAATTACTCAAAAGGCTGAGTTTAGTAATGTGGATGCGATCGCTTGGTTGATCAAAAACAGCCAACACAGAGGGGAAATTGCAACAGCGATCGCACTCAAGATTTCACTGAAGGAAATCAGCACCAAGGCATCAAGTCAATACTGAGGGAATGAGGGTGGATTTTTCAGCAGATTGGGCTGGTGCAAAATCTAGAGCTAAGTTATTTAATCCTCAAGTTTTTTCTCACTACTACGATAGATCTTTTCAGTTAGAGCCTGTCTGTAGAATGGTATTCATTAGGTTTTGATAGATAAACTCAATGAATTACAAATCTTAAAACTTGACCTACATACTTAATGAGTAATAACTATTAGAAGTCTTATATAACTTCCAGCTAATGAACAAAAATATAGCAGATTGCAAGTTAATTGAGTAGACCCCACCCCAACCCTCCCCGTGAGTTCGGGGAGGATGCCCGATAGGGCGGGTGGGGTAGTGTACTTCATTTACATGAAAATTGCTGTATATAAAATTCAGTCTTTTTTAGTTTTGATCAAAAAATATGAGTTCTCAAAAACCATCCAAACCTGATAAAAACACTATCACCAATCGGCATCGACAACCTCAAAAGACGACTAACAGCGTAACTAATAAAACACAACCGCCTGAACAGATATCTTATAATGTTGCCCATGCCATCCCTGGACGTATTCGTTTTCGTATACCTCGGCTAGCTAAAGATTCTGAGTATGCGAATCAACTGAAGCGAGTAATGGAAGCCGATTCTCAGACTACGAATGTTCGGATTAATACTACGGCTGCATGCATAGTTATCCATTATCAACCAGGGATAATTTCAGATAATCAAATGCGATCGCGTTTAGTCAATCTGATTCAAACTGCCCCAAATATAGTTTTGCCAGCCCCAGCAACGGCGAAAAACATTGCAAAAGTCATCTTTGATGCTGCGATCAACTTGATTGATAGTACACGTAACATCAACAAAGCACATAACGCCATTACACACGGAGAGTTCAGGACAAACACTTGGGAACGAGTACTCTCTAGCACCAAAGGTGTAATTAAAGCCATAAGATCTGCCATTGTATTTATTTTGCCTAACAAACGATGGCAATTACAAAACAGCAGTGGCAATGCATGACTCTGGCTGTTTGGGCTGACCAAGAGGGCGAGTCAAGCGACTCGCCCTACTCTACCCTTTGGGAACGACTTTAAACTACCTATACTCATGCAGCTGTCGTAGTCTCAATTGCTCTTGCTGCTGTTGTTGTCGGAGTCTGAGTTGATCTTGTAGTCGAAATTGTTCTCCCTGCTGATATGGTCGGAATCTAAGTTGATTTTGTAGTCTAAATTTTTCCTGCTGCTGTTGTTGTTGTAGTCTGAATTGATCTTGCTGCTGTCTAAATTGTTGCCATAGTTGTTGAGGTTGTTGTCTCAATACGTCCTGCTGTGGTCTCCCTGGCTGCTGTTGATTTTGAGAAATCGTCTCTACCATTCCGGCTTGAGCAGGAGAATAAATTAACGAGCCTATTGTCAGGATGAACAGTGGTAAGCCTGATTTCACTTTCGATGAATCATTCAACATACAGTTTTCTCTCAAATTGTTACAGCTAAAAATGAGCGATCGCTTTTGTGAACTATTCCAGAGGACTTGAAAACCTGTGAATATTTAGTATAAAATAGCCTGTATTATTATTAATAGGACTTACGCGCATTGTCATATATTTTTGACAAAAATCGTCCAAAGTCAAGAGTCAAAAGTCCAAAAACCTTGACTTTTTACCCTTGACTATTGACTCAAGACTGCCATCGCAGAAAATACGTGTGCCAGTTGCGTAAGTCCTGATTAACTTTGCTAGCTAATAATTCTGCTCATTCTTTGAACTTCAAGAGTTTATCTATTAAGATACCTCTAAGATATCTTGAATAATACTTAAGTGACATCACCTAAAAGGATGAACGTCTAATACTAATTATCCATCACAATAGAGTTGATATCAAGCAAACATATAACTCACCTTGAGAGGTTGTTTGAAAAGTTTTGAGCGAATATAATTCGCTACTACACAAACTCTCGTCCCAACGGGAGAGCCAGTCGCCTGGGTCGGGCTAACCCTCCCGCAGCGCTGGACTCACCGCCTACGCGGAAAGCGCGCTTAAACAAGTGTTTCAAACCCACGCAGGTGGGTAAAGTCTCGTGTAGCCAAGCCACTGCGTTGGGCGGGTTTCGCGACTTGAAGCATGTGGCGCGCGACTTCTAGTCGCTAGGGGAAGTAATTTTTCAAACATCCTCTGATATCAAGTTCGGTTAATTAGTTATAATTACCACAGTCATTGCACCCCACCCCTAACCCCTCCCCGTTCACGGGGAGGGGGAACAAAGCGTAGCTTTGGTGGGGTGGGGTTCTTCGGTTTTAACAAGTAATAAGCAAAGGACATGATATGAGACGGTGAAGCGAAGTGCAACCCAACAAAATCCTGACACTGTTGGGTTACGCTAGTTTGAGAAATTACCTGCGTTTGCCCTGACTACTAATTTCTAATTTGTACTGGCATGGCTAAATACGTCATCTTCAAACCGCCTAGTGGTGTAAAAATTACAGGCGTTAGGTTTTGATTCAGATGCATTTGAATTTCTGAAGACGGCAAGGCTTTTAAACCTTCCATCAAATACTTGACATTAAAAGCAATTTCTATATTCTCTCCAGATATTTGCGCCGGCATTGACTCTCTACCACTACCCATTTCTTGAGCTTCACAAGATAGGGTAAGTTCTTGGGTATTGCTATCAATGCTGAGTTTAACAATATTATTTTTCTGATCTGCTAAAACAGCAATCCGCTCTAAAGTACTTAAAAATTGTCTGCGCTCAATTGTTACTTGTCGCTCAAATTGTCGGGGAATGAGTTGCCGATAATTAGGATAGTCTCCTTCTAGGGTGCGGCTGGTCAAGCGTTGATTAGCCCATGCAAACACTACTTGACCTTGATCTAAATATAAGGCTATTGTTTCATCAGCAGCCTTATGAGCCAACATCCGTTCTAATTCGCGTAAAGCTTTGCTGGGTACTGTGACTTTTATTTGACTGCTACCAGTGAGAGGACGTTCATTGGTGGTTTCTACTACTGCTAAACGATGTCCATCAGTAGCTGCAAATTCCAAAGTGTCTTCATCTACGGTGAGATGTACTCCAGTTAGTACTTGCTTAGTTTCATCTCCACTGGCGGCAAACAATGAACCCCGTAATCCTTCGATTAATGCAGTGGTAGTCAGATGTAGGGGTTCAGTATTTTCAATTAAGGGTAATTCGGGAAACTCTTCCGCTCCCATTGCTCGTATTTGGTAATATCCACTCTTGGGTGTGAGTGTAACAATTAAACCTTCCCCTCCAGAGGTTTGAGCTTCTAGGGCTGATTCATCATCCAGGGTAATTTCTCCTTCTGGAAGACGAGAGATGATGTCTACAAGCAGTTTAGCAGGAATTGCGATCGCTCCTGTTTGCCATACGTCAGCGTTAAAGCTGGTGCGGATACCCAAGCTGAGATCAAAGGCTGTTAAGCTTACCTGGTTAGTTTGAGCATCCGCTTGCAGCAGGATGTTGGCAAGTACCGGATGAGTTGGTCGTGACGGCACAGCACGGCTAACAAGTGAGAGATTGGTACTGAGGTCGCTTTGGGCGCAAACTAGTTTCATGGTCTGATTCAGCTGGTGAATGACTATGGTAACATTTTTTAGCTAATAATTCGTATTAATACCTTTTCAAGAATCATCTCAATCACAAAACAATAGACTTCTTGCATAAATCTTTTTTTGTCTCACGCAAAGGCAAGGCAGCGCGTTGGGCGGCTTTGCCGACAGCCGCGCGACTGCCGCGCAAAGACGCAAAGAAAAGAACGCTAAGAACGACTTTTGCATTCTCTAAATAGTTTTTCTCCTGTTTCCAAGTTGATCGCCAAAAAATAATCTGCAATTTCGGTTAAATCTCGGCTTGCAGACGGTGAAATAATATACTGACTCATTCTGACGTTTCACGCGCCTTTTGGAATCTTTCAAGTATATGGATTTGTAAATCTTCCACTAGCAATTTGTGCTTGGATAAATTGCTCGTGTTCGGGTTTAAGATTAATATTCATGAATTCAATACCTCTGTTCAAACCATTAAATAACCATCTTCCATATGAAGAATGCGATGGGCAATATCTAGAATCCGGTTGTCATGTGTAACGAGTAGGATAGTACAGCCTTGTTCAGTAGCAAGGCTTTGCATTAGTTCTACCACATCCCGCCCAGATTGTTTGTCAAGTGATGCTGTTGGTTCATCAGCAAGAATAATTTTAGGATTCGCCACCAAGGCGCGGGCGATCGCTACTCTTTGTTTTTGACCACCAGATAAATTTTCGGGATAATAATTAAGACGATTTCCTAATCCCACTGCTTCTAGCATTCGCACTGCTTTTGCTTGTCTTGCTTTCCAAGATAGATGATTGTGCAGTTCTAAAGACATCTCCACATTTTGCCGTGCTGTTAAGCTATCCAAGAGATTATACGATTGGAAAATATAACCAATCTGCCGCCGTGTTTTGATTAATTGGCTTTGCTTAGCACCGCAGAGTTCTTGACCAATCACTTTTAAGCTACCGTGCTGACAAGAACGCAATCCACCAATCAGCGATAACAAGGTGGTTTTTCCTGACCCAGATGGGCCAGTTAAAATTACTATTTCCCCTGAACCAATCTCCAAGTTAATATTAAATAAAATTTGTTTGCATAAGTTTGATTTACCAAAATAATGATTTACATTGTAGATAGAAATTACAGACTGCTCATTTCTCAACTGACTTGAAATATAGCCATTTAAAATTTGCATAACTCTTATTTTGATATAACCAATTAAGTTTTTTCATGCCCAATGCCCAATGCCCGATTAAAAAATATCTGCTGGGTCTGCGGCGTTTAATTTTCGCATGGCGATCGCTCCAGAAATTATACACATGAAAATTGTTAATATCAAAACTTGAATTACACGCTCCAAATTCATAAATAGTGGTAATTTGGTTGCACTTCGAGTTAAGTTATACATGCAAAAAGAAATTAAACATCCAGGTATGTAACCAAGTACAGCTAATATTAATGCTTCTTGAAAAACAACAGATAATAAATAGATATTGCGAAAACCCATTGCCTTGAGCGTGGCATATTCAGCCATATGATCAATCACATCACTGTAAATAATTTGGTAAACAATAATTACACCAACTAAAAATCCGATTGTCACACCCAAAGAAAAGATAAAACCAATTGCACCAGTCTCTTGCCAATATTTCTTTTCAAAATCAATAAATTCTTGACGGGTGAGAACTTTCACATCATCCGGGAGGTAAGACTGCAACGCTTTAACTACTACATTGGCATCACTACCAGACTTTAGCTGAATTAAACCAAGGTTGACTTTACCTGGTTGCTGTGTCGAAAAAATTCGGAGGAAATTTTGGTCACTGGTGATCACGCTAGCATTAGCCACAAAGGATGCACCAACCTCATACAAACCTGCAATTGTAACTTTACGTCCTTGAAGTTCTGTAGTTACAGGTTTGCCTTGAGTTATTTGAGCGATCGCTTGTTGGTATTTGCCATTAGCGTTGCGGTCAAACAAAAAATTGTCTGGATATTTAATGATATCCAAATTTTGATTAACTGCTGGCAACTTGAACGCAGGTTTTTCTGGGTTGAACCCGATAACTAGAATTGATTCATCCAGCTTTGTTTCCAGACTTTTCCAAACTCCTAAACGTATATATAAGGGATTGACTGACTCAACCTCTCTTAAATTAGCAGCTTGGAATAAACGACGCCGAGGAAAAGAACTTAGAAGTCCTAAGTTTTGCGCTTGGCGGCTAATCACTACCAAATCTGTTTGTAGGAGTTCATGAAAGCGGGTATTACTATCATATAAAGCCGACTGAAAACCTAACTGCATCAACATCAAAAAAACAGCAAAAGTAATACCACAAAGAGCAACAATAAAACGCCCTCTTTGCTTCATTAATTGCAGCCAAGCTAATGGAATCTTGCGTTGAAACATAAGAGTGGGGAGATGGGGAGATGAGGGGGAGAATAACAACTGACAACTAACCACTGACAACTAACCACTGACAACTGACCACTGACTTCTTCATAAATCAATTTCAACATTAACCTGAAGGTTTGTTAACTTAGCTACTTGCTGACTGGCAGCTTTGTCTAAACGAATTTTGGCTTCAATTACTCTGGCATCTGTTGCTGCTGTAGGGTCGGTGTCTAAGACATTTTTCTTAGCGACTTGTAAACCAATTTGTTCAACTGTTCCGTTTAATTTTGCAGCAAAGGCATTGCTGGGACTGGTAATTTTGGCAGTTTGACCAGGACGAATCTTAGCAATATCACTTTCGTAAATTTCTGCCACCACATACATCTGGTCAGTTTGACCAAGTTCTACAATTCCTTCGTTACCTATTGTTTCTCCAGGATGAGCTTGAATTCGCAGAATAGTACCTGCTTTCGGTGCGCGGATATATGCCAAATCGAGTTCGGCTTGAATCTTACCAACTGTAGCAATAGCACTGTCTACCTCTGCTTGCGCTGTGGCTATATCTGTGGGACGCACTTCGGCTGTTTTGTCCCAAGTGGCTTTGGCTTCTTGAATTTTGGCGGTCAGTGTGCGTTGAGTTCGCTCTAAGTCTGCTTTAGCACTATTCAACTGCTCTTGGGCTATTTTTAGAGCCAGTCTGCGACTATCTAGGTCTGAAGCTGCGATCGCTTCCTGTTGATATAAACTTTGATTACGACGAAATTCCATGTCTGCGTTCTGCAACTCTGCTTGTAAGCGAGCGATGGTGGCTTTTTGGCTTTGAATTTCGCCATCTAACTCTGCTTGTAAATTCCTCACATTCGCTTGTATGGCTGCTAATTCACCTGGTTTTGCCCCTGCTTTTACCTGATCTAGACGAGATTGGGCAACTTTGGCCTGCTTTTGTGCTTCTATCAAATTAGCTTGCAGGCGATCGCGATTATCTAAAATAGCGATGATTTGTTGCGATCGTACCACATTGCCTTCATCAACCAACAATTTAGCCACACGACTACCACTACCAATACTAGGATTAGTAGGAGCAGAAATTTTAATCACTTCACCTATCGGTTCCAATCTTCCCAAAGCATTAACCTTTGAAGCAACTGGCTGGTTAACTTGTGGAACCACTGCTGAAAGTTTAGTCGTAGCTGATAAACGAGCTAAATATAATACTCCTGCTCCTATCCCCACCATACACACAACACCCACAACGACTAACCAACGAAAATAGGGTGGAAATAGAGACCGTTTACTAATTTCCTCAGAATCTTGCAACATACTACAATTCTTCATACTTTCAAAACCTACCAATCATGCCAAAACCCTTATTTTCATCTATATCTTGATATTGCAAAATTTATCTTTCGCGCTCTTCTCTGCGCCTTTGCGCCTTTGCGTGATCCAAAAAAATATTTATGCTCAAGGCTTAATACTATTAAATAAACCCCTCTTCACTTCTTCCTGTACAACCTCTTCATACTGAAAAAAGCCAGGATTAAGAATCCCATCAGGGTCGTATTTTTTCTTAATTTCATTGACCTTATACCAGTAATCACCAAATTGAAGCCGCCATCTTGTAATATCAAAATCCACCCAAGTAGCCATATATCTTTTACCACCCATTTGAAAACCAAGGTCAGTCAGTAAATTTAACTGCTCTATAACAGGCTTAACCTGGGATTTTGGAATAGTAGGATACATTCCCAACCCAATAATTAACTCTTCATCGGGTAAAGGAAACATGGGCATTTTAGTATTGTGAGAATTTAGACAAAATGAACCCACAGGTATAGTCCGAAAATCGATGAAAGAGGGTATGCGCTGGAGTGCAATATCAATGTAGTTTTTAGCTGCTGAAGCTGGTAAAAGAACATCTATCCAAGAGTTAGCAGTATCTACAGGATGAGGTACTTCTGCAATTGGTTGGATGAACCGCTCAAAAGTCAGGTCTTCAGTATGAACGTGACGATAGAAATTTAAATCAGAGAGTAATTTTTCTTCATTTATATCATTTACAGAATTCACTTCTAGAGTAATTTGCATTCTGTAAAACCATTGAATTACAGGTTTTATCCCTTTTGCACTACTTCTAGAAATACCTAGTAAACACGGTGAAAATAATGATACTAAACCATCTATACGATTTTCAGAAATCAGGAGATGTTGATCATGCAAGAGGGTATCTAATTCGTCATAGCAAAGAAAATAACTGCGAGTGAAAGGGCGGTATTTTCTTAGCTGACTTTGTACTTTGGTCATGATACCAAACTGACCATAACCGCAAAGAACATGATAGAAAAGTTCGCTGTTCTTTTCTGGCGTACACCAGACAATATCACCTGTTCCGGTTACAACTTCCAAACCCAGACAATTATCAGCTTGAGATCCGTAACGAAAAGAACTCAAACCTAAACCACCTGCTGAAAGGGTTCCTCCTAAAGTTACTTCAAAGTTATTTGTCAGCACAGGAGGAATTACGCCATGCGGTATTGAAGTATTTACTACTTGCTTCCAAGTCACACCAGCATCAGCTTTAAACCAAAGTTCATCCGGGCGTAACTCATGAATTTGATTCAGGTTCCTCATATCTAAGAGGATTCCACCTTGGTTTAAAGATTGACCACTTAATGTATGTCCCGCAGCCCGTGATGAAATAGTTAATTCGTGCTTGACAGCATACTTAATAACTTTCGCAACATCAGTGGAATTGTGAGGACGGACAACAATTTGAGGAAATCTTTGAATAATGCCACCAAAGTCTTGAGAAACTGCTTCTAAGTCTGCTTTGATATCACTAACCTCACCCTGAATAATATATTTTAAATCTGTAATAATACTGTTCATATCAATAACCTTATTCAGTGTGTAAATTTAAAAAAACATGATAAATCTCATGTTAACCAGATGATTTAAATTAAACTAAAAGCGCATTTTAACCACCTTAATACCAATTTGAATCAAGCTAGGAATTAGTTTAACTAGCTCAATGATACGATTTATTGATTGGGTATAAAAACTTTGCCTGTGTGTGATTGATGGTATCATCTTATTTGCAGGTCTTTCATACTTAAATACACAAACACAATTACCTTCTGCTTGTTTACTAAGAATAGCAGCTTTCATTCCAGGAAAAGCTCTTCTAGTCGCTTCTTGTTCCATTTCACAGAAGACACGACAGGGATTATCGAAACCATATTCTTTCGCAATAGACAAAACTGGGCAAATTCTTTGAATTTCTAATGCTGCATCTGTTTCATTCTGAGAAATATCGACTATTTCCATCACAAAACCCATTAGTCCTAATAAAGGAGCCGCTTTTTTGAAGCCTTGAGCTAAGCTATTGTTCTCAATGAAAGTACCCATTAGCGCCTTTTGTTGCTCAGGATATTTTTCCATCATCTTTTCAAAGGCGGCTGTATCTCCCATTTCTTCTACCAGTTTTTTATATCTTTTAAATCTATTTCTGAACAGACTCATCGCTTTAGATTCATCAAGATTGATAATATCTTCCATGCGAAGGTTGCCTGTAACTAGTTCAGTTTCAGGTTTCATTTTTCTTCTCCTAAATTGCTTTCTTACACTATTAACCAGTCAAAATGGTTGGTAATTGATATCATGTCCGTTTAAAGACTTATGATATCTGTGGAGGTCGGTAATTGGTAATTGGTAATTGGTAATTGGTTTTGAGTATTACCTATTACCCATTACCTATTACCTATTACCAAGCAAACCGACTATATCGTAAGTAATTAGCCGAACTTGATATGACTATGCATAATTTGTCATTAGTACCCTAGGGTTAAAGCTAGGGTATCCCGAATTTGAATACCCTAGGGGCTACCTCACTGTACTGCCTCACAAATTACGAATTATATACTTGCATAGAAACAAAGCCAAACTATCCAGATCAGCACATATCTGCAAGTATTCAGACAGATTAATACAATATCTATTTCCAGTTCACTGCTTATAATTTGGTGCTGTTTCGGATTTTCAAAAAAGAAGTAATTTGTAACCGATTGTAAAGGCTGTTTATAGATTTCAGAGTGATTTTTTAACAGAGTTTTTCTTTTGACTTGCCTTGCATCCACCAATTTTATTTTTCTCATCTCACCCACCAATGACTATCTATTTTTTCTGTTCATTCGTCTTTGTTTATATGACTGCTAATTTCAAATAATTATCAGTCTCGAAAAATTTATAGCCATTCACGAGGATTTTTTAGTACCTCTCTAAGTATTGCTTCCTTACTACCAGGAAGAGGTTGATCATCGTATTCCCAACTGGCAGATGGAGGCATACAGTTGAATACACTTTGTTGCTTAACCATACCACTTGCCAGACCAAAACGAAGGCCGCGATCGCAAGACAGAATAAACTCCACATAGCGTCCACGTACAAGACGCTGCCAGTACTTATTCCTCTCTGTAAACGTCATATCCTTACGCCTTTGAACAATCGGCATATAAGCAGGGAGGAAAGCTTCAGTACAATTAGTCACAAAGGCAAGCAGTTTTTGAGGATTATCTTTATTAAGATGGTCAAAGAAAATTCCACCTATGCCTCGACTTTCGCCACGATGTGGAATGTGAAAGTACTCATCACACAACTTTTTAAAACGAGGGTAATAAGAAGAATCGTACTTGTCGCAAACCTCTTTATGCACCTGATGAAAATGAACTGCATCTTCCTCAAAAAAGTAAGCCGGTGTCAAGTCTGCTCCCCCGCCAAACCACCAATAAACAGGTTGAGTACCATTATTGATCTGGAAATAACGATAGTTCACATGAGCAGTAGGTGCCATCGGATTCTGGGGATGAATCACAAAGCTAGAACCGGTGGCGAAGAAACGATTGGCTTTGCTATTACTGATTTGATCTGCTGCTTCTGTTGCTAAAGCACCTGATTGCTGGAAGGACATTCCAGGCGGTAATTCACCTTCTATCGCTACATAATTAACTCCCACCTTTTCAAAGATATTGCCATTGTGCAGATATCTATCGATATATATACTGTCTTCACTACTTTCGCCAACCGTCCACATACCTTTATTGTCACGAGTCCAAGACTGTTCTATAAATCCCTTACCATCTAGCGCCTCAAGAGCTTGGCAAGTGTTCTCAAACATCTGTCTGAAAGTCTTGTCGATTACCCCACGGATTTTCGGTTGTTGTGTCACCGATTTTTCTAGAATATGGGTCATGCTTATCTCCTCACTCACTATTAATTAAGTCTTGCTCAGTTGCAATTGTGTTGTTATTGGTATACGATACCCTGCAAAAAAGTTATCTTATGTCTACTTTGATAATTCTAGATTCATTGATAATCTAAAATCCCAAATTGGTACTCGGTAGCCTTGTAGTAAAGACTGTTAATCAAAAATCCAAAATCTAAAATCTAAAATCCGAAATTGTTAGAAGATTGTGCTAAATGCTTTTGCAAAAGCTTGCGAAAGGTAATGTCTAAAGCGTCAGCAGCAACGTGAAGCTCTTCTGATATTTTAGGCATTGGTTGAGAATCTAAAGTTGCAACTACTACTGTGTCTTCTTGTGCAAGTTTGTGGTCAAGCTTTCTGAAAAAATTATCTAACCAAGGTATGGGTAAAATATTGCGATACAAAACACGTTTAACAATGGTAGTTTTTTCATCAATAGGAAGGTGGGCAACTAAAATACCAAACTTGATATCAAACTTATCATCTCTACCTATACTAATTTCTGCTAGGGTAACGTTGGGCAAGTATAATGTCAATCTTGTTTTCAACTCTGGGCGTCCGCCAAGTAAATAATTCAAAATACTTTTAGATTTTCCTAAAGATTCATAATTAACTTTGGCAACTGCACCCCAATCGTATTTATCAACTTTATACTTAATAGTTTTATGGATTGGAATTCTCTGGCCAAAGGATTTTCGATGGACAGCAATCACATGGGTAAAGTCAAGATTTGCCTCCATAAGTCGAGCATAGTTTGCATGATCTATACCCTCATCGTAAACAGGACGCATAGTCGAAACCATGTATTCTGGAAAAGTCGGCAAAGGAGGACGTTCTTTTTCTGGTAAGTCTCCATAAAATAGCCAGACAAAACCATATTTCTCTTTCACTGGGTAGCTGTCTACACTAGCTCGTTTAGGAATAGCTATTCCGGATGCATTGGAAGGAATTTCAATGCATTTACCATCAGCTTGAAATTGCCATCCATGATAAGGACAACGGATACAGTCATCTTTAACCCAACCGAGAGATAAAGCAGCACCACGATGGGGACACTGATCTTTTAAAGCTACAATTTGTCCTTGAGAGTTGCGGTAGAGGACAAATCTCTGATTTAACATCACAATTTGCTTGGGCTTGTTGGTGACATTTGAGCTAAATTCACAAGCATACCAGAAGTTATTCAAAGTATTTGCCTCCTATATTTTCTACATATATTTTCTTGGCAATTGAATATCAAATTGCACTCAGAATTTGGGTCTATAACTCAACTATTATGAGATATAAATCTAGTTAATTAACGAAGTTTTATCAGGTTTTGTACATCTGGTTTACAGTTATGCAATTCACTTTGGTTAGACTCCAAACCCCAACCCATAGCCAAATATTTTTGACGAAGCTGACGATAAGCAAGGGTTAAAGCATCAGCAGGAACATGGGCTTCAGTTGATAGAGTATCAGGTATCAATTTGGGATATTGAGACTCGGTTACTACCCTATCTTCTAACCCAACTTTCTGGTGAAACTTGATAAATAATCTATCTGCCCAAGAATAGGTAAAAAAATTGCGAAATTGAATTCTTTTACTAATGGTCGTGTTGAAATCAACAGGAATATGGACAGCATAATTGATCATTTTGCCACGACCAAAATCACTCTCAATCTTAGTTATGTTAGGGAGGTAAAAAGTGGTCTTGGCATTTAATTGTGTACGTGCTGGGCGAAAGAAGGCTTTAAATACACCATTCTTGGGCTGAGTGTAATTTTTATATGTAATTTTGGTACTTATGCCCCAATCTTCATGTTCAACTACATAGTCTTCAACTCTTGGATCTTGTGCAAATCCCGCCCCGAAGGAATTAGCATGGACTGCATACAGATGAGCCGGATCGAGAGCGTTCTCTATGACTCTAGTATAGTTAGCTTTCATCTGATATTCCAAGTAAATGGGATGCATTGTTGGGTCTTCGTATTCTGGCAAATAAGGAATTGGCGGACGTTCTTGTTCTGGTAAATTTCCATAAAATAGCCAGACAAAACCATATTTTTCTTGCACCGAATAGCTGTCTACAGTAGCTCTTTTAGGGATAGGTGTTTCGACTGGGTTGGAGGGTATTTCAATACATTGCCCATCGGCTTGAAATTTCCATCCATGATACGGACAACGGATACAGCCGTTTTCTAACCAGCCCATAGATAATGCAGCACCACGATGAGAACATTGGTCTTTGAGTGCTACAACTTGCCCTTTTTGATTACGATAGAGGACGAATCTTTGATTTAACAGCACAATTTGCTTGGGCTTGTTGGTGACAGCTGAGCTAAATTCACAAGCATACCAGAAGTTTTTTAACATACCTAAGCTCCTACTATTATAGATAAACGGGTTATTTGAAAATATTTTTTATAACTCAGTTTCTATGTTCTTGATATCAGGTGCGTTCGGTAGTGATACCAATTCTATGTGAGGTTGGGTTTGATTTACGTACAAAGAATTCATGAGTTACTCCTACAACGTGTAAGTGTAAAGCCTATAGGCGCATCTTCAAGAAATGGTATGAATATAGGTCGGTTATTGACAATAAATAGAAGCTAATCAAGCTACACAAAAGGCACTTATTGACTTCTCTTTTATTTTTAATTGAGGAATGGTAAAGCACGACAGATAGCAGATGTATCCAGTGAAAAGCAACATTTTTTCTGGATAGTCTTCCATGCGCTGTTGCTCACAACAAACTACAAAAATCTTTCTTCTGTTACTAATAATTCAGCACTATTTTCAAGCTAGTGACAAGATGAATGATGCTCAAACACAACCTGAATAATGCCTACAGGCTATTTGCAAATGATGTGATTTGGAAGTATTGTTTGTGGTCTGTTTGAAAACAATCATCAGGTTTCACGTTGGGTGACAATTTTTGATTTCACAATAAATAAGCTAACTTCAACCAAAATTGGCTTGGTTCGCCTATTCGTTATTTATTTACCCATGCGGACACTTTCTGGCGTCTGTTGCCTTTGTTGGGTGTATTTCTTTGGGTATAGGTGATACTATACCAATGCACTAGTGCATTAGTCAACCAATGTATAATTTTGCTCTGTGAACCATTGCACTAATAAACTAGTGAATAGGTTCATAAGTTGGAGTATAGTGTGGCACAAGGAGAAGCTTCTATAAGGGTTTACCTATCGCCTGAAGCAAAAGACAGGTTTAAAACAGTTTGTTTTTTTAAGGGACTGAATATGTCTGACGTGACAGCTGAACTCATTGAAAATTGGTTAGCCAAAAATGATATCGATCTGCCAGCCTCACAGAAAAATTCTCTCCCAAAAGCAAACTCTCCCAAAAGTAAAAAGAGTGAAGGCTTGGGATGACTAGGAAACAATTAAGTCGCCTAGAAGCTAGCCAACACCACAATGATTCTCTAACTGGCAGTAAAACGGGAGTGGGAGGAATAAAAATATAAGTAAGAATAATCAATATATGATTTTCATACAGCTATGCTTATACCCAAATTGGAAGTAACAATAGACTTCTTGCATAAATCAAAAAAAGAACCCCACCCCGCCAAAGCTACGCTTTTGCTCCCCTCCCCGTGAACGGGGAGGGGCAGGGGGTGGGGTGTTAGGGGACTTTTGCAAGAGGTCTAATTAAATATTTATGAATTGTTCTAAGCCAATACGATGTGGAATGACTAGCAAAATTTGACTGATGCGAGTAACTACCCCTAGTGGGTAGCCTCGCTAATATAACCATACTAGGACTGTTGACTGATGACTGTTGAGTGTGAACTGTTAGTAATGGATAATTACAGTGGGATATTTTTGATTTCTCAGTCTCTTGGCAGTGTTGGGAAAACTTCAGGGAATAATAGAGACTTTGCCTGTGTCGATATCGTAACAAGCACTAACAATCTTTAGTTTGCCTTTGTGCAGCAATTGAGCCAAAATTGTTGAGTCTTGTGGTAATTTTTCCGCTTGATATTGAATGTTAGCTATAACCGCATCATAATTGCGATCGCCTGTGGTTGGCTTAACTTTTGCTAAGGCTGGTTTGATGTTCTCAACAATGTAGCCAATTCTGCCAGGAAGAGGTGCGTTTTTGATGGCTTCTGAGACTGCACCACATTTGCTATGACCCAAAACTACAATTAACTGCGTACCTAATACGGCTGTAGCATATTCCAAGCTACCTATAGCCATGTCACTAGCCACATTACCAGCTACTCGGACAACAAATAAATCCCCAAGTCCTTGATCAAAAACAATCTCCGCAGGTATGCGAGAATCTGCACAACCCAGTATAGCGGCAAAAGGATACTGTGCTTTTGCAACTAATCGCAGACGTTCCAATGATTGATGAGGATATTGAGGTTTTCGATGTATAAATCTTTGATTGCCATCTAGCAACAATCTCAGAGCTTGATTAGAGTTTACAGGATTAGAGTTAGCAGGATTAACATCAGCGATCGCAGCTTCTTGTCTACCCCAAATTAAGCTACCACCCAGTGCTGTAATGGCAAAGCTTCCTATCCCTGCTAACTTGAAGAAATCACGACGACCGATAAATCCATTAATTCGAGTCATTAACCTACCTGACAACAGTTTTGTTGTTGGCCGCAAGATATCAGACTCAAGAAGGATGCAAGAGTACTCTCTAACACGGTTTAAGAGTCATTTAATTTTTTGTCATTGGTCATTGGGCATGGGGCATTGGGTATTATAGCGGTTCTCAGTTGTGTGAAGTACATTTTTCGACCTCACCCCCAACCCCTCACGCCACTTGCTTCAAGTCGGCGAAGCCGCCCAACGCAGTGGCTCTCCTTACCAAGGAGAGGGGAGTGTTTGCGCGCTTCAAATACGAGGTGAGGTTGCGACTGTATTGCAACGAAGTGAGAACCGCTATAGTTATTTCTTCGTCATCCCCCCATCCCCCTCATCTCCCCATCTCCCCATCCCCTCATCCAAATTCAACAATGGCTCAAGAGCGAATTAGGGCTTTCGATTGCCTACAAAACGGTCTATGAAGTTGTTCACAACCGTTTGGGTGCGAAGTTAAAAGTGCCTCGTCCTCAAAGCGCCAAACAACAAGAGTGAAAGTCTATCTCACTTTAAAAAAAACTTCCTTTAGCCTTCAAATTCTTACAGGAGGAATTTGGAGAAGGGAAACGATTGAGGTACTTGTGTCAAGATGAAACACGTTTAGGATTAAAGACAATTGCAGGACGTTTAATCATCCTGCAAAAAGACGTTAAAACAGATTGACAAGTTGGGAAAAATTTGGGAATATCAAACTACGGTAATTCGGTAGATTTTTTGTACTTTATAAAACTTAAATACATCCAAAACCCTTACAGAGGAATGGTTTTTGTCGAGTGCAGTCGGTGGCTTGAATATGTTACCAGATGTAATCGCCTCAAGGCTGGAAACATTCTTCAACTTTGTAGTGCCAAAGTCGCGTCACCCAGAAATAGCAATTGCCTCACCACTCACCAACATAGATTTTCCACAGGATATTCGGAGATAGAAACTAATGATTAAGAGTCCAGAGAAACTTGCAGATACGACAATTCAGTTTTCGGCTCCTGTGAGAGCAAACTCGCCGGAACTCCAGCAGCTTTTTGATTTTATTGCTCTAGGAGCATCTGAGCGCGATCGCGATCGCATCCTTCCTTATAATGTGGTTGAATTAATCCGGCGTTCTCGGTTGGGTGCATTGCGAATCCCCGTTGCCGAAGGTGGTGGTGGTAGCACCGCACGCGAACTGTTTGAGGTCGTGATTCGGCTGGGGGATGCCGATCCAAATGTCGCTCACATTGTGCGGAATCATTTCTCTGTTACAGAGCGAATTTTGCGTTCTGAGCGCACCCAAAGGAATCGCCGCTGGCTCAAAGCCGTCGTCGATGGCGCGATTATTGGACTTGCTTCAACCGAACTGGAAGTTAAGCGATCTGGTGGTGGTCAAGTCGCGAATACAAAATTAACACCCGATGGCGATGGCTATCGTCTAAATGGGACGAAGTATTATAGCACTGGCAGCCTTTATGCAGACTTGATTTTCGTGCGTGTGCTAGTACCCGATGGCACTAAAGCGTTTATACTCATTCCTACAAACCGCGAAGGGATTGACCTTGTGGATGACTGGGACGGCTTTGGTCAAAGGCTTACAGGCACTGGAACGACAACATTTAAAAATGTCCGTGTAGAGGCTGATGAAGTAATTTTTGAGACAGATAAAGACAAAGACAACCTGCCATACAACATCGTCCCGCAATTATTTTTAACAGCAATCAATGCTGGCATTATTCGCAGCGTTCTACGCGATGCAACAGCCCTCGTCCGTACCCGGCCCCGGACTTTCTACCATGCTGTATCCGAGCAAGCCTCAGAAGATCCAATCTTGCAGCAGACTGTCGGGCAGATTGCCGCCAATGCCTTTGCTGCCGAAGCGATCGTTTTGGCGGCAGCTGATGGTCTGGATCGCCTCCCTGCTGCCCAAGCTCAGGGTGAAGAGGCAGAAACGGCTGCGGCACTGGCAACTTCTCTAAGTGCAGCCAAAGCCAAATTGATTGTTGATGATTTAGCTCTACGTTCAGCCACCTTGTTGTTTGAAGTTGGTGGGGCTTCCACAACAAAGAAAAGCTCCAACTTTGATCGTCACTGGCGCAACGCCCGCACCTTGTCCTCACACAATCCAAATCATTTTAAGGCTCGTGCGATCGGCGACTACGAGATCAACGGTACACCATTGCCGCAACGAGGATTCTTCTAATTTTGTTCAGATCCCTGACTTCTAACACGCGGGAAACCAGTTTATGAGTATTTATTAGAAGTCGGGGATCTCGCAGCCAAGCGAAACCGTTGAGAGGAACTATGAGTGCAATTGATACTACTTCTTTGAAAGCAAGTAAAGAGGCGATCGCCTCTCCAACAGACTATCCCCAAAGCCCATTATCCCAAGCTCTCCGGCAGCCAGTACTGCTAGGGCTGTTCTTACCGATTCATCATGGTGGTTGGAGTTCTTCTACCCTACCACGCACTACAGACTGGTCGTTTGATTACAATGCCAAATTGACTCAAAAGGCTGAGGAGTTAGGTTTTGACCTTGTTTTCGGTTATTCTACTTGGCAGCCGAAGGGTGGACAAGGGCCAACTCGGACAGAAGCAGGTTTAGATGCCTTCATTGCTACTGCTTCCCTTGCTGGTATTACCTCACGCATTCTATTAATCTCAACAATTCACGTTCTCTACGGGCCTTGGCATCCCATCCATCTGGCTAAATTTGGTGCGACACTTGACCACATTTCTAAAGGTCGCTGGGGAATTAATGTTGTCACTGGACACCGGGCTTATGAGCATGAACTGTTCGGCTGGAGCCAAATCGAACACGATCGCCGTTATGAACTCGCTGATGAATTTGTCACCGTCCTCAAACGACTCTGGTCGGAAACAGAGAATTTTTCTTACAAAAGTCAGAGTTCTTGGCAGTTTAAGGATGCCTACATCAGCCCCCGCCCGCTTTATGGTCGCCCCATCCTAGTTAACGCCACTGGCTCGGATGCTGGCATCGAGTTTGCAGGTCGCCATTCTGATATCGTATTTATCACCAGTCCGGCTGGCGGTGACATAGAAAGCGCCTTGTCGTCGTTACCCGCCCATACAGCCCGTGTCAAACAATCAGCGATCGCTAATGGTAGACAAGTCCGCACTCTCCTAAATCCGCTTATTGTCGTGCGGGAAACTGAAAAAGAGGCAGAAGAATATGCTCAGGCGATAATCGACCATGCCGATTATCAGTCAATTGCTGGACGTTCTGGCGTTAGCAGCGATGCACACGCCTGGAGAGGGCATCAGAAGGGAAATCTGCGTCATGGTGTTGGCAGTGCGATCGGCGGTAATGTGCAGTTAATCGGTTCACCCGAACAAATTACCGAACAACTTTTGCAACTGAATAAAGCTGGTGTCGATGGGTTCCAGCTTGCCTTCTACGATTTCGAGCCTGATCTAGATTTCTTCGGGAAGCGTGTTTTACCACTACTGAAACAGGCAGGACTGAGACTTTAACAGTTATCAGTTACCAGTAGAAAACTTTGATAACTGATAACTGATTTAAGAGGTACATCCATGCAAGGACAAGAATTACTACAAAGCTTGTTGCTAGCCACTAGCGAAACTTTTTACATGGTGGGTATATCTACCCTGGTTGCAATAGTATTAGGCTTACCTTTGGGCTTGTTGCTAGTGATGACAGGCCCCGGAAACTTGCTAGATTTTCCCCAAGTACATAAAGTGCTGGGTGCGAGCGTCAATACTGGACGCTCATTTCCTTTTATATCATGTCCGTTTAAACACTTATGATACCTGTGGGGGTTGGTAATGGGTAATGGGTAATGGGTAATAGTAAAAAACAATCACCAATTACCAATTACCTATTACCAGGCAAACCGACTATATCGTAAGTAATTAGCCGAACTTGATATTATTATTTTGCTTGTCGTTTTAACACCACTCACCCGCCTAATTGTTGGTACTTCCATCGGTAGCACAGCCGCTTTAGTTCCCCTAACTCTCGCCGCCATTCCATTTTTTGGTCGCATCGCTGAAACCAGCATTTTAGAAGTTGATAAGGGACTAATAGAAGCTGCCCAAGCAATGGGGTGCAATTATTGGCAAATCATTCTCAAAGTATTGATTCCCGAAGCTTTGCCTTCACTGATATTAGGTATGACGATTCTAATTGTGAGTTTACTTAACTCTTCCGCGATGGCCGGGGCTGTGGGTGGAGGTGGATTAGGTAATTTGGCAATTCAATACGGCTACCAACGCTTCGATGTAGGGGTTATGTTTTCTACCATTGTGGTTTTGATTGCACTAGTACAAATTATTCAATTTATAGGTGATTTAGTTGCACAGCGTATGAGAAAACGCTGAATGAAAGCAAGGAGGCAGACGAGCACAGAGACAAATATAATCCCCTCATCTCCCCATCCCCTCAATGGGCCTTACCCGCTCCCAAATACAGTTCACCCACTTTGGGGTCGTTCAATAATTCTTGACCTGGCCCAGACATCGCATCACGTCCAGATTCCAGTACATAGCCGCGATGAGCCATTTCTAAGGCTTTACGAGCATTTTGTTCTACCAGGATAATTGCTGTACCCCCTTGGTTAATTTGTTTAATCTGCTCAAACACTTGTGTTACTAAAATTGGGGATAAAGCAGCAGAAGGTTCATCCAATAGCAGCAAACTCGGTTCTAACATTAAAGCTTTACCCATCGCTAGCATCTGACGTTCCCCTCCGGAAAGAGTACCAGCACGTTGACGACGGCGATCGCTTAATCTAGGGAACATGGTAAATATTGTATCTTTGAGGGGTTTGAGGGGAACGTTACGAACGAAAGCCCCCATTTCTAGGTTTTCTTCAACACTGAGGGAGGGAAAGACATTGACAATTTGCGGTACGTAGGACATTCCCTTACGGACGATTTGATTTGACTTTAAGCCAGTAATATTTTCACCTTTAAAGGTAATTGTGCCTGTATGGGGAGTCAAAAGCCCAAAAATGGTTTTTGCCAAGGTGGATTTACCAGCACCGTTAGGCCCAATCACTGTTACTAATTCGCCTGGTTCAACCCGAAAATTCACCCCTTGCAGGATATCTACATCTTTGATGTACCCAGCATGGACATTTTCAACTTCTAGTAGTGGAGCAGAATTTTTTGCTGAACCTGACATAAAATCCTTTCAATAAATGCAAAATATACTGGTTTCAAAAGTTATTTTAATTATAGTTATAGCGGCTTCAGATTGAATGCAATATCGCAAGTTCCTTGAGCGCCACAGCGATTACTATTCTAGTCGAACGTCTCCAATATGTGAATTAGAGACGTTTTTATCCGAGTGAAGTGCAGGCTAATTGTAGAAGCAATTGATGAATTGCTTCCTTGGGTGTGTCAAAATCAATTGTAATATCATGTCCGTTTAAAGACTTATGATATCTGTGGAGGTCGGTAATTGGGAATTGGGAATTGGTAATTGGGAATTGGTTTTGAGTATTACCTATTACCCATTACCCATTACCTATTACCAAGCAAACCGACTAGATCGTAAGTAATTAGGCGAACTTGATATAATTCGCTATAACTAATCTTTTGCTACCTAAATTTTATTTAACACACTGCATGAAAGTTAAAAAGAACAGGCAATCTTCAAGTATTTCAAATGCCTGTTCCCCAGCTAAAGTTTAGCTGAAATATTATTCTGGGGTTTTTTGCAAATCGGGTCTTTCTTCTGGAACGATCGCACCTTCTACAGGGCAAACTTGAAGACAGATGCCACAATCAATGCAGGTAGAAAAATCAATCCAGTACCAATCAGTTCCCTTAATATTTTTACCTGGGCCCTCATGAATGCAAGCTACTGGACAAGCACCTACGCAGTCAGCAACACCTTCACAAACCTCAGTAACAATTGTGTGTGGCATTTTTTCGATTCCTTCTCTTCTGAGTCAGCTGTTTCTAGCCTAGCAGGGGACTGGGTACTGGGTACTGGGGACTGGGTACTGGGGACTGGGTACTGGGGACTGGGTACTGGGGACTGGGTACTGGGTACTGGGGACTGGGGCATGGGTTTAGTTATTCTCCCCTGCTCCCCATCTCCCCTGCTCCCTAACTGCTACTAACGCAATGTCTCAATTCTCGGTGAGCCGTCAGCTTTCACCCAGGCGATTTGGGCAATGCCGCGATCGCGTGCATATTGCCGGATGCCTTGGGCATCCCTGCCTCCTAAATCCATTTCTACCCTCACCAAATAAGTGGAATCGCGTAGTTTTTGGGCGTAGGCAAAGGCAGCAGCTTCAGCAGTTGGAGCTTCTGGTACTACCAACCAGTTGCTAGCTGGAGTTGTCTGCGGTAATTGCTGAGTAGATAAAAGAATTTGGTATAAATCTTCAATGTTGAGTACAAAACCAATTCCGGGGATGTTTTGTTTTTGGGGATGATATAGTCCCAGAAGTTGGTCGTAGCGACCGCCGCGCCCTAAAATTCTTGCTTGGGAGCCGGTATCACTGACAACTTCAAAGACGATACCGGTGTAATAATCTATGGTTTGGATGAGACTGAGGTCGAGAATTATAGGGAATTCCCCTCTGGATTCTAATAACTCTACCAGAGATTTGAGGTTATTTACTGCTTGTTGTTGTTCTGCGTCTAGATTGAGGCTGCTGACTTTTTGCAATACATCCGCACTTTTGCCGCGCAGGTCTAGCATGATTCTGGCGCGATCGCGTAGTTCCTCGCTTAAAGGCAGAGTATCTATGGTGATGCGGTCGAGATGAGCGATCGCACTGCGGACTTGAGCTTGTAAATCAGTGGGGAAGGCATCAAGAAGCGATCGCGTGATTCCCGCTTCGCCTAAAATTAAATGCCAGTCCTGCAAACCCAATGCTGACAAGCAATTGCCCACCAACAGCAACACCTCTGCATTTGCTAGCAATCCGCCTACACCCAACAACTCGACCCCAGCTTGATAAAATTCTTGCTGAGAATTGTGCCTGTTTTCCCAGGTACGGCGGAATACGTTGGCATTATAGTACAGTCGTTGCGGATAACTCGCACCTGCCATGCGAGTCACAACCGCGCGAGCAATAGAGGCTGTCAATTCTGGACGTAGCCCTAACTCTTCATCTGCGCCATTTTGCAGTTGAATTACCATCTGGCGTTGAATTGCTTCCCCCGCCATCAGCGTATCCATCCGCTCTAGTGTCGAGGTGATAATTCTGTGATATCCCCAACGGTGAAACACCTGCTCTAACCTATCTTCAATCCAGCGTTTTTGAGCTACATCTAAGGGTAATAAATCCCTCGCTCCCGCTGCTGGTTGATAAACCATTAAATCCTCCGTTAAATAAATCCCACCATCAAATTCATAGGGACTGGGTACTGGCGATTAGGGACTGGGGATTAGGGATTATGAATTAGAGATTGGGGTAAGGTGCGAATTTATGATTATATTTCTATCTCTTTCCCAGTCCCCAGTCCCCAGTACCCAGTACCCAGTCCCCAGTCCCCAGTCCCCAGTACCCAGTCCCCAGTCCCCAGTCCCCAGTCCCCAGTACCCAGTACCCAGTACCCAGTCCCCAGTCCCCAGTCCCCAGTCCCCAGTCCCCAGTACCCAGTCCCCAGTCCCCAGTCCCCAGTCCCCAGTCCCCAGTCCCCAGTACCCAGTACCCAGTCCCCAGTCCCCAGTCCCCAGTCCCCAGTCCCCAGTCCCTTTTGCTGACTATTTTTTCTTACCACCAAACAAACCACCAAACAATCCGCCACCTCCAGACTTATCTGGTTGCTTAGTTCCAGTATTAGGAGCTGAAGTCACCTTAGCAGTAGTTGATTGTTGCCCCAAAGCCTTTTCTATTTTAGGTTTCCATGCCAACGCTGCTTGGTCGTTGGGGTCTAATTTGAGCGCGTTATCAAAGTGAATTTTTGCCATTTTCAGCTGATTCTGCTTTAAATACACTACTCCCATCAGACTATGACAGCGACTACTCTTAGGTTCTAGTTTTACAGCATCCTGCAATTCTACTTTGGCTTGGGCAAATTGATTTTTGTCAATCAAAGTTTGAGCGCGACGGAGATATTGTTCGACTACTGAATCTTCTTTTGCTGGCGCTGGTGGGGGTGGTGCTGTATTTGGCTTTGATGTACTGGAGTTGACTGGGGCTATTGCAGCTGGTGGTGCTGCAATAGCTTTGCCAGCATTTTGCATCAAGTAAACTAAATTCAACTCGCTGATTTGGGCAATGATTTGAATTGATTGCACCAAAGAATTGTACTGTGTTTCAGCAATTTTAGCGATCGCAGTTTTATAGAGATGATCGATATTTGGGGAAGCAGCTAGTTGTTTAGCTAAATCAGTAGTCAATTCCACCGAATTAGATTCTTGTGCCAGGCGTTTGCCCATTTGAGACAAAACTATAATATATTCTGCGCGATCGCGTTCCCCAGTCAGTTTTTCGTAAGCTGGGTTAACCAACTTTGATAACAATTCGCCGGCTAGCTGCTTTTCTGTAGCAGTGCTAATTGCACTGCTATCAGGGTGCAAGCGGCGGGCAATTTGAAGATACCGTTTACGTATATCTTTCACATCCGCATCAATTGAAACGCACAGAATTGCGTGATGGTCTATGAAATCATATTTAAACAATCCACGATCTATTTTTAATGACATAAAGCGGTTTGCACCAAAGGAGGCATTAGATTTGTTCTAGTTTACTTCGCCCAATCAGCGATCCGGCAGTAGCAAATTTTCGGGAGTTAGTTGCGATTTGTCAGTAGTTAGTTGTCAGTAGTCAGTAGTCAGCAGTCAGTAATTAGTCCTAGTTCTTAATACACAGTACTCAGGACTCAAAAATAATCTCCCTCATCCCCCCTGCTTTCCTGCGCCTCTAATTCCTCATCTCCACGCTGACAGTGGAGGAACTTCTTGCAGTTCATGACTCAGGCTGTCGTGTAGATAACCGTTAGTAGCCAAAACCCTACCCGTTTCAATTTGGCAGGGAGTACCATCGTAGGCAGTGATTTTACCACCTGCTTCTTGTAACAAAATGATACCAGCGACAACATCCCAAGGAGAAAGCCCTCGTTCCCAATAGCCATCGACACGCCCACAAGCAACACACGCCAAATCCAGGGATGCTGAACCGCTACGTCTAACTCCTTGGGTGAGATGGGTGAGGTGACAAAATTCGGCATAATTGTTATCAGAGGTTTCGCGGCGATCGTAAGCAAAACCTGTCACCAACAGACTTTTACTCAGTTGGGCAGTTTGGGAAACTTGAATGGGGCGGCGATCGCGTGTTGCTCCCAAGTCAGTAGCAGCACGGAATAATTCATCGTGGAATGGGTCATAAATCACACCAACTTGCGGAACGCCGTTAATTAACAGCCCAATAGAAACCGCAAAAGCTGGGTATTGGTGGGCATAGTTAGTTGTGCCATCTAGAGGATCAATCGCCCAAAGATACTCATTATCTTGATTGCCTAATTTCCCTGACTCTTCAGCAAGGATAGAATGCTGGGGAAAATGACGACGCAAAATTTCTAAAATTACTGCTTCTGAAGCTTTATCCGCAGCCGTGACTAAATCACCAGGGCGTCCCTTTTCAGTCACAGCATCTTCTAATTTACCCAAATAACCATTTAACACCGCACCCGCAGCTAGCGCCGCTTCCGTCGCAATATCCAGAAAAATTTGTAGTTGAGTCATGAGTCGATGGTGAGTAGTCAGTAGTCAATAGTCAGTGGTCAGTGGTCATTAGTCAATACTTGGCAAAAAACAACTAACAACTGACAACTGACAACTGACAACTAACAACTACCGATTCAGCCGGCGAAACTCAACAGGAGTCAGACGCATGGGTTTTTCTGGGTTCCAAATTCCTTGACCCATGATTCTAGCCCATTGTTGGGCACGTTCTAAGCGCAGGTCATATTTATGATTAGGCGATCGCCCTACGAACAAAGCATACCCTTGTTTGACTACTTGTTCATTCAGCAACTGCTGATCTTTCCACACATAAGCCAAAGTCCGCCCAATTTTGTCTTTGGCCTCAATATCAAACTCCAGCATCACAGTTTTTTCTGCACCGCCAATCAAATTTTCTAACTGTTGTTTTGCTTCATCTCCCCAAGGACGCTGACGCAAATCTGGTGCATCAACACCAATCAACCGCACCTGAGATATCAAATTTGGTTGTTCAGCCATACCCAGCACTTCCAAACTTTGCCCACTCACCACCCGCGCTACCTTCACCTGTGCCTGATTACTTTCGGGCTTACCTTTAGCTTGACAACTCACCAACAGCAAAAGACTTGCCAAAACTGCAATTCTTCGCAGCCAAACACCCACCGCCAGAGTACTTATGTCCTCCGCGCCTTTGCGCTTTTGCGCGAAACAAAACTTAATCCTCATCTAAAGGTAAACCCGCCTTAACTCTCCCCCTAGCAAAATAGCGTCCAAACTGGAGTTCATAGACTTCATCTTCATCTTGCGTTTCCACCTCCAAATCAGAATGGGGATAACTGACACACAGCAAAGCATAACCTTGCCGGCGCAACTCTGGCGACAATCCGATCGCCTCTGGTTGGTAAATATCTCCCGACAACACCCGCACAGCGCAAGTGGTGCAAGCCCCATTCCGGCAAGAAAAAGGCAATTCTACCCCTTGTGTTTCAGCACTGTGCAGGATGTAGCGGTCTTCTGGTACTTGTAGGGTGTATTCTTTGCCAGTGGCGCGATCGCGAACTCTAATTGTGTATGTACGGGACATCTTGATTTGGGATTTAGGATGGGACTTTTAGATTAAATCTAAAATATCTTTTTTTATCTTTGCATTTTCTGGAATTTTAGAGTACTATGGTAAATCGTGACATCTGGAGAGATGGCCGAGTGGTTGAAGGCGCAGCACTGGAAATGCTGTTTGGGGGCAACTTCAACGAGGGTTCGAATCCCTCTCTCTCCGTTTTAAAATCTAGTCTACACAATGGTTTGAGTTGTGATTGTACTCAGCTGACAAACTGATTTTGATTAATAATTTTGTCAAAATTGTTTGAATTGCTGGTTTAAGGCGATCGCATTTGACTTAAATTCAATACAAATCTTGTAGGGTGGGCATTTTGCCCGCCCTATTGATTACTGATTCAACAAGTCAATGAGTTGTTCAAGTAGCAACTTAGCCTTATGTAGCAGTCCTAAATCATTTGTGAGAAACAAGATACCCGACTTCTTTGAGAAGTCGGGTATCTGAAACATTTAATTCTTACAAATCAAATAGGATTGCTATACAAATTCATTAAATGTGATTGCTCATAATGCGAAGGCGGGGGCGGTCTTGTTAATGCATCGGCTTGCATTGCGAAGGCGGGGACAGCCTTGTTAATGCATCGGCTTGCATTGCGAAGGCGGGGACAGCCTTGTTAATGCATCGGCTTGCATTGCGAAGGCGAGGACGGCCTTGTTAATGCATCGGCTTGCATAAGTTATCAAAAATCTTAACTTACTGTTATAAACAATGTGTTATTGGGAACATTAAATATAGACTGAACACAGTATTAACTATGCCTAACCAAGATACAACACGGCGTTTACGCCTTCAAACAATTACTCAAGATGTTACCTCATTTCACGGTTTGCAAACTATCAGCACCTATAATACAACCCGTGCTGATGCTTCTGCTGCCAACTTACAGCAAGCTTATCAGGCTATGTTGGCGCAGCAACAAGCTGAAACTGAGAAGTTAGCTTTATACCGTGCTGCTAATGATGCTGCGCGATTAGCAGAATGGGAATTTCACAATGCTGTATTAGCGATGAAAGAAGTTGTGCGCGGGCAATATGGATCAGATAGCGATCAAGCCCAAGCAATTGGACTCAAGAAAAAATCCAGCCGCAAGCGTCCCACCCGCAAAAAGTCGGTTGCTATTGCCAGTTAATCTACTTAACTATAAGGGTTAGTAGGTCGGTGCGAATAAAGTTAAAGCTTCGACTTCGCTCAGCTTTAACATCGAGCGAAGCCGAGATGTTAACTAGTGAGGGTCGTCAGTTGTTATTCAAACCCATGCAATAGACTCAGTTACAAACCGTAAGGTTAAGCTGTTTAACCCTCGTAAGCAAAAGTGGTCACGCCATTTGGCCTGGACAAACAACGGTACACACATCATAGGACTTACTGCCTGTGGTCGCGCAACCGCTTTAGCGCTACAGATCAACAATACTTACACAGTAACCGTTAAGCAAGCATGGGTTTCTGCTGGCTGGCATGCACCTGAATCTAACTATTCTTAATTACGAATTACTCCATACCCTGTTGCTTAAACATTTCCATTAATTTACGCTTGCGGGCGTGAGTTTGTACTAGTTCTGCCCGATAGCTTGACCAGTCGGCTTGTCTCCCAGATGCCAAATAAGCAGCGCGTGCTTTCTTTAACCACTCAACTGCATAATCATAGTATTCTGCCTTACCCTCATCCATAATCTTTTCGGCACGGCGACGGGCATTAACAATTACCCAATCAGGTTTATGAGGGATGCCAGCATTCATCACTCGGTGTATTAACTCAGAATCATCAGAACTCAGTTCAGAAACGATCGCGATCGCATCCTCAATTAATCCCTCATGTAAAAATATATCCACCTTGGCTGATGCTGTTTCCCAATCTCCAAAGCTGTAGATAATTTGTAACAAGTCAGTTTTGAGACTTTCCCAGTTTTCCCCGGCTAATTCTGCCATCCTTTGATAGTCAAATAACGTTGGACTAACTTGGAAAGCAGCCTTAATTGCTGATAAAGCTGCTTGATTATTATTCAACTCCAGCGCTAAATCACTTGTCCAAATTCCCAATTCATACTGAGAATTCCCCGGTAAATTGAACCCAGTTTGAGCAATATTTAATGCTTGCTGCAATGAACCTTGTTGTGCTAGTATTTTCGCTAAAGCAAAGGCTTCTTCCATTGAGTTCATCTCGGTTTGGGCAGCTGCAATTGCTTCTTCTACTCTGCCTAACCTACCCAACATAGTGAGGTATTCTTCAGTTTGTCGTTCAGCTACCGCCAAATACAGGTATTCTTGATAACGTTCTTGACGTTCGAGGATTTTCAGGCGAATCAGTGCCAAATCATCGGCGAAGTCTGGTATTTCTCCTTCCCAAACTCCCCTGGGAGTGATATTTCCTTCCAGAATACTCAACAGTGCTGGTTCATCCCAGCTTTGGTGCAAAGCTTCTAAACTCATGCCAAAATCAGCATTCCACTCATCTTGCCAAGTTTCCAAATTCACCTGAATATCAACTTTTTCTTCTGGGGAAAGTTCGGCGGTAAGAATGGCTTCACACCAAGCATCATTTAATTCCTCGACAATTTGCTCATTGTCAGCACCATATTCTGCAACATCTTCCCAATTTTCCACACAAGCAGAAGTAATGGTTTCCAAAATTGCGATCGCACTATAACCATCTCCCCGTTCGCAAAAATCCACAGCAGTTTGGATCACACTGGGCAATTCTTCGCTAATCAGGTCGTCTTCATAGCCATCTTCCCAACAACGCACTGCATCCCGGAGAATTTGCCGTACCTGCTGCCCAAACGGCTTAGGGTTAACAGTATTCAGGCGTAGAGATTTGGCGGTTTGTTGCTTGGGTGCAGGATTGATTATCCAACTGATGTGGTGATCAATTGCCTCAATTAACTGCGGATATCGTGAAGCTAACTCTTGTACTAGTCTTTGAGTCTGGAGATGATCGAGAGAATCGAGTAATTCTTCTAGGGTAGGGCGTTGTTCAATCACTTCTGGCTGACGCAGGCAAAAGAGTATGGTCGCCACGATGTGTTTACACCAACCGTCTAAGTTATAGGCACAGGTGCAGTTTGCTGAGGTTAAACCTTGATCGTCAAAAATCAAGTTGACACGATAGGGCTTGGGTTCATTGCCTGTAACTTCTGCTTGAAACTGATTATTACGTTGGGTGACAGCAGCAACAGCACCCGCTTTGTAATAAGCCTCACCCCGTTGAAAAGATTTGGCATTAGCATAACGGCGGATGGTAAATTCACTGATTTTGGGAATGAACATCGGGCGATCGCCTACAAAAATCCTATTGGTGGATGAATTGTAAATCCAGCTTAGGTGTTAAGCTAATTAGTTGCAAGACAATTCAAAATAACGGAAAATTTCTGATCTTGTAGTATTGGTACTTTCAATCACTCAATACTTAGATTGAGAGTCTATTAATTGCTGAATCAAAGCAGGTAATCGCATACAGAAAATCAGGCTATTTGTTCAACAATCAGGATAATTTGCCATCTAACTGAAAGCAGATACATTGCTAGCAAGTTTTAATTTAAAGTATCAAAGAGAATAAGTATACATTTTTTACTATAATAATACCCAAAACATAAATCTCTTCACCTGCTAGGGTAAATCATAGTAAAAGGGACTAGAGATTGGTGATTAGGGATTGGGGATTAGGGACTGGGAATTGGGAATTGGGAATTGGGGTAAGGTGCAAATTTATGATGATATTTCTATTCCCAGTCCCCAGTCCCCAGTACCCAGTACCCAGTACCCAGTCCCCAGTCCCAAAGTTGATTTAGCAGCTCTTAAACATCAGGGGGTTGCATTGATTGCTTGACGAGTTGAGAACAAATAGGCGAAGCACACGGGGAAACTAACGTGAGTGATGGATTTGATTACGATTTAGTGATTATAGGCGCTGGTGTAGGCGGACATGGCGCAGCCCTACACGCCGTCAGCTGCGGTTTGAAAAGTGCGATTATCGAAGCAGCGGACATGGGGGGAACCTGTGTCAACCGGGGCTGCATTCCATCAAAGGCGCTACTAGCAGCAGCTGGACGTGTGCGGGAATTACGTAATGCCCACCATCTGAAATCGCTGGGAATTCAAATTGGCAATGTAGAATTTGACCGGGAAGCGATCGCTAATCATGCCGGCAATCTAGTATCGAAAATTCAAGGCGACTTAACCAACAGCCTCAAACGTCTAAATGTCGATATCATCAGGGGTTGGGGAAAAATAGCCGGGACGCAAAAAGTGGCTGTGACTGGCGATGGCGGTGAAAAAACTATCACAGCCAAAGATATTATCCTTTCCCCTGGTTCAGTGCCCTTCGTACCACCAGGCATTAAAGTAGACGGCAAAACTGTATTTACCAGCGACCAAGGCGTAAAATTGGCATCTCTACCGGAATGGGTAGCGATTATTGGTAGTGGTTACATCGGCTTGGAATTTTCCGATGTTTACTCAGCTTTGGGCTGTGAAATCACCATGATTGAAGCCCTAGACCAGTTAATGCCAGGATTTGACCGCGATATAGCCAAACTCGCCGAACGGGTGTTGATTACTCCCCGCGACATTGAAACCAAAGTAGGGATATACGCTAAAAAAGTGATTCCCGGTTCACCGGTGGTGATTGAGTTAGCAGATTTTAAAACCAAAGAAGATTTAGAAGTCATCGAGGTGGATGCTTGTTTAGTTGCCACAGGGCGCATTCCAGCCACGCAAAACCTCGGTTTAGACTCAGTGGGTGTGGAACTAGACCGACGGAATTTTATTCCTGTCGATGACCACATGGCGGTGCTGAGTGCCGGTGAAGTAGTACCACATTTGTGGGCAATTGGCGATGCCAACGGCAAAATGATGTTGGCACACGCCGCTTCTGCCCAAGGCATCATCGCCGTAGAAAATATTGTCGGGCGATCGCGTGTGGTAGACTATCGCAGCATCCCCGCAGCTGCATTTACCCACCCAGAAATTAGTTATGTCGGCTTAACGGAAACAGCCGCAAAAGAATTAGGTCAAGCAGAAGGCTTTGAAATCGCCACAAGTAGAAGTTACTTCAAAGGTAATTCTAAAGCCTTGGCAGAAAACGAAGCCGATGGTATAGCAAAAGTAGTGTATCGCAAAGACACAGGTGAAGTCTTAGGCGTCCACATTTTCGGATTACACGCCTCAGACTTAATTCACGAAGCCTCAGCCGCGATCGCCAACCGTCAATCTGTTAATACCCTCGCCCATTTAGTTCACGCCCACCCCACACTTTCAGAAGTGCTGGACGAAGCCTATAAACGGGCTGTGACAATTTAGGGACTAGGGGGGATGAGGGGGATGAGGGGGATGAGGGGGATGAGGGGGATGAGGGGGATGAGGGGGATGAGGGGGATGAGGGGGATGAGGGGGATGAGGGAGTACGAAGAAAATAATTAATCACTAATTCCCCAGTCCCCAGTCCCCAGTCCCCAGTCCCCATTCCCCAGTCCCCAGTCCCCAGTCCCCAGTCCCCAGTCCCCAGTCCCCAGTCCCCAGTCCCCATTCCCCAGTCCCCAGTCCCCAGTCCCCAGTCCCCAGTCCCCATTCCCCAGTCCTCAGTCCCCAGTCCCCAGTCCCCATTCCCCAGTCCCCATCATGCAAATCCGTCGCCGTTCACCTAACCCAGCTATTAATGTATCCTTCTTGCGCTATCAGGCTGCTTTGCCAGATGCAGCCCCAAACAACATTTTGGAGGAAATTGTCTGGCAAAAAGAAGTCGAAGTTGACCAAATGCGCGAAAAAATTCCCTTGGTAGAATTACAAAAGCAGGTACTAACTGCACCACCTACCCGTGATTTTGTCGCCGCCCTACGTCAAGGTAAGACAAATCCAGCCTTGATTGCCGAAGTTAAAAAAGCTTCCCCCAGCAAAGGTGTTTTCCGAGAAGATTTTGACCCAGTAGCGATCGCCTTATCCTACCAGGAAGGAGGTGCTAGTTGTCTTTCTGTGCTGACGGATGCCAAATTCTTTCAAGGTAGCTTTGACAATTTAGCCAAGGTTCGCACTGCCGTAGATTTACCTTTACTTTGCAAGGATTTTGTTATATATCCTTATCAAATGTACTTAGCACGCCTGCAAGGTGCAGATGCCGTTTTATTGATTGCAGCTATCCTCAGCGATCAGGATTTGCAATACTTTATCAAAATTGCCAATGCCCTGAATATGGCAGCTTTAATTGAAGTTCACAATTTAGAAGAACTCGACCGTGTACTAGCTTTAGATGGTGTATCTTTAGTAGGAATTAATAATCGTAATTTAGAAGATTTCACTGTTGACTTGCAAACTACTTGCCACTTGTTAGAGGTAAGAGGTAAGCAACTACAAGAACGGAATATCTTGGTTGTCAGCGAATCAGGATTACATAACTCAAATGATTTGAGTGTAGTAGAAACAGCAGGTGCATCCGCAGTGTTGATTGGAGAGTCTTTAGTCAAACAACCGAATCCAGAATTAGCGATCGCCAATCTCTTCTCTAAGTCTTCATCTGTGGGTACATCAGATATCTAAGCAAATTTTTGTTTCCTGTGTAACAATTTATGAGCAGGAGACAAAATTTTTACTAAAAGGAAATTAAATTTGAAATCTCAAATTAACTACATGGAGCAAATTCCTCTTCCATCACCTATCCACTACGAACTTATACTCCAACTCTTAGAAAGACAAACCATGTCAGCAGTCAGTCAAAATCCTGATTTGCGGCGTCAAGTCAATCAGCTAATTATTACTCTCCGCAAAGCCGCAGTGCAACAAAAACAACTAGAAGAAATTTGCCAGTTTTCCTCTGTAACTGTAGACCACCGTTGGTCAATCAACCATCATAATAGCGATCAAATCGTCACCCCTGATTGACACAGAATCCTAGTTAAAAGTTGCAACTAACAAGTCAAAAAAGCTTTTTGTCTATAGCTATTGATTCTGTTGTCAGATAATCATTTACTTTTGTCCACCTGTACTAGTTGGGTAAATTTGTAGTGATTATCTGATATTAATATAGTAATAATTCGTAATTCCTATAACTAATGACCATTGACCATTGACCATTGACCATTGACTATTGACCATTGACTAATGACCATTGACTAATGACTAATAACAAAATCAAAAGAGCGAGTTAAATAATAAACTCGCTCTTTTAGTAGATAATTAAAAGAGTAGAAATGGTAAAAGTCAATTTCCTTATCTATCAGCCTTGATATAAGGCAGAATGGATGTGACATACCTTGATTCTCCTGTATAAGCTACTCATAGCTACGCCGTCTCCAGCCAATCGTAAATTTGTTCCAACTGTTCTAACGTAATCAACCCATACTGCCAAAGGATCATTGGTAAAGGGCCAGGATCATGTTCGCGGTGTCGCAGTGCAACCGCAAGTGATGCTGCGGAAATTGACAAATCTTCCTGTAAAAAGTGAATTAGTCGAGAATAAGTTGATGGTGACATTTGTAACTCACCTCCTTGTCTATTGTGTATTGTCATATGTGGATTAACCATTTCTCAGTAACCCGCAGCTAATATTTCATGTGTGAATATACGATTACCGGATCAACATCACGGTAATATTATCTAAAATTACTCACCAAGAGTGCTTTTAGCAGAAGAAACTAGTAAATATTGGCTTTTAGCACCATTTACCTGCTCAGTCCTCAAGCTGCAAGTTAGGCTGTTCAAATTGGTTTTATCTTTTTACTTTCATGTTTTATTAAATTACACATAATAGTAATAAAGATTCCATAGCCTATACTCCCCTATGAGCGACTATTTATACGTACACCAAAAGGAAGATTTTTGCAAGTAAACCTTGGAACTGTGATTCTACCTGGAAAACAGCAGTGTTTCCTATTTTTGACATGATATTAAATAGTAGCCTCAGAATTTACCTTTTTACATATACTTGATGCTTTTTTTACAGAAAAATCATGAATTGGGATTTTCTCGGATATTACAGGAGAAACTACTCAAATCTTGACCTCCGCAAAGGTACAGTTACTCAAAATTCAATTTTGACGCGATCGCCTTTTTGCAATTTTAATTCGGCAGCTCGTCCGGCACGCAGTTCAATCACCGTGTCGATGGGTACATCAGGCCCATAATTAGGACAAGGTTCCTTAGCACAGGGAGGCGCAGAAGCTTCAACATACTTTACCACTCCATTTTGCAAAAAGACCATATCCAGAGGAACGGGGACATTTTTCATCCAAAACCTGATTGGCTGTGCAGAGGGAAACGGAAATACCATCCCCCGATTATCTGGTAAAGCTGGGCGATACATTAATCCTTTTGCCTGTTGTTCTGGTGTCCGCGCTACTTCTAACTGAATTGTTGTACCATTAGGCAAAATTGCCTTTGCAGAAATTGGTAGTGTTTGAGCAGCAGATTTTGGTGCTTCCACTGTGATATTTGGGTTTGGTGTAGGAGAGTTAGCGGTTGTCTGTATAGAACAGCCTACGAGCAAAATACCCAGCAGCATCGGTACTAAACTTAGCCAACGCATCATATAATTTTCGATTTTGTAATTTAAATTTCGATTTTACAGAATTTGAGCCAGAAAGCCCACGGTTTTTTATTTGTTTTTTGGGAATTGGTGAGGTAGTGCAGTCTTGGGCATTGGGGAGCCACTGCCCAATGCCCAACCCTAATGAGTGTATTTATTTTCGTCCACCTACTTATTAAGATTCTCTTAACACGTATCCTACACCTCGAACCGTTTGAATGAGGCGTTTTTGACCTTCATCTTCGATTTTTAGACGTAAGTAGCGAATATACACTTCAATCACATTCGATTCACCCATAAAGTCGTAACCCCAGACGTTTTCTAGGATTTGTTCACGAGTTAGAACTTCACGGGGATGTTCCATTAAAAACTTTAATAGTTCAAATTCCTTCATTGTTAAGTCTATCGCCCGGCCATTATGTATGGCACGGCGAGTTGCTATGTCTAGAACCAACTCTCCAAAGCGTAATTGCTCTGTTGTATCGATATCAGGTTTTAAATAAAGGCGAATCAACTTTAAAAAGTCTTCTGCGCGGTAAGGCTTGAGGATGTAGTCATCGGCTCCAGCTTCTAGACATGCTACACGGTCATCAACTGTATCGCGTGCCATTAATATTAGTACAGGCGATCGCATACCAGCACTTCTGAGGTTTTTGCATAACGAGAGTCCAGATTCACCTGCTAGCATCCTGTCTAGAACAATTAAAGCAGGTTGGCGATCGCGGCAGTATTGCAAACCGCTTGCCGCATCGTGAGCCAAAATCGCTTCATAGCCAGCTTCTTGCAAATCAAAGGAAAGTTGACTTGCCAGACTATCATCGGTTTCAATGACTAAAACACACGGACTGTGAGCAACTGTCATAAGAATTTAGGATGTTGGATTTTGGAGCCAGTCGCACAGTCAGGAAAACCTGACTTTAGGCGAACTAGCGTGATTATACAGACGTTTCAGAGAAAGTCTGTAAATTAGCTAGAAATGTAATTGCCGTTTTTGAGCGATGGATAAATCCTGAGTTGACCTGCTATCTAAGATTTTTTAGCAGATCCAGGTATCAGCCATCGAATTCTCCTGTGCAATTTTTTATAACTAATTCCAAATTCCATTCACATACCAGCAATTCTGGAAGGAAATCACTCTCTTGGGAAGAGGTGATGAGGGAGATGGGGGAAAAATAACAACTGACAACTGACAACTGACAACTGACTAAGGTAATTCTACCGAAGTGGGTTTGGCTATATGTGGTAAACCCCAACCTAGTTTTTCCCGCAAAATCCGGAAAAACTCTGGCGGTTGCAGACGAATAAACCGGACGCTGTATTGCGATCGCTCTAAATATACGTGATCCTCTGGTAAGACATAGCATCCTCCATTGCCATCTACTACCATCACTAACCGAGGAATATTAACTGGGTAGATGTTGACTGGTTCCGTATCTGGAAACACCAACGCCCTAGAAGCTAGAGAATGGGGACAAATCGGTACTAACTGCAATACAGGTACACCAGGAGTTACTACTGGCCCACCAGCACTTAAAGAATAAGCGGTCGAACCAGTTGGTGTAGAAACAATCACACCATCTGCCGCAATATCCACAGGTGCATGACGCCCCACTGCGATTTCAAAATGGCACATGGAGGTTAACGGCTCTCGATGTAACACCATTTCATTCAAGCAAAGGGCTTCCCACAGTACAGACTCTCCCCGCAGTACCTTAACTGTGAGCATAGCTCGTTCTTCTATTTCATACGTACCTGCCATCACCTGTTCTATTGCTTCGGGCAATTGGTTCAGGTAGGCTTCCGTTAAAAATCCCATGTGTCCAGTGTTCACTGTTAGCAGTGGAATGCCGCAAAGAGCAACCTGACGGGACGCTGCTAAAACAGTGCCATCACCCCCTAGTACTATGGCAAACTCCATTTCCGAATCAAAGCCAGGGGGCGTCAGACCGTCAATTGGAGTGTGGCATACTGAACTTTCCGGGGTAGAGTAGCCCAGTATGCCACCGACACTTGATGTAACAGATACATTCCAACCGGCAGCGGTTAGCTTCTCTTTTAACTCGATAGCGACGCGAACCGCTATCGGTTTAACGTCATTGTAGATAATGCCTGCTTTCGGCACACTCAAATATCCAAGGGTAGACGATGCTTTGCTTTATGTAATCCTTACATATTTTGGTCAATCTTGTTAGTTGTCAGTTGTTAGTTGTCAGTTGTCAGTTGTTAGTTGTTCGTTGTGATTTTCCACTGACCATTGACCACTGACCACTGACCATTAACTATTAACTTTTTTAAAGGGAGTCTTTTTAGATTTCTCCTTTTTGGATTTATTTTTCTCGTAGTCTAGCTCTTTAAGCTTTTTCATAATTCGACTGAAGTACTCTTGCAGATAGCTTTCTAGAGTGGTTGTTTGTTGTTGGTCTAACCCAAAAACTTTATAGACCTCATCCATTGGGGCATTTAAGGGTTTACCACTTGCCAAGACTTCTGTAAACTCTAGTCTGTCTGCTACGTTCCAACCCCACTGAAAGAATCGGATGATGCGGCGCACGGTACGTAGTAAGTTGATTGGCATCCGCGTTACTCTGGCTTCTTTGCCAGATAAGCGTTCGCACAGGCTAATGATTTCCTCTGCACTCCAAGCACGAGTACCGACAACGGGAAAAGCTTGTTTTTCGGTTTCTGGTACGCTCAAAGCACGGATAGCAAACTTTGCAATGTCTTGAGTGTCCATGTAGGCGATGGGCGAAGAATTACCAGTCACCCAAACAGGTTGTGCTTCTAAAATGGGTATTCCATATTGACCGATTAACCCTTGCATAAAACCAGCTAAGCGTAGGATGGTGTAATTAAGCCCAGACTCCGCTAAAAAAAGTTCTGTACATCGCTTGATTTCCATCAGCGGTACTTGTGGGTACTTTTCGGCATCAAGTATGGAAAAGAAGATAAAACGCTCTACACCCGCAGCCTTCGCCGCTTGAATTAAAGCAACTTGACCATCCCAGTCTACTTGTTTAATGGTTAGTGAATCTGTAGCACGAGATGTTGCAGCATCAATGACTGCGGTTACACCTGACAGCGCCCCCGTGAGGCTTTGGGGGTTACATATATCTCCCCGCACTAACTCTGCACCCCATTCTTTGAGAAAAGCAGCTTTTTTGGCACTCCGAACCAGACAGCGTACCTTATACCCCTCATCGATAGCACGACGAGCCACTTGTCTTCCTAAGGTGCCAGTAGCACCGACGATTAATAATGTCATGAGGGCCGTTATAAATTTTTAAGTTTTATGAAAAGAACATTAACAGAATTATACCTGTTAACAAAAGTTTACATCTTTTTTAAGAAACTGGAATTAATACACAGATCAGCTGTTTCACAAAAAGTTGATGGCTGATGACTGATGACTTGTACTGAGCGACTTGTGCCGAGCGCAGTCGAGGTAAGCCGAAGTACTGATGACTGTCATCAGTTAGCAGTCAACGACTCTCAGGAGTGACTATGCAATGAGTATGTGTTTTAGCTTAGTAGCAGAAAAAGCGTTGTCCGTTTGCCGGACACGCTATTTTGAAGAGCGAGAGTAAAACCTCTCATCTCTTAAAACTAAGTTGCTAAAGGGTTTATTCCTCTGCACCCTGAATTTTCAGCAATAAAGCACCTAAAGCCCAACCCACGAAGATTAAACCGAAAGACAACAAAGCTGCATTTAAAATTTCGCCGCTCATTAACCTGTTCTCCTTTGCGAATGGTTGATTGAACATTATTGTGAAGTACCTACACTGTAGGCTTCCTGTCTCACTCGCTGTTGCCACGTTGGTATCACTACTGGATTTCGGGACTTAACCCAATGATGGACTTACACAGCGTCTCTGGTCTTGCGACCTTTATCTCTTCAAACAGAGAACCCAGGCAACTGCCCGCTTGCCGCAGGCAGTTTAATTGTTTTACGACACGTAACCCTTGGATTTACAACAACCCAGGTGTTTGAGTTTTGTGTCCACAAAGTAGCTGAAGTAAAGTTAGGTAAACTAGACTTACCAGAGTTTTTCTACGGCTACTGTTTGATTAGACCTGTGTAAACAATTCTAAACCAGTTTGATCGTCAAGGAGTCAGTTGTTAGTGGTCAGTTGTTAGTGGTCAGTGGTCAGTGGTCAGAATATATCGTTTATACATTGTGTTTTAGCTTTTTGCTTTTGAAATTGAAATTTCATTAGTCTATATGTATCAAATAAATCAAGATAAAACAGTAAATATACAAAATAAAATTAAGCCAAGGTTGGCGCTGACGCTGGGAGATCCAGCCGGAATTGGGTCTGAGGTGATTTTGAAAGCTTTGGCAGACCCAGATGTGATGCAAAACTGTGACCTGACAGTGGTAGGTAATCGGGATTTACTAGTACAGACTTATGACAAACTGAATTTAAATGAAAATTTACCTGTTTTGGCAAATCCTGAAGAGTTGACAGTCATTGATGTGCCATTAAATAGCCAAAACGACAGTCAGATTATTATGGGCATCGGTAATGCAGCGAGTGGTGCGGCTAGTTTTGCCTATATGGAATATGCGATCGCTCAAACTCTGGCTGGTAAATTTGATGGTATTGTCACAGGCCCCATCGCTAAATCTGCCTGGAAAGCCGCAGGCTACAATTATCCAGGGCAAACAGAACTTTTAGCCCAAAAGTCAGGAGTTGACCGCTTTGGCATGTTATTCGTGGCGCGATCGCCTTATACTAATTGGACACTCCGCACTTTGCTGGCTACCACACATATTCCCCTATATCAAGTCGCTGACACGTTAACGCCACAGTTGTTGACCAAGAAACTAGATTTGTTGGTGGAGTGTTTAGAAAAAGATTTTGGCATAGAAAAGGGGAGAATTGCGATCGCAGGTTTAAATCCCCACAGTGGCGAACAGGGACAACTGGGAACAGAAGAACAAGATTGGTTAATTCCCTGGTTAGAACAGGAACGGCAAAACCGCCCAAATTTGCAGCTAGATGGGCCAATTCCGCCGGATACGATGTGGGTTAAACCTGGTCAAGCTTGGTATGGCAACTCTCAAATTCAAAATCCAGCCGATGCCTATCTAGCACTTTACCACGACCAAGGCTTGATTCCTGTTAAATTGATGGCGTTTGATAGAGCCGTTAATACTTCTATTGGTCTGCCTTTTGTTAGGACTTCACCCGACCACGGAACAGCATTTGATATTGCAGGTAAGGGAATTGCTGATGCTACGAGTATGAAAGCGGCGATACATTTAGCGGCTGAATTGGTTAGTCAGAGAATGGCTGTAAAAAATTAGGAATTGTTGATTATTTTGAGGAATTAAGCCATGACTCAAATTTTAGGCAAAGTAGTTACATTTGAAGAATTCGTTGCTAAATATCCAGATAACACAGGGAAACGTTACGAACTACATGATGGAGTAGTAATTAAAATTCCTCAACCGCCAGGCATCCATGAAGAAATTGTTGGATTTTTAGCAACAAAAATTACTTTAGAATGCAGTCATCTCAACCTGCCCTATGTTATAGCAAAAACAGCATTAGTTAAACCACCTGAAAACGAATCTGCTTACTCGCCAGATGTGCTGTTGTTGAATCGTCCTAATTTAGTTAATGAGCTTTTGTGGAAAAAAGTATCTACCGTTACTCAAGCAGTATCTATCCCTTTGGTGATTGAGGTAGTGAGTACTAATTGGCGTGATGATTATCATAAAAAATATGCTGACTATGAGGAAATGGGAATTCCTGAATACTGGATTGTAGATTATGCTGCTTTAGGCGGTAGGGAGTTTATTGGTAAGCCCAAACAACCGACAATTTTGGTTTGCACTTTAGAAGAAGGTGAATATCAAATTAATAAATTTCGAGAAAATGACCGTATTCAGTCATTATTATTTCCAGAATTGAATTTGACGGTACAACAGGTTTTTGAAGCTGGAGGGGCAATTATCAGTTAACAAATATGGATGTACAGCCAAGATAAATTAAGATTTATCTCACAGTAGATGGGAGAAATCCTTTTGATGAGTAGCTTGATTCTCATGCTTACGATCTGGCTGATAAACTGGAATTTCGATGACAAACTCAGTTCCATGTCCTAGTGCAGAATGACAGTACAGCTTACCACCGTGATTGCCTACCACAATTTGATAACTAATCGATAAGCCTAAGCCTGTACCTTTTCCGACTGGTTTGGTGGTAAAGAAGGGGTCAAATAACTTCGCTTGTACTGTTTCATCCATCCCTAAGCCGTTATCACTAATGTGAACTGAGATGGCTTTGTCTGCCAAGACTTGCGTAACAATACAAATTGTGGGATTAGTTGCAGGTTGTTGGTTGAAGACTGACGCTTTTAACGCATCGATCGCATTTGATAAAAGATTCATGAAAACCTGATTCAATTGGCCTGGGTAACACTCAACCAGCGGTAAATGACCATAATCTTTAATTACTTCGATTCCACAACAGTCTGGTTGTTCCTTGAGGCGGTTTTGCAGGATAAGCAACGTACTTTCAATGCCTTCATGCACATCTACTGCTTTAAACTCAGCTTCATCCAGACGGGAGAAGTTGCGTAGAGATTGCACGATTCCCCGAATACGTTCTGTTCCTACTTTCATGGAACTGACCAGTTTAGGAAAGTCTTGCTTGAGAAATTCTAGGTCGATGGCTTCCACTGCTGTTTGGATTGTTGCTGTGGAATGGGGATATTGTTGTTCGTAAAGGTCGATTAATTGTAGTAAATCCTGAGTGTAGCTGTCAACATGAGTCAGATTGCCGTGAATAAAACTGACTGGATTATTAATTTCGTGGGCAACTCCAGCCACCATTTGTCCCAGACTCGACATCTTTTCAGACTGGATTAATTGGGACTGAGTTTGTTGCAAATCCTGAAGCACTTGAGATAATTCGGCTGTCCGATGTTCAACTCGAACTTCCAGTTCTTCATTGCTTTGTTCTAAAAGCATAAAAGATTCATGCAATTGACTGGCCATGCTAGTAAAAGAAGTTGCCAACAGACCGAATTCATTAGGTAACTTAGTATTAAGATTAATATTAAAATTCCCTTGGGAAATCTGATCAGTTGCAATTAGTAGTTTATTTAAGGGAATTGTCACTTGCTTATACAACACAGAAAACAATAGCAGGATTTCCAGTAACAGGGCAATTAATCCTACATTGAAAACAAAACGGGCGTTATCAGCTGCAATTTCTGATAACAGCGATTTGGGGTAAACGGTCACAAAATACCAATCTGGGCCATTCAGTCTGGTTACAGCCAGATATTCATCGTCATTGGAATTATCAATCACCACTGTTTCAGGTTGCAGGGTGTTGACGGCATGAAAAATACGCTGCAAATGTGCGTCACCCGACTCCAGGATGTTGAACTGTCCCAGTTTTATCTGAATCTCAGCCATGTAATCAGGATGAACAATCAAACGCCCATCGCGGCGAAAAATCAGGTTATACGTTCCATATAGATGGTCATTGACGGTGCGTTCCATCAACTCATTGAGAATAATATCATGCCCGATGGTGGCAATGTGATTGCCAAAGCGATCGTCCACTGGTGTCTCGACAGAAACCATCCAAAGTTTTGCCACAGCGTCAAAATAAAGACCTGTCCATACGGTTTCTCTGACAGGATTGTGTTTTTTGTCAGAAACGTAGAAATACTCCTCATTGGGCATGAATAAATCTGCTTTCGCCTCTATTCCCCAAGGCACAGTCGGCCAGTAATTAGCCACAAAGTTTTCTGGCCCGATAATGTATGTATCGACAAAACGATTTCTCCAGGCTGGGCCATAACTTTTCGTCAATTCATAAAAGACCACCATGCGGCGACGAATGTCCGCAGTGTTCAGGACTTGTTTTCCTATGAAGACTGAGGGATACTGCTCATTATCAAATTGTTTGACAGGCTGGTTCTGTTGAAAGTTACGCCATGTACCATCAGACCATAAGTAAAATAACTGGTTAAATTGATCGCGTGGGTCAACATTACCCAACTTCTCTAGACGTTTTACTAATGCTTGTTTCAGTGTTTTATGATTATCTTCTGCTAGTTTAAACAGGCTTTGTTCTCGCTTGCTTCGTTCCACAACATACTTTTGCAGTTGTTCGCGGGTTTGGGATTCCAGTGTTGACATCAAATGCAAGTAGCTTAGGCCCGCCGAGATAATGACGACAGCTAAAATTCTCAGCCCCATACTGAGGAGTATGTCACGAGTCAGTGAGCGGCAGAACAACTCTTTGACCAATGGACTTTTAAATTTTGCCATCATCCCTAATCCAACCTGTTTATCTTTAGAATTCCCAAATATCAAAGAATATGCCCAAGGTTGGTAAAATTCAGACCTATATAAGCTTGTATTTGCTTGATTGGCAATATCTAACGATTACTTCTAACTATTGACCAAGCTGGTTATACCAATTCGCAATTCGTAATTCGCAATTAATAAATTCAAATTGTGTCTGGGTTTCAAGCTTTGAATCTGTTGCCAAATTTTAAATAATTGGTATTAGTACATTAACCAATCTCTGTTAGGATAAAAGTACTCAATAAAAAGGTATTAGGAAATTTCAATAATATTGGTAAGATTCTAAAAATAGAGACATACTTAAAATTAGAAGTATCCACGAAGTATTAATTTAAGATTTAAAAAACTCTTTGTAAGCAGCATCATATATTGAATTTGTTCTAAAAAAGGCGATCATATAATGTTAAGCAAAGCGTTGAAAAATATTATTGAAGGTTCTGAGTTCGCTAATTATTTATAACTAAATTAAGTTCTTGCAATGTTTTGGAATTTTGATTAATCTCGATTCTACCAGGTTGAGCAGGTTGACCATTAACTAATAAATTATAAATTCCTGGCTGCAATTCTTCTAAAAAGAAAATTCCTGCACCATTTGTAATCGAAACGATAGTTTTTTTTGATTTTCCTAGCTGAGATAGTATCGCCTCGACTTTCACACCTCCAACCGGGTTTCCTCCACTAACTGTAACTCTACCTGCAACTGTATAGGAAAGCGTCATCGGAACCCTAACGGTAGTATAACCTCCAGCAACTACTTCCACCGCATAGGAAGATTCTAGAGGTTTTCTGTTGATTGGATAACCCGCAGGATCGAGGTCAAGGCGATAAAATCCTGGAGTCAGTTTGATAAAAACTCCTTTTGAGGTCAAGTCAGTTGGCAAAGATTTAATAGTTTGATTATTAATTATTAATAATAAATCTGTGTCTTGAGTATAAATTTCTTCATTTTTATCATATATATTATTGCCATTGTTATCTAAGAATGGCTGAACAAAAAGCCCCCCCTCACTGCGTAAGCGGTCAAAACGAGAATCTCCTAAACTCAGTTGAGGTTGTAAGTTAAAACTTGGAGATAATTCTATTTTAAAACTCATGTCATTACTTGTAGGCGAGATTTCCTGATAGCGTAATCCCAAAGTTAACCCTGGAATAATAGCGGTAGATACAGAACCTATTAATCCGTTACCTCTAGAACCAATTCCATAACCTAGATCAAATTCCCAGAGAGGTCTATATCCATTGGTTAGGGTTTTTGAACGGTAGCGAAATTTAGCGGTGGCTAGGTAATCATAGTTATTATAATCGAGGGTTTCGTAACCAATTGTTAAAGAATTTCCCAGTTGCGAAGAGCCAGAAAAGTTATAGTTAAGTTCTGTATTAGCACCAATTTCATTTTGGCGGTGGGTAAATTGTAAATTGGCTAAAGAAGAACTGATATTCCAGCGCAAACGATTTTTTGTGTCAACATCTACACTACTAAATATGGAAAAATTATGAGCAATCAAAGCCAGATTAACTCCAGCATTAAAGGTATTTTCTCTAGTATCACTACTAAATTTAAAACCCACACCGTTCAAAGCTTGCCAATTGAGTTCAAAACGTTGGGAAAGGCGATCGCTCAAAAAATTTAAGCTAAACTGAGGAGATGGATTAAAGTTAATATTGGCATTATAGTCCCAACCTCGCTTTTGAGTTCCCATTAATAATGAAGCGTTGACTCTTAAAGGAAATTTTTGAGGTTGATAGAACAATTCTCCTAATCCTAATAGCGATTGGTCGTAAATTACTCCAGCACCAACAGTTAATTCTTCTGTTACTCCCAGGCGATAAGCTACTCCACCACGCCAGTCTTGAAAGTTACCAATCACATTATTTTTCGATGGCTGTTGACTCAACCCTGTAGAAATTATTAAAGCTGAAGTTTTTGGACTCAGTTGTCCCGATAGAATAGTAAATTTGGCTTCTTCGATTTTTGGTTGTGCAGTTAGTTGTCCATTAGGATATAAATAAACACGGTAGCTATTACCATTAATTCCTCCCATCGGGATATTGCCAAAGCGGTATATCCCAGAAGAATCAACTAAAACTTCTGCAAATACTGTGTTACTAATTCCTGATTTTAACTGTACTAAAGTCCCTGGTTTTGCTTCTCCTGTAATTGTGCGGTTTATTTCCCCAGTTTGCAATCTTTGGCTAGGACTAAAACCGCCTCCTGATGGAGTTGGGGAAGTAAAGCCTAAACGTTGAATAGTAGTAAATCCCCAATATGAACCCTTACCTTGAGTTTGCCAAAAAGTCGGCTGAGAACCAACAATATAATCAGCATTAGGAGTTTGACGTAAATATTGTGCTTCATCTAGTCTCCAAGTGTTTGTATCTGTTAAATCTGATTGGTTCATTTTAAGAGTTACACTTCCACCCAAAAGACTACCAATAGCTGTTAAATTACCTTGAGACTGTATTGAATTAGAATTAGAATTACCAGTTATATTAATTTGTTGTCCCATAGCAGCCAAAGTAAAACTTGGTGCTGGAACTTTGGTTAATCCATCAAGAATAACAGGTAGTGTTTTTTGTTCTGTCTGTTTTTCTTCCAAATTCAACCAAGGAAGATTAAAAACAATCGCATAATCAATTAAATTAAATTCACATTTAACCCCGAATTTAGTTTGAATATCTGCAATGGATATAACTAGCCCTAATTCCGGATCAGTTTTTAATTCTTGAGGATTGATGCGAGTTCTTAAACCAGCAGAACGCACTTCTAATTGACCATCGTCTAAGGTTTTAATATCTAAATTTAATACTTGCTTGACATCATTAAAAGAGACTAACCAATTTTCAAAGTCAATAGCTTGCTGACCATCTTCCGCACCCTTAACAAAAGTTGACTCAACCACAGGGTTTTTTCCCACATTTAAACCCACTGGTAAACGAGTAAACTTTGTTGGTTCTGCTATGGTTTGTTGAGGCTTTTCAAGTATTTGGCTTAAGGTATTGGGAATTTGTAGCAGCGGTTCAAATAAATAGTTTGTCTTGCTTGTATTGTTTGTATGAATAGAACAAATTACACATATTTTTGGTTCTGTATTTGCAAGTATATGTTGGTCACCTAAACTAATACCAGCGATTAACATAAAAGCTGATTGTAGGGTGGGCAATACAAATTGATAGTGAAAGCACTTATTTTGGCTTACCCAATACCCTATTCTCCAGTTCATTTATTAGCACTTGCTGCTTGTTCTGGTGTAATAGTTATCTTGAGATTAAATGGTAAGTTTTGTGGTTTTTCTCCATCACCCCAAACTAAATCTCCAGTTAATTGATATTCACCGGCTGCCACTTTTTTATCTTTTTGTAAATAGTTAATTAGGATATTGCGTTCTTGCCCAGCAATTATTGTAAAATTCTTACTATCTCCTGTTCCTACTGTTGTTCCCCCCTGTTTCAAAGTCCAAATGGCATTAGGAAAGGTTGAAGCATTACCTTTGTTGTTGACTAACAAAACTATTTGCTTACTTTGAGGATTAAAACTAGCACTCTGGACGGTTAAATTTGGTGCTGTCTGTCCTTGGCGGACATACATAGTAATCCCAAACCGGGGTTTAATTCCTACTGTATATTGTCCTTGGGTTTGTACTTCTTCTAAACCTTCAGTAAAAATTACGGCGCGATATTCGCCTGATGGAGTACTGGGGAGAAATTGAGAAACTAGGCGAATGCGGCGAGTTTGTCCGGGTGCAATAACTACTTCACGGGGAGAAAAGGTGAGAAAAGGAGTTAAATCTTGGGGATTAGATTTTTCAGATACAAATCCATCCCGATTATAGGTGAAAGGTTCAGCATAGATGCGACCGCGAAATGGTTGATTTCCGCCATTGGTAATTTCCAGAATTCCTCTGGCTTGACCTTGTTCAGCAGTAGATTCTATTATTAGTGGCGAATAGCGAATTTGGGCTTGGGCAATTTTTGGGATAAATGCAATGCTGGAGATGGCAAGGGTAGTAAATAAAGGTATGAAATTTTGGGCAAATTTTAGCATAATTGAGTTGTGAATTAATTGATTTACAAATTGATGAATTTAGTCAAACACTAATTTCCCCTTAACTAAACAAGTAGTAAGGAGAAATTAATGCATTAGCGAAATGGGATGAAAACTTGATTAATTTGGTGTGGCTGTAAGCGTAAAGTAATAGGCGTATGTCCCATTGGCTAAACCAGGGCCGGATGTACCGGGGTTAGTCACTAAAGCAATTGCATAAGGAATGTTAGCATTGGGTGTTAAGGTGACAGAGGAGTTAGCAGTATAGCCCCCATTTTTCCAAATATTAGTACCATTAACACTTAAGTATTCTCCGGTGTAGGTGCTAAGATTGCGTGCTGTCACAACTGTTGCATTTCCTCCATTGCTATAACTACTATTGTTAGGAGTGGCAGAAATCTGGACGTTACCATTGTGATTACAAGTTACTCCTACTGTTCCTGTCCATGTAATACTTTGAGCAATGGAACCAGATGAATTATAGCCAACTGTACCGGAATTATTTGAGTAATTTGAGTTACTAAAAAGACAGTCGATGTTAATCGTTTGACTTGCTTGTAAAGTAGCTGTTCCTGCATAGTTTTTACCAGTGTAAGAAGCAATTACTAATGCAGTCAATGCACTGACAGCAAATAATTTATGCAAGAATTTTTGCATGGTTTTTGGTAATATTTTGATTTCTGTTAATGTACTGTACGCAAGATTGAGAATAGGGAATGAAAAAGTAATTTTTACATTGTGGGTAGTGCCACCCTACAAAACAAAAAACTCCTCATCTTCCCTATTTCTACCCCATCCGGTGATTAGTTTGGTGTGGCTGTGAGGGTAAAGGTGTAAGCGTAGTTACCATTTGTTAAACCAGGGCCTGTAGAGCCAGGAGCGGTGCTTAATACTGCTACGTAGGGAATGCTGAGGCTAGGTGCTACGGAAACTGAGCTATCAGCAGTATAGTCACCATTTTTCCAAATGTTAGTACCAGCAATGCTTAAGTATTCACCTTTGTAAGTTGGTAGTGAACGAGCGTTTGTGACTGCTGAACTGACACTGGGTGTTGAAGAAGTAACTTGAACATTACCACCATGATTACAACTAATTCCTACAACACCTTCCCAGGTGATACTTTCAGCAAAACTACCAGCAATATTCACTACACCTGAAGCATTGTTGTATGAGGGATTGGTGAAAGTGCAATCAATGGCAATGTTTCTGCTTAAGTTTAAATTTGCCGTTCCTGCATAGGATGCACTCGCATAAGATGTTATTCCTAGTGCAGCTAAACCAGACACTACTAAGGTTTTGCAAAGTAGCTTTTGCATATTTTTTGACCAACGTTTACATATGCTAAAATACTAATTATTTTCTATATTAAATAACCGTATATATACTTAAAAAAACTTTCTTTGTGATAAATTTATCAATTAGTTAATCAAAATATTTTTCAGCCATACTTGGTATTTCTGAGGTTTGGTATATTCAAGAAAATAGTATTTTTGAGAGACTATTTATCAAGTAAAAATAAATTTATTTTATGGTGTATTAAGGGCGGATTTCGAGATGAGTTATTAGGGAAAATATGAGATGAATGTCTAATGCATTAGCATAGAAAACGGTGCGTTAGGCTAAAGCCTAACGCACCCTACTCGACTGAAACTATTTACTTTTATTTACTTTAATAACTTTCATCGAAGTTATTTTTTTAGTTCAAGTCAAGGTAGCTTATATCTCCTAATCATCTTAGAAACAGATGATTGGGATTTTTTTTCCACTCTTTCACAATTATGATTTTTCTAACTCTTTATCAAATCTCTTTAATAAGTCCCACCCACTCACCCCCTACCTTCCTCCCTGCCGCGTTGCGGAGTGTTTGTGGACTATTGCGCTTCCGCGCAGTCTTTCATGAATAATTCAGGAAAATAAAATGTCTTACAAATCTAAAGAATTTGCTTTTGTCATCACTATTACTTTACTAGTTGGTGGTTCTTTCGGCTTAGCTGTCGTTGACAAAGATTTCCGTCCTGTCTTTGCTGATCTTGTTAAAGTAGGCTTTGGTGGCTATGTCGGTTGGGTTACTTCTAACCGAGATCATGATCACAAAGATAAGGATTAAAACCTTGTTTTTACATTCTTTAACCCCTGAAACTACTCTAAATTCTCAATGATGAGTCTTTTAACTAGTCTTAGTTATCACTCACTCTTGTACTTTTGTAACTTACACTGCCATCTGAAAGACAAACTCCCCTCATCAACCTCATCTGTCTGTTCACTCTCATCAATGAGGTCTTGGTTTTTCTCCTCTAATTCCCGCATATATTGCCTGAGTATACCCCCAACAGCGATCGCTCTGGTTTTATGCAGCTGGCGGGTTAACTCCAAAAACCATTCTTTATCAGCCACCAAGTCTGATTCTTTTACCTGATACTTGAGAATCTCTGGAATAAGTAGTTTGGGGTCGTGCTGCTTTGCGATCGCGCTAATATGAACAACTGGCTGATAATCTATTCTTAAGCACTGCTGCCACAAAGCCACCCACTTGGCGTGGGAAAGATAGCCATGACTGAAATACGAAGACTGCACCATTGCCAAAATGTGTAAATGTGGGTGTGCGGATACTCCATCTCTACCCTTGGTTACTTCTACAGATTTAATCCAACCTTTCCCAGGCCAAGCTTTCAGTTCAGTTAATCGCTTAAAAGCTTTGTTTATTTCATCCAAGGTTCCCCTGAGTTCGTCAATTTTGCAATTCCTTACAGTCAATGTGACAAACAGCCAACGGTGCTTAGGATAGTCTGTGGCAACTTGTGGGAGAATCTTATAAGCTTTTGCTTTCCACATGAGCGATCGCCGCCACTGACAGACAGGACAGTGACGAACTCTACAAAATCGAGCATCTGATAGCTTTAGGCTGAATATATCTTCTGATTCTTCTGGTAGTAATCGAAATTTCAACCACTCGGAACACATTCTCACCCGCCAAGCATACTGATTGAAAAAATTTTCGCCTGCTGTAGCGTAATAGTTGGAAACTATATCAGCATTTGTTTTGTGCTTATCCCAAGTTTTGCCTAAAGGGCAAATCTTGTTCAGGCTAAGTGCATCTTGAACTTTTGATAAATTATTTTGTGACGATAAATTCAAAGCAATAAAGTTTCTATCTGAGGCTTCAGCAGACACAAAATCCCCTAGTACAGCACGGCGGAAATAAACCAAGCATTATTGTGAGAAACTAAGAAAGTAGAGTCAAAGCAGTTTAGGCTGAAAACAAGGGAACCTGGTGTGGCACGATTAGCTGCAAAAGTATTAAATTTGAACGAGAGCGATCGCTCACAACTCCAACAGTTGATCAACCGACACAATACGGCGCAACAAATAGTACTACGTGCAAAAATAATTCTCCTAGCGTCAGAGGGGAAAAATCATGGCGAAATTGCTCGATTATTAGATATAAGTCTTGATATGGCTCGTTTATGGCGAAACCGATGGTTGGAAAATAGCGATAAAGAGTTGTCTATTTTGCAGAGATTACAAGACTCAGAGCGTATTGGCGCACCAGTAAAATTTAGTATGGAGCAAGTAATCGAACTATTCGCCCTTGCATGTTCACCACCCGAAGACTATGGACGATCAATAAGTCATTGGACATCAAGAGAACTAGCGGACGAAATCATGAAACAAGGTATCATTGAAAGCATATCTGTCCGCCATGTTGGAAGATTATTAGAAGAAGCAGAACTTAAACCCCACCAGAGCCGCTACTGGTTAACCCCCCCCTCTTGATGAAGAATTTGACGCAAAAGTTGAAGATATTACTGGTTTATACATCAGTGCGATTGAACGTTATCAAAACGGAGAGCGTACAATATCGATTGATGAAATGACTGGGATTCAGGCTACAGAGCGTTTAGAAAAAGATTTACCAATGCGACCGGGTAAGGTTGAAAGACGGGAGTTTGAGTATATTCGTCACGGTACACAAAGCTTAATTGCTAGTTTCGATATTGCCACTGGTCAAATTGTTGAACCAAATTGTGGAAACACAAGAACCGAAGAAGATTTTGTCCAACATATTCGTCGAATTATTGAAAGCGACCCTCAGGCAATCAAATGGCATTTGATTATGGACTGTCTTAATACTCACCAGTCGGAATCATTAGTTCGCTTTGTTGCACAAAAAGAAGATTTAAACATTGACCTTGGAATTAAGGGCAAAAGTGGCATTCTGAAATCGATGAAATCCCGTGCAGCTTTTTTGAGTGACCAAACACACCGAATTGTTTTCCATTACACACCCAAACATTCTTCTTGGCTCAACCAAATTGAAATTTGGTTCAGTATTTTGGTTCGCAAGTTACTCAAGCGTGCTAGCTTCAAAAGTCAGGATGACCTCAAAACCCGAATTCTCGAATTTATCGATTACTTTAATCAAACAATGGCTAAACCTTTTAAGTGGACATATAAGGGTAAAGTGTTGGCTATCTAATGCTTGGCTTATTTACGCCGAAGTGTACTAGTATAATTTGCAAACAAAATAAAATTTACCCTGATATACATTATAATAATGCGGGAAAAATATTAACTTGTTCCACATTTAAGTTGCATATACTGGGCGGGCAAGATGCCCAACCCACAAAAGTTTAAGAAAATTTAGTTTGCATAACTAAATGTGTTTTAGCTTACTATAAATGTTTTTTCATTCCAGTAAACATTACTATCACTGCGATATCTGCTTACCAATACAGTAAAAATATCAACTATTCCCGAACCTCTACCCCACAAAAAATAATAACTTACCTGAAAGTACCATTGGTTCATCGCTTCATGTCTTGAGTACATTATTAATACTTATTTATAGATAGTTGTTCCGGGATGAGATACTAATATATGCAGTATTTGTTGAAATTAAAATTAGTAGCTCATAGCTGTCAATAAAATCATTGAAGTAAATATCAATTTGAGACTCTAAGTAGAAGATATAATATATCAACTTTCTGGCTCTGACTATTCCTAATTCTTCTCTTCACGGGTTCTCTTCATTTAGTTTCTTTGAAAGTGAGACAGGCAAATTAATCATGAACAAAACTTTTGCAACCATTGACGGGAATGAAGCTGTCGCCCGTGTAGCTTACAAATTGAATGAAGTAATTGCTATTTATCCCATCACCCCCTCTTCAGCAATGGGTGAATGGGCTGATGCTTGGTCAGCAGAAAATCGTCCTAACCTTTGGGGGACTGTTCCTAGCGTCGTTCAGATGCAAAGTGAAGGGGGCGCTGCGGGTGCTGTGCATGGGGCGTTACAAACAGGTTCCTTGAGTACCACTTTCACGGCATCTCAGGGGCTATTGCTGATGATACCCAACCTCTACAAAATTGCTGGGGAACTGACTAGCGCTGTGGTTCACGTTGCTGCACGTTCCCTAGCTACTCACGCTTTATCAATTTTCGGTGATCATAGCGATGTGATGGCAGCTCGTGCTACCGGCTTCGCCCTGCTGTGTTCCGCTTCGGTGCAGGAAAGTCAAGACTTGGCGCTTATCGCCCATGCAGCCACCTTGGAAGCACGAGTCTCATTTATGCACTTCTTTGATGGCTTCCGTAGTTCACATGAAGTGCAAAAAGTCAAGCTTTTGTCAGATGAAGAATTGCGATCGCTGATCAACGAAAATCATATACTCGCCCACCGCAGCCGCGCCCTCACTCCAGACCGCCCCATATTACGCGGTACAGCCCAAAACCCCGATGTTTACTTCCAAGCCCGTGAAGGTGCGAACCCTTACTACAACGCCTGTCCCGAAATTGTCCAGCGCATCATGGATAAATTTGGCGAACTTACGGGAAGGCATTACCAAATCTATGAATACCACGGCGCAAGCGATGCCGATCGCGTGATTGTAATCATGGGTTCCGGCTGTGAAACTGTGCATGAAACAGTAGATTACCTCAACGCCCACGGTGAAAAGGTGGGAGTAGTGAAAGTCCGACTCTACCGCCCCTTTGATGTGCAACGGTTTGTCGCAGTATTACCAGATAGTGTACAAGCGATCGCCGTCCTTGACCGCACCAAAGAACCAGGTAGCGCGGGGGAACCGTTGTATTTGGATGTGGTAGCGGCTATTCATGAAGGGTGGGGAGCTATTGAGCAGGGAAGCAGGGGAGCAGGGGTGCAGGGGAGTAGGGGAGCAGGGGAGCAGGGGTGCAGGGGAGCAGGGGAAGAAAATTCTACCTCATCCCCCTCATCTCCCTCATCTCCCTCATCCCCCTCATCCCCCTCATCCCCCTCATCCCCCTCATCTCCCTCATCTCCCTCATCCCCCTCATCTCCCTCATCTCCCTCATCCCCCTCATCCCCCTCATCCCCCTCATCTCCCTCATCCCCCTCATCCCCCTCATCCCCCTCATCTCCCTCATCTCCCTCATCTCCCTCATCCCCCTCATCCCCCTCATCCCCCAAAATCATCGGTGGTCGCTACGGGCTTTCTTCCAAAGAATTTACCCCGGCGATGGTGAAGGGCATTTTTGATCACCTTGCCCAAAGTCAACCGAAAAATCACTTTACTATCGGTATTAATGATGACGTTAGTCATACATCCTTGAGCTTTGACCCTAATTTCTCCACCGAACCGGATAATGTTGTCCGGGCAATGTTTTACGGGTTAGGTTCTGATGGTACTGTTGGGGCTAACAAAAACTCAATCAAAATTATTGGTGAAGAAACTGATAACTACGCTCAAGGTTACTTTGTCTACGACTCTAAGAAATCTGGCTCGATGACCGTTTCTCACTTGCGCTTCGGGCCGCAACCAATTCGTTCTACTTACCTCATTGACAAAGCTAACTTCATTGGTTGCCATCACTGGGGTTTCTTGGAACGAATTGATGTTTTGAAAGCTGCTATTCCTGGGGCGACTTTACTACTTAATAGTCCCTATGATGCGGATACTGTCTGGAAATATCTACCCTTGCAAGTGCAGCAGCAAATTATTGATAAGCATTTGAAGGTATACGTAATTAATGCTAACCAAGTCGCCCGCGACAGTGGCATGGGTGGACGTATTAACACCATTATGCAGGTGTGCTTTTTTGCCTTAGCTGGCGTCTTGCCACAGGAAGAAGCGATCGCTAAAATCAAGCAAGCCATTGAAAAGACTTACGGCAAAAAAGGCGCGGAAGTTGTCCGCATGAATTTGCAAGCTGTAGACAACACCTTAGACAACTTGCATAAAGTAGATGTACCAGCAACAATCAATAATCTAAAATCCCAAATCCCAAATCCCAAATCCCTAGACGGTGCGCCCGAATTTGTCCAAACAGTTCTCGGACAAATCATGGTGTGGCAAGGTGATGACTTACCAGTCAGTGCATTACCCGCTGACGGCACCTTTCCCACAGGTACAGCTAAGTGGGAAAAGCGCAACGTTGCCGAAGAGATACCTGCATGGGAGCCTGATGTCTGCGTACAATGTGGTAAGTGCGTGATGATTTGTCCCCACAGCGCCATCCGCGCTAAGGCTTATCAATCAAATGAATTGGTGAATGCACCGCCGGCTTTCAAATCAATTGATGCCAAAGACAAAGATTTTGCCAATCAAAAATTTACCATTCAAGTTGCCCCAGAAGACTGCACAGGATGCGCCATTTGTGTAAATATTTGTCCTGCAAAAAATAAAGCTGAACCGTTGCAGAAAGCGATTAATATGGTGCAGCAATTGCCTTTGCGAGAGCAAGAGCGAAAAAACTGGGATTTCTTTTTGAGTTTGCCTCATCCTGACCGACGGCAGTTGAAATTGAATCAAATTCGCCAGCAACAACTGCAAGAACCTTTATTTGAATTCTCTGGTGCTTGTGCAGGTTGTGGAGAAACACCTTATTTAAAATTATTAACACAATTGTTTGGCGATCGCGCTGTCATTGCCAATGCCACAGGTTGTTCCTCAATTTACGGCGGGAATCTCCCCACCACTCCCTGGACGACAAACGCCCAAGGACGCGGCCCCGCTTGGTCGAATAGTTTATTTGAAGATAACGCCGAGTTCGGTTTTGGCTTCCGTCTGTCACTGGATAAGCAAGCGGAATTTGCTGCCCAATTGTTACAGGAATTGGGACATGGGGAAAACATTTCTCAGGATTTAGTGAAATCTATCCTCAATGCTGAACAAAAATCTGAAGCTGATATTTGGGAACAAAGGGAAAAAGTAGCACTGTTACAACAGAAGTTAGATCAAATTTCAACTACACAACTCAACCCTAATCTCAAATTCAAAATCCAAAATCTCAAATCGTTAGCAGATTACTTGGTGAGAAAAAGCGTCTGGATTATTGGCGGTGATGGTTGGGCTTATGATATTGACTTTGGTGGTATTGACCATGTGCTAGCAAGTGGTCGCAATGTCAACATCTTAGTTATGGATACCGAAGTGTATTCTAATACAGGCGGTCAAGCTTCTAAAGCGACTCCACGGGCAGCAGTGGCGAAATTTGCCGCTAGTGGTAAGCCTGCACCGAAAAAAGACTTAGGTTTGATTGCTATGACCTACGGTAATGTTTACGTAGCGAGTGTAGCATTAGGCGCAAGAGATGAGCATACCTTGAAAGCATTTTTAGAAGCAGAAGCTTATGATGGCCCATCCTTGATTATTGCTTACAGCCATTGCATAGCTCACGGGATTAATATGACCACAGGCATGAATCATCAGAAAGCTTTGGTAGAATCAGGGCGTTGGCTGCTGTATCGGCATAATCCAGAGTTGGAGAAACAAGGTAAAAATCCCTTGCAATTGGATATGCGATCGCCTACTCAATTAGTAGAACAGTCAATGTATCAAGAAAATCGCTTCAAAATGCTCACCAAGAGCAAACCTGAGCTTGCCAAGCACTTGCTAGAACAGGCGCAAGCTGAAGTAAATGCACGTTGGCAGATGTACCAATATCTAGCAGAACGTAAAATACCTTAATCACTGGACTTGTATGCTGCTTGACAAAATTCCTTTAGTTGTGCAAAAACATCCATATTGGTAGATGAAAATTAGTTGTGCTTTTTTCATTTACCGTTACTGGGGTGCTTGTTATTACAGGCATCCCTTTATTTTTTGTACAGCTACTACAAGCGCGATCGCTCTTTTTTAGTCTAAAGTCCAGATATAACAAACGATCAGATTCAGATGAAAGCACCTCTATTGTTACTAAATTTAAAATATTATTAAATTATTTCCAAATAAGTTACTTTTTGTAACAAGGTAATTAAATTCACATATGAACAAACAGCAACTACCACCAGGAAGCTTTGGTCTACCTTTTTTAGGTGAGACATTTGACTTTATTTCTGACCCCTACCAGTTTGTTAACAAGCGCTATCGCCAATACGGGCCGATCTCCAAAACTAATCTTTTTGGCAAACCAACTGTAGTGATAGCAGGGCCAGAAGCGGTTGAATTTGTCCTTGTCAAACATATGGAGTATTTTTCTTGGCGTGAAGGATGGCCCAAGAATTTCAAAGTCTTGTTAGGTGAATCACTGTTTCTGCAAGATGGAGAAGAAAACCGTAAAAATCGTCGTTTGATGATGCCGGCGCTACATGGGCCAGCATTAGCAAATTACCTAACTGCAATGGAGAATATCACACTTAGTTATTTGAAAAAGTGGGAAGAAAAACAAGAATTTAACTGGTATCAAGAATTTAAACAGCTAACATTTGATATTGCTAGTCAGTTGTTGGTAGGTACTAATGCAGGTTCTGAAAATCAGCGCTTGAGTCGCTTATTTCAAGAACTGACAAATGGTTTATTGGCGATTAATCCACTACCTTTACCATTTACTACACTGGGGAAAGCCGTAGCAGCTCGCAATCAAATTCTAGAGTATATCACCAAAGTTGTTAGAGAACGTCAGCAACATCCTACTAAAGATGCTCTGAGTTTATTAATACAAGCCAAAGATGAAGATGGTAACAGCTTAAGTGAGAAAGAACTGATTGCCCAAGCAGTACTGTTAGTCTTTGCAGGACATGAAACTACAACTTCTATGTTGACTTGGTTATGTGTAGAATTAGCCCGGAAACCAGAAATTCTGCAACGTGCTAGAGAAGAACAATTACAACTTGCTAGTAAAGGTAGTTTAGACTTAGAACAACTAAATCAAATGCCTTATTTAGACCAAATTTTCTCGGAAGTAGAGAGAGTTTATCCACCTATTAATGGGGGTTTCCGTGGTGTTATCAAAGAGTTTGAATATAATGGTTTTTATGTACCCGCCGGTTGGCAATTGCTTTATTCAATAACCGTAACTCATCGCCTAGAAGAAATTTACCCTCAACCAGAACATTTTGATCCAGACCGTTTCAGCCCCCAGCGTCAAGAAAATAAACAGTATCCTTTTAGTTTAATTGGTTTTGGGGGTGGGCCACGCATCTGTATCGGCATAGCCTTTGCCAAAATGGAAATGAAGATTGTTCTCGCCCATCTTCTACGTAGCTATCATTGGGACATATTGCCTAATCAAAGTTTAGATATAGTGCGACTGCCCACGAATCGTCCCAAAGATGGGTTACGAGTTAGATTTCAGCCTCGGTGAAATATTCTATGGCATCTCAAGTAGACATACATTTACCTCAAGGAGTTTTGCAAGCCTTGCAAAACTTCAAAAATTTTGTTGGTGAAGGCGTTAACTCTTTCACCAACTCAGCACAGCAAGTTGGAGAGTCTTTAAAGACAAACGCTACGCAAACGACTAATAAAGCAATTGATACAGTTACGACTACTCTTGAGCAAGCTAAAGGTTCTTTAGAACAAAGTTGGCAAACAGCCGAACAAGTTAAGAATACAACATCCACAGCAGTTAAGGATGCGATCGCTGAACGTGTTGGCAAAGTCATCACTGACTCTGTGAATGATTGGCTAATACAACACCCCACTTTGTTGCAACTAATTCAAATACTAAATTGGGCAGTTAATCATCCAATTATTAGTTTAGTAATTTTGCTTTTTGCTCTGGCTTTCATCTGGAGTATCATCAAAGCAATTATTCGCTTGATTGAAACAGCAAGTTGGTCAATATTAAAACTACCTGTAAAATTAATTTACAGGTTTTTAAAAATTAGCTTTTTATCCTTGACCAAAGTTAGCAGTTTAGTGATTCAAAAAATCACAGGTGCTAAAAAAACTGATGAAACACCAGTTTTGCTACCTACAAATGCTCAAATAGTTTCTCAAAATAAGCAGCAAAGATTAGCAGAAATTTCTAGTCGTTTAGCAATCATTCAACAAGAACAAAAAGAGCTTTTACAAGAAGCAGCAGACTTAATTGCTTCAGATCCAATAGAGATAACATTACCAGAAATTAACAGGACTTACGCAACTGGCACACATATTTTTGGCGATGGCAGTCAATAGGAGCCAGCGCGTTGCGGAGGTTCCCTCCGTTGTAGCGACTGGCGTTCAAGAGTCAATGGTCAAAAATCAAGCTTTTTTGGACTATTGACTATTGACAACCCACAAAGAAAAAATATGACACTTGCGTAAGTCCTAATTAAATTAAGCAGTAGGTAATTTAAGTTCCATAAGTTGCTTGCAACCGTTGTAAAAGATATTCTCCCGCAAGAATGGGTAGATAAATAGATTTGTCTTTCTGAAAATCCAAACAAGCAATTTCTGTATCATCATTAGGATGACAGAAAAAAGCGATAGAATACCGGGACTGTCTCACCCTGTTGTCATTGGGAATGATGACTCGATGTTTAGTTGAGCAAAAGATATGATTAGTCCAGCGTTGCATTAAATCGCCAGTGTTGACCACTACTGTATCAGGAATTGAAGGGGCTGCAATCCACTCTCCTGAAGTTGTTTGCACTTCCAAACCCCCGACTTGATCCTGGAAAAGTAAAGTAATACTCCCATAATCAGAATGTTCACCTGCGCGCCCTTGTTCGGGTTTAGCTGGTATTTCCAATGGGGGATAGTGCAGTAATCGCAAGGTATGCTGTTGTTGATTATGTCGTGTAGTAAAAAAATCTTCTGGCAATTCCAACGCCAAAGCAAATGCTTGCAAAACTGTGTTAGCAATTTCTGTGCAAGCTTCATAGAAAGCTATGATTGCAGGGTCTTTGGCTGGGGAGATGGAAGATATCTGGCGAGAAACTAATTCGGCTTTGCCTAAATTAAACGCTTCTTTTAAGTCGCCTGGTTTGTTGGGGTCGAGGCGTTCTCTTTCAATACCAACATAACCTGTATTGTTGAATTTGTTACTCCAAGCAAGTTGCTGTTTGACTGCTAAAGGTAAATTGAAGAAAGATTTACTTTGGGTGAATACTTGCTGAACCAAGTCTTTTGAAATTCCGGGATTTTGCAAGTACATGAAGCCAATTTCATGACAAGCTTGATAGATTTGTTTGACTACAGTTTGCCGAGTTTTTTGATCACCATTCGCTAAGGGGGCTAAATCAATTACTGGAATTGTAAACATATGATCTGCTGTTTGACATTGATGTTGATTGATAAGTGATGACTGTCAGCGGTCAAAATTTCAAAACTATAGCTAATTACTGGAAGATTGCTTCTATTTTTGATATGATATTTGATTTTTTTGTTTTAACAACTCCTTTGAAAAGATAACCAATTGATTTAATCATGACTTACGCACGGACTATGATTTTACGTCATTACGAGCTGAGCGTTGTAATCGCAAAAGCTGAGTTTTTCGTCACGAGTGCGTAAGTCCTATTAATTTAAAACGAATAGTTTCTGAAGATACTCATGCTTGATCACTATAACCAATGTTCTGACCATTGCCAAATTTTGGAACATTTTCTCAGTAGCCCATACAAGTAGCGGCTCTCCTTAATTAAAAAGCAGAGGTCAATATCTTAACCATATTAGTTGAATAAGTCAGAAAAGCTGAACAAGTTAGAAAGTTAGGAAACTGGGAAAAATATAATATTTTAAGAAAATTAAATAATTCTAGTGAAAACTCTTGTTTAATCAATCAAAAGAATGTATATTTGTACGTGACTATATTGAATAAACAATTAAAAATCTATTTTAGGACTTACGCGCATTGTCATATATTTTTGACAAAAATCGTCCAAAGTCAAGAGTCAAAAGTCCAAAAACCTTGACTTTTTACCCTTGACTATTGACTCAGTACTGCCATCGCAGAAAATATGTGTGCCAGTTGCGTAAGTCCTGTATTTCTCAGCATCATATTTTATCAAAAATTATTACCCTTAATCAAAAAATATTGAATTTAAATCGTGAAATAATAAACAAATTTAATTTATTATCTTGTATTTGAAAATTTGATAATAATCAGGAGATAAAATTAGGCAAATACGTATGAAATATTCAGGATTTACCCTATGGTTTACAGGGCTTTCTGGTGCTGGTAAAACCACAATTTCCAAAGGCGTGGCATTGGAATTAAAAGCACGAGGTTGTCGGGTAGAAGTCTTAGATGGGGATATAGTTCGGACTCATCTGTCTTCTGAATTAGGATTTAGCAAAAAAGACCGAGATATAAACGTCCGGCGAATTGGGTTTGTTTCCAGTCTGCTGAGTCGGAATCAGGTTATAGCTATTGTGGCTGCAATTAGTCCTTATAGAGATGTCCGCAACGAAGTACGACAGATGAATCAAACCTTTGTTGAAGTTTATGTCAAAGCATCTTTAGAAGCTTGTGAACAAAGGGATGTCAAAGGATTATACGCATTAGCTAGAACCGGAAAAATCAAAGAATTCACAGGTATCGATAGTCCTTATGAAGAACCTTTAAATCCAGAAATAATCTGTAATACTCAATATGAAAGCATCGATGAAAGTATTACAAAAGTAATGCAAATGCTGGAAGAATACGGCTACATATAAAATATGTTGTAGTGAAGCTTTAACAGCCGTGAACGCGAATCAGCTAATATAGCAATCCCAATTAAATGGTGAGATGCTGCTCGAATTGAAATTACTCGGCGCAGTTTCAAAGCTTTAGGATTGCTTTGACATACTCCGCACCCTATAAGTGCGCTTTTTTATTTGTCAGTCGCTAATGGACAGAAGCGATCGCATCATTTCCCTTGAGCTACAGCATTCGTTACTATTAAAAGGCTGTCTTGTATTGCAGTATTCATCGTTTGGCAGCAATGCAGCTATAAAAGGAAGATAACATGTCGTTGATGGAATTGAGCCTCGATACAACACACGAGGCAGTTGATTGGGTTTGTACGCTGCTTGCTGACAATATTGATATGAATGATGTTCACATCAGCGAATATGCCGAACAGCACCCAAGCGACCTAACGGAACCTCATTGGTCGTTTACCATTCGTTTGTATTTACCTTACGATGTCCATTCAAGGGTACGTAGAGAAAAAATTGTTAACCTGCTTTCTCCTCTGCACCGTACAGGAATAGCGACAGCCGTTGAAACAGCTGTGGTTGAAGAGAAATTTACAGGCGCAGCAAAACCTGAACCTCTTGTGCATCGCATTGGCAAAAAATTCCTTATTGTTGCTCCTGATGCAGCTGATGAAACTGAGGCAACAGACGAAGTAATATTGAAACTAAAGACCAGCCTTGCCTTCGGTAGCGGTCTGCACCCAGCAACCATTCTCGCCCTCAACCTGCTTGAGCGTTACATCGTTCCTCAGATGCATGTCCTCGATTTAGGTTCAGGTTCAGGTATTTTGAGCGTTGCAATGGCAAAACTTGGGGCGACAGTTTTAGCACTGGACAACGACAGTATTGCAGTACAAGCCACTCAGGATGCTGTACATCGTAACGGGGTTGAACAGCAGGTGACAGTTATCCAAGGAAGCTTGGGTTCTGGGAGCGATATGGGACATTGGATGGGTGGAGAAGTAAGCACCAATGTATCCAAAATCGAGGCTAAAGAAAGCTTTGATATCATAGTTGCGAATATCCTAGCAAGAGTGCATATTGCCCTTGCTGAAGATTATCAGCGATCGCTTCGTCAAACAAATCCCCAAGCTAGACTACTAATTACAGCCGGTTTTACCACCGATCACGAGGAAGATGTTGTTACAGCCTTAACAGCAGTAGGATTTGAAATCATCGATTCTGAAAGATTAAACGAATGGGTTGCACTTGCTTATAGACTTAGGAGTTAGGAGGCAGTGGTCAGTGGTCAGTTGTCAGTTGTCAGTTGTCAGTGGTCAGTGGTCAGTTGTCAGTTGTCAGGAGTTCTCCCCATCTCCCCTGCTCCCCTGCACCCCTTCCCCCCTGCACCCCTTCCCCCCTGCACCCCTTCCCCCCTGCTCCCCTTCCCCCCATCCCCCATCTCCTCATCCCTTAGACCGTTGCTGAGATAAATCCATCAAATTCGCCAGTTTGTAAACAATACGCGCACCTACATTCCCGTCCCACTCAGCATCACCGACTTCGCAAACGTCAAAGCCAATAATTTTTCTACCACTATTCACCACTTCTCGGAACAAACAATAAGTTTGCTCTAATTCCAGTCCGCCTGGAACAGGGGTTCCTGTACTCGAACAAAGTTTTGGATCGAGTCCATCCACATCAAAGCTAATGTGAACATGTTCAGGTAAATTATTAATAATTTCTCGACATAAATCAATCCAAGTTGTGCCTGAATAAAGCTTTTGTTTAATAGCTGGGTCGTAATAAGCGACAATGCGATCGCTAGATTCGTTAATCATTTGCACTTCATAGTGAGAAATATCACGCAAACCCACCTGCACTAACTTGGTAATTTGCGGTATCTTCATGGCATTGAACATAATCGACGCATGGGAATATTCAAATCCTTCGTATGCGTCGCGTAAATCTGCGTGCGCGTCGATGTGCAAAATGCCGTAGTTGGGATATTTAGCAGCTAACGCTTGAAAATAACCCAACGGTGAACTATGATCACCACCAATGACCGCAACTCGTTTACCTTTGTTAATTGCGGCTTCACACTTTACAAACAACCATTGATTCACCTGTTGACAAGCTTGATTAATTTCTGTCAGCACAGGAGTTAAATCTGGTGTTTCTGTCAGTGGCTTGCCTTGCGCCAATCGTTCGATAATTTTTGCTGCTAAAGTGCGGTAGTATGTGTTTTTTTCTAAAATATCTTGGGGAATTTCCGCCATGAAAATTCCTTGTTTCCATCCATCAGGGTGGTCGAAATCAAATAAATCTAGTTGAGTCGAAGCATCAAGAATCCGCTGTGGGCCATTGGCTGTACCTGCGCCGTAGGAAACCGTGACTTCCCAGGGTACGGCGAAAACAATTAGATTGGCAGAGTCGTAATCAAACGGCAAACCCAAGAGGTTGCCATTAATTTCACCGATGTCGCTGGGGTTATAGTTTTCGAGTTGATTAATCATTGATGGTTGATGGCTGATGATTGATGATTGATGATTGATGATTGATGATTGATGATTGATGACTGACAACTGACAACACTTCGACAAGCTCAGTGCATCGCTGACAACTGACTAATGGACACCTGTATTGTAATTGAGCAAATATAAAGATATCTCAAATTTTCTTGTGGGGTGGGCATCCTGCCCGCCCTGAATAGTGGGACGGGTGAGGACACCCATCCCACAAGATAATAATTTATTTATTAAAAATCCCTTACTTTGTGTTGTTTGTATCCTTCGTGGTTCGTTTTTTTATTCTTTTGCTTAAGCCCTGTTTTATATGGTAGGGTGCGTTATGGACGAACGTCCTAACGCACCAAAAATTAGTGATGGTGTGTTGCGCTTGGCGACAACACACCCTACCGATGCTAAGACGGTACTTCTCAGAGTGTATCGGTACAAGAGAATTTTGAAACTTGCTAAGGTGCGATCGCTTTCCCTCAACATCTGAACTACAAGTATAAGCAGTTTTTTGTCAAGCATTGCGTTTTTAACTCGACAATTCAAGTACAAAGGCGCAACGTCCGAGTACAAAGGCGCAACGTCCGAGTAAAAAGGCGCAACGTCCGAGCAAAAAGGTGCAACGTCCAAGCAAAAAGGCGCAACGTCCAAGTACAAAGGTGCAACGTCCAAGTACAAAGGCGCAACGTCCGAGCAAAAAGGTGCAAGCTTCGTGTTCAGAAGTCTAATCATCAAGTCAATGAGCGGCAATTGCGGGGAGAATTTACTAACCTCTTGGTGGATTTTTGTAAAAAGATTAAGCAAGCAGCAAAATTTGATGATTGATGACTGAATAATTCGTAATTCGTAATTCATAAATTTTTCTACTTTCAACCCAATACCCAGTCCCTAATCACCAGTCCCCAGTCCCCTTTACTCATTATGATTTTGCACATACACATCTCGAATAGGAAAAGGAATTGAAATTCCTGCTTTTTGATAGCGCTTATGCAATTTTTTAACAAATAAATGTTTGCCAATACGCTGGTCAAAGTATTCGCTTACCCGCATATAAAGTGTAAAATCTATACTAAAATCGCCAAAAGTATGAAACCTGATATAAGGTTCATTTGCTACTAAATCAGGTGCAATTTCTTGCATAACTTCTTTGGCAACTTCTACAGTTATTCGTTCAACTTCTTCCAAATCACTATCATAACTTACACCCACATTCATTGTTAAAGTTATTTCCTTTACAGGTAAATGATAATTAGTAAAAATTGCCGAAGCTAGTTTGGAGTTAGGTACAATAATTACATTATTAGAAAATTCCTTAATAGTTGTATTGCGCCAAGTAATATCTGTAATATATCCCTCATGTCCACTATCTAATTTGACATAATCTCCAGTTTTTACCTGTTTAGAAATAATTAGGTAAAAACCAGAAAATAGATTTGCTAACGTGTCTTGCAGTGCCAAACCTACTGCTATACCACCAATTCCTAAAGTTGTGATTATCGGTGTAATTTGAATACCCACCGTTTGCAACAAAATTAAAGATCCCAAAACTAAAACAGCAGTTTTAGCAACATTAGAAATTAGTGATGCTGTAACCCCCTCTGTTCTGTGAGTGTATAAAATTACAAAACCAGCAGTTAGTCTTGCCAAAACTAAAGTAACTGAATACAAAAAAGCAATTGTAATGATTTTTTGCAATAAAATCATTACATCTGGTTTGAGAGGTGCGCTAATAATTGCACCTAAGAACCCTGCAAGTACAAACCAGATAAATGGCATACGTTGCAGAGATTGAAAGATGATTTCGCTTCCGGGAATGTTTTTCTTGGCAGCAAATAATTTCAATCTTTGGAAAATAAATTTTTCACCAATTACACCGAACAGCAAGCCAGATATAATCAATGCCAGAGGTAAAATCCAGTCAATCATATAAATTTTAAATTTGCAATGAAAAATTTCATGTATCCACAGGCGTGATGTCATTCTTGCCAAATTTTACCTTGTTAGTGCCTCAAGGGATGTTTGAAAAGTCGTTTTGAAGGCTCAAATCTTTGCTTGAAGCAAGTAGGGAGTCGGGAGTGGGGAGTAGTGTAAAGATTATGGTTAGAAATTATTAATAACTATGGAATTGCCAATTATTTATCATCCAGATTACGTTGCACCGCTACCTGAAGGTCATCGCTTCCCGATGTCCAAGTTCCGAAAACTCTATGAATTACTTTTAGCTGACGGCGTGGCGCAAACAGAACAATTTCACACCCCCAACCGTCCGCAAAGAGAGTTAATCGAGACAGTTCACACCCCAGACTACGTTACAGCCTACTGTGAAGGTACGCTAGAACCCAAAGCACAACGGCGCATAGGTTTGCCTTGGAGTCCAGCACTGGTGAATCGTACCTGTGTAGCGGTTGGTGGTACAATACTGACTGCTAAGTTGGCACTAAGTCAGGGTTTAGCTTGCAATACTGCTGGTGGCACTCATCATGCCTTTCCCAGTTATGGGTCTGGTTTTTGTATTTTCAATGATTTGGCGATCGCCTCTCGCGTTCTGCAAAAACTTGGACTTGTTCAAAAAATCCTAATTGTAGATTTAGATGTCCATCAAGGCGATGGCACTGCCTTTATTTTTCAAGGCGACGAGACAGTTTTTACCTTCTCGATGCACTGTGAAGTCAACTTTCCCGGTAATAAGCAAAAAAGCGATCTGGATGTTCCCCTATCAGTAGGAATGGAAGATGATGCCTACTTACAAACTTTGGCGCGTTTTCTACCAGATTTATTATTAGATGTCAAGCCTGATTTAGTATTTTATGATGCAGGTGTTGATCCTCATATAGGCGATCGCTTAGGCAAATTAGCCTTGACCGATACTGGCATTTTTCGCCGAGAAATGCAGGTTTTGAGTACCTGTGTCAGTGGTGGTTATCCCGTCGCCTGCGTCATTGGTGGCGGCTATGCCGACGATATAAAATCTCTTGTCTGGCGTCACTCTCTATTGCATCGCGCCGCTAGTGAAGTTTATCGGCAATTGCGACTCTAGGGAAGCGGGGGGGATGGGGAGCAGGGGGGGATGGGGAGCAGGGGAGCAGGGGAGCAGGGGGAGATGAGGGAGATGAGGGAGAAATAACTCCTAACTTCTAACTCCAAACTCCTAACTTCTAACTCCTAACTCTTAAGGCCCATGCAGAAATTCGTCTAATTCGATACAATTTATAGGCTGGGAGAGCCGAGGAGAACTAACAAGTGGTCTTATCAAAAGGCTTTGAGATTGAGATGTATACCGGCACGCCTCAAGGTGCAATCGTCGGTCTCTCTGACAAAATTGTCGGGGTTTTGGATGGATTTATGCGCGAGCCAGATAGCCGCAATGTAGAATACATAACCAACCCATCCAGTAGTTATGAAAAGCTTTTGTGCGCGTTGCTGCGTCCCCGGCGAGATTTGCGAAACTACCTCCAAAGCTTGGGGGACTATACCCTAATTCCAGGCAGTACTCTGTCTTTGAGCGGGGGCGATCGCTTTTTTCGTTCCGATCCCACTAATCCATATCACGACTACATTGAAAAAACCTACGGCACAAAAGTAGTTACAGCCAGCGTTCACATCAACATTGGCATCAGCGACCCGGAAGTACTAATGCGGGCTTGTCGCCTAATCCGGGTAGAAGCACCTTTGTTTCTTGCCCTGGGCGCCTCGTCTCCCTTCCTAAATGGTAAAACCACTGGCTATCACTCGACTCGGTGGGGAATCTTTCCACAAACACCAAGCCATGTGCCGTTATTTGAAAGTCACGCCCATCATATCGAATGGGTAGAAAATCAATTGGCTGCTGGCACAATGCAAAATGTCCGGCATTTGTGGGCATCTGTGCGACCAAATGGCGATCGCCGTCCCTATGACCTCAATCGTTTAGAACTGCGAATTTGTGATTTAGTTACAGACCCCATTGCTTTACTAGCAATTACTGCATTGCTTGAAGCAAGGTTATTGCAGCTAATAGATAACCCACACCTCGACCCATTAACTCAAAGCACTTTTTCTCCTGAAGAACTGGTCGCCCTCACCGCTAGCAATGAAGCAGCGGCTGCTGTTGCTAGTCTCGATGCTCAATTGCACCATTGGCAAGACGGCAGAATCATTCTAGCCAGAGATTGGATTGCCGAAATGTACACTGAAGTTTGGCCCATCGCCAAACAACAAGGCTTTAGCTGTTTCCTTTCCCCTCTACAGAAAATCCTCCGCGAAGGTAATGAAGCCCAGCAATGGTTACAACTGCACGCAGTCGGTTTTGACACTCAGCGCGTCATCACCCAAGCTATCATTGCCACCCTAGACCGCGAAATAGAATTAGAAGATAAATTGTGTTCGTCTCTAGCTGCTTAACACTGCTAGGACTGACGCATGGGATAAGAGCCTGAAATGGTAGAGTTTCCTGGAGTAGTGCTGTCTCCAGGAAATTACCATGAGTATATTTTTTAGACAAAACAATATTTTTTGAGTACTAAACAAAAATATTCTCGAATCCTTCCTTGGGTAAATCTATTATTTTGTTTTAAAATTCTAATCGATAGAATTTGTTTGGTTATTATTAACAAAACCTATATATCACCTCTACCTTTTGGTAGATTTTTTATATCATATAGATCATTTTATACAAAGTAGAAGTTATACGGGCAATGCCGCAGGTCGTTTTAGTAAATCCACAAATTCCCCCCAACACAGGCAATATTGCGCGTACATGCGCTGCTACAGCCACAGAATTACATTTGGTCGGGCCCTTGGGGTTTGAAATTAGCGATCGCTACCTCAAAAGGGCTGGCTTAGATTACTGGCCTTACGTCAAGCTGCACTATCACGAATCCCTAGAAGCCTTTAAAACCATACATCAAGCGCGTGGAGGCAGATGGCTTGGCTTTACTGTTAAGGGCAGTTTTAATTACGTCCATTTTCAGTTTCAAGCTGATGACTGGTTACTTTTTGGCAGTGAAACCACTGGCTTACCACCAGAAATTTTGTCAATTTGTGATGCTACGCTTTGTATTCCTATGGCACAACCTGGGGTTCGGAGTTTGAATCTTTCTGTAAGTGTAGCCGTCGGTTTGTTTGAAGCCCGTCGTCAGTTAGGCTATCTACTGTAATGTTTTTCAAAATTTTTACTAAGTATTGCTACTTATAAAAATCGAAAATATTAATCTAAAAATATTATTAATTGTAGAAAGTTGCTCCGTTGTTATGGAAATAACAAAGTTTTGTTTTATACTGTTAGATTAGTAAATTGCGTGAATATAGTGAAAAATACTCAGGGTAAAAAGTGTATTGATATAAGAAATTTGTATAGTAAATTCCAGGGTATAACTAATTTGAATGATAGATTTTCATGAATTTGAATTATCTTGGTTTTAGGAACAAAAGCGGGAAAGGCAAGTCTTATAAGGCATTTGGTCTTTTTCGTATTAATAGGTAATTCTCAGGAGGACAAAAGTAGCTTGAAGTTTGTACGGTTGTTTTCTAGGGAAGAATCAACGTAAAGTCTCGTGTTGGGAAGACTGATCAAGTAGAAAAACCTTGAATATATCTACAGCAGGGGGCATCGCTTTTCCAGAAACCGTAGCAGTTTCATTGCCCAAGCGCGATAATCAACCAGATAAATCTATATTCTGGTCATCGCAACTGAAGCAACAACAGGCGCGGATAACTGCCAAAAGCAACATTTTCTAGGTGGTGAGGAGTGGAGCGGACAAGTAAGCACAGCAATTTTTAAGTTTTGCTAACATCTGTGAACTTGTCTAAATCAGAGAAGCAGGTTAATCTTGCGTAAGTATCTCTGGTGGATGTGATCTTGAACCGTAGTTCGATGTGATCAAAATCATTCGGTAATATCGGACTGAAAAATATCGAGATCAGTTAAGCGCTAGTGATCATAGGAGGTCGTCTTTGAAACGAGCATTGAAAAAAAGAGTGAAGGCTGTGCTGAAAAATACCCCCAGCAACGATGATGCCCCGCTAGAGCCACATATAGTTAATCCAACGGTTAAACGTCGGGCGCGGACAAGAGCTGCCATGATTGGCTTGGCAATTTCAATGGGAGCAACCAGCCTTTTAGTGACTCGGCAAAGCGATCAAGCCCAAGCAGCAGCGCCCGTAGGCAGCCAAAAGGCAGCCTCAGCTATTCCAGCTGCTCCTGACACTGAAGTGAAATTTGCTCCCACAAAGCTGAAGACTCAAACAGTCTCGTCAGCAAGTGTGCCAGAAAACCCTGTCATAGTGGAACCGACAGCAATTTCACAGTTGCCTGGGCTTGAAGCGAAATTGCAAGTTGCGGCAAGTGGAATGCCTATAAAAGTTCCAACATCAGAAACTTTTTCTAAAACAGCAGTTGATAAAAATTCCGTCAACCAGCAACCCCAATTGTTACAGGGATTGCAAACAGCTAAGCATCCAGAACAGACAGTAAAAAAACTGTCTAGTGCTGATAGTGTTGCTGACGAGAAAACTGCATTTTTGAAAGCCGAACCACAAAAGGTGGCACAACAAAGCACAGTCGCCAATAGTGAAGTTGATGCTAAATTAAAGGCGCAGCAAGAGTTTGCCCTGAATAGCTTACAAGAAAAATCGAACCGTTTAAGAAAAAGTCTGGCAAAGTTGCGGTCTGGGGAGTCGAAAAATTTATCAAAATCTGCTACTGAGTTGGCACAGACAACGACAACAGAAGATAAATTACCACCAATCAGCGCGAGTAGCACGGTAATAGAACAAGCGCCAGTTGCCAATGAAGCTAACAAAGCAACGGCACAAGTAACAAGTGAGCCGGTACAGCAACTAGCAACAACACCTGCACCAGCCAAACCAAAAATTGCCGCTTCATCGGGGACAACAGCCTACGAAGTCAAACCTGGAGATACACTAGCAGCGATCGCTAGCAGATACAATACTTCAGTTGCAGAACTAGTTAAGGCAAATAACCTCACCGATCCCAATCAACTGAAAATTAGTCAAAGACTAATTATTCCTGCTGCTCAGGCTAAACCCAAAGCTCTACCACAGACAATAGCAGTGGTTAACCCCACTGGGATGCAGTCCAGCACTGATCAGGTGGTAGCCACTTTCCCTGTAAACACTCCTAGTGTGAGCCAGAATCTATCGGTGACTTCACAGTTACCAGTTTTGGCCGACAACAGCAGTATTACTGTCCCCACACCACAAGCTGCGGACAAGCAGATAGAAACAAATACTGCCTTGTCTGACGAAAAGTCACCTGATGTCTATACGCCAAATCAAGTCCCTGCCAACGTCAATACTAACGGCGTAGGTGGTGACACACCAGTACCAAGAGCCATTGCCCAAATGCAGCAGGCTAAAAAACCTGGGCAAAAAGTTGCAATGGACAAAGATGAACGTCTCCGCAGCTTACAAGCAGAAATCCAGAGATTACAGCAGAAATATCGCGCCCAGCAGTCCGGGAATGTAGTTGTGCCCGTAGCTAACGATACTGAAAGCAATAGTGCTGCCGTGCCGATTCCCGTTGCTACTCCCAATGATTTGGCGGTATCTAGACCCGTTTCGGGAAGTAAGGATTTTGCGGTGTCAATTCCCGTTCCTAGCCCGTTAACGCCTAGCTATAGCAATCAACCCAAGACTGAATTGCGTGCTATTCGCCCCATCGACGAGCCAGTAAATCCAGAGTTCTTGCCTAATCAAGGTCAGTTACGGCAGACTCCTCGCAACACATCCGGCACTAAAATCGCAACACCTCCTATTGGTGTCAATGCCTCTGATTCATTAGGCAGGATGCGGGGAACCACCGTTACTCCAAGAGTCTCGCTACCGCCTTTGGCAGCAGTAGATCAATATCTGCCTAAACCGATTGACGAGACTATACCGCCTCCTTCAACATCTTCTGTTGCTTACGTTTGGCCTGCCAAGGGTGTACTGACCTCCGGCTATGGTTGGCGCTGGGGAAGAATGCACAAAGGAATTGACGTGGCTAATGCTACTGGTACACCAGTTTATGCATCAGCTGACGGGGTAATAGAAACAGCTGGCTGGAATAAAGGCGGCTATGGCAACCTTGTAGATATCCGCCATCCTGATGGCAGTATGACTCGCTATGGTCATAACAGCAAGATTCTGGTAAAACCAGGTCAGGAGGTACATCAAGGAGAAACAATTGCTTTAATGGGTAGCACTGGTTTCAGTACTGGGCCACACAGCCACTTTGAAATCCATCCAACAGGTAAGGGAGCAGTTAACCCAATAGCTATGCTACCCCGCTTATAATTCCTGCTTGACTTTAACTAAAAATAATTACCTTATTTTTAAGAGGGGGCTTAAGCTCCCTCTTTTATTTTCAATATTATTAATTTTGGATTTTAGAGGATATTTGAGAAGTATTATGCGAAACATCAAAGTCATCAAAGACCTAACCCCCTAACCCCCTTCCCGCATCGGGAAGGGGGAATTCAAACCGGGATTCCGTTTCGGGGAGAGGAATGGAAGCGGGGTTTTTAGTAATCAGCGTTACCAGCAAACAGGGGGAAGGTTCCACCTTTTGCGTTGAATTGCCCAGAAAAATTGAAGTTAGTTGTTAGTTGTCAGTTGTCAGTTGTCAGTTGTTATTCTCACCATCCCCCCATCTTTCCATCTCCCCTGCCCCCCATCGCCCCTAATCCCCACGACCGAAGGTCGTGGGGGCCCCGAGTTCCCCATCTCCCCCGCTCTTCCTCTGCGCTATCCTCAACTTAGCAGAACGCGATCGCGGGTTATTAGCAATTTCCTCTTCCATAGCAGTAATTGGCTTTTTTGTCAAGACTTGCAACAAAGGTGAATTTCGTAAACCATGTTTAACTAGGCGGTCTTCCAGGCTGTGAAAACTGATAATTGCAATTCTGCCACCTGGAACTAAAGCCTTTGGTGCTTGTTCTAAGAAAGTTTCTAAAGACTTTAACTCATCGTTGACCACAATTCGCAGGGCTTGAAAAACACGGGTAGCAGGATGAATCCTACCATAACGGTATTTAGGAGGAACACAAGCAGCGATCGCTGTTGCTAATTCTGTAGTCGTGTGCAACGGGCGTTTTTCGACGATGCGTCTAGCAATGCGTCTTGATAGTCTTTCTTCACCATATTTAAAGAAAATGTCTGCTAATTCCGCTTCATCCCATTCATTAATCACATCGGCTGCGGTTAGCGACTGTCGCTTATCCATTCGCATATCGAGACTGGCTGTGTGGCGAAAGCTAAAACCCCGTTCTGGCTGGTCTAGATGGTAAGAACTTACCCCTAAATCGGCGAGGATACCATCGAAAGTGTTAGGAGTAAACTTGTAGGCAGCAAAATTGCTGAGGATAAATTGTATGCGATTATCGCCATACTCAGCTAAGTTTTTCTGCGCCGCCGCTAAAGCATCCTCATCTTGGTCAACCGCTGTTAGTTGCACAGAAGCACCAGCTTCTAAAATCAGGCGACTGTGACCACCACCGCCTACCGTCGCATCCAAATAATGACCGCCAGGACGTACCGCTAGACCTGAAATCACCTCTCGACTCAAGACAGGAATATGGGAAAAGGTCAAGGTTTCTAAATCTAGCGGTGTTTGTGAATCTGGTGTCATCGGTAAAAGGGAATAGCGAACAGGGGCAGCTTGGGGAAACTGGACGCAAATGAAAAAATTCCTACGCCTCAATTCCTTGCATATCAAGCTTCCATATAATAGTTGAAGAAGTGAAACAAAATGCAACATCAAATCAAATCCCTTCGCTGCCACCCCATCTCCAACCTAATCCTGTATGGGCAATACATCTAGACACCTTTCAGGTGCTTCTATAAAAATATTGCTCTTACACCTCTAATTTTGGCAGACCCGATAAATCGTGTCTGGTTGGCATCTACGCTGTTCAAGTCGAAATTTTCATAGGAGAACACGGAATTTATGGCAAGATTAGAAACCCGCACCGAACCTATGGTGCTGAATATGGGGCCTCACCATCCCTCCATGCACGGGGTTCTGCGGCTAATTGTCACTTTGGATGGCGAAGATGTCATTGATTGTGAACCGGTAATTGGCTATTTGCACCGGGGAATGGAAAAAATAGCGGAGAACCGCACTAATGTGATGTACGTCCCTTACGTCAGTCGTTGGGACTACGCGGCGGGAATGTTCAACGAAGCCGTCACTGTTAACGCGCCAGAAAAATTGGCAGGTGTTGCTGTCCCCAAACGCGCCAGCTACATTCGCGTTATCATGCTGGAATTGAACCGCATTGCTAACCACTTGCTGTGGTTCGGCCCATTCCTCGCTGACGTAGGCGCCCAAACTCCCTTCTTTTACCAGTTCCGGGAACGGGAGATGATTTACGATTTGTGGGAAGCCGCCACAGGTTACCGCATGGTGAACAACAACTACTTCCGTGTTGGTGGCGTTGCCGCTGATTTGCCTTATGGTTGGGTAGATAAGTGCTTGGAATTCTGCGACTACTTATTGCCTAAAATCGACGAATACGAACGCTTGGTGACTAATAACCCCATCTTCCGCCGTCGTGTTGAGGGCATTGGCACCATCACCCGCGAAGAAGCATTAAACTGGGGGCTGTCTGGCCCGATGTTACGTGCTTCTGGCGTTAAGTGGGATCTACGGAAAGTTGACCATTACGAGTGCTACGACGATTTCGACTGGGACGTGCAATGGGAAACTGCCGGTGATTGCTTTGCCCGTTACGTCGTGCGGATGCGGGAAATGCGCGAATCTGTGAAGATTATTCGCCAAGCTATCAAAGGACTACCCGGAGGCCCCTACGAAAACCTCGAAGCTAAGCGCTTAGCCGCTGGGAAAAAATCAGAGTGGGATGCTTTTGATTATCAGTACATTGGTAAGAAGGTTTCCCCCACCTTTAAGATTCCCAAGGGTGAAATTTATTCTCGTGTGGAAAGCGGCAAAGGTGAACTAGGAATTTATCTGGTTGGTGATGATAACGTCTTCCCTTGGCGGTGGAAGATTCGCCCAGCAGATTTTAACAACCTCCAGATTCTCCCAGGTTTATTGCGGGGCATGAAAGTTGCAGATATTGTCGTGATTCTCGGCAGTATCGACGTGATTATGGGATCTGTAGACAGATAGGCAACTGAAGTATGAAGGATAAAGGATAAAGTGACTCTAATTTTAGCCTGCGGCAAGGCGCGCAGAGCGCGTTTACTAAAAGGCTTGTAAGCGTTCAGGAACAGTTTCGCCGAACATCCTTTATTCTTCATACTTTCTTTAGAACTAACAAAATTAAAAGAAATGTTAATTTTTAATTTTTTATGATGAATTCTGCAAACAAACTAGAGTTTACAACTTAAAATTTGGCATTTTAAATTAAGTAGGTCAATGTCAATTAATCAAAGTTTGTAGTAACGGCTTTTAATCTTGTGCTGGTTACTCCATAGCTGATTAAGAACCACGACCAGACTTTATATTTAATTGCAGTCAGCTACTTACTTGCAAAATTTTAATCAAAATTTTATTCGATGCTAATCTAATTACTGCTTCTCATCTAGCAAGATTTTTTATAATAAGTCTGATAAATTACTAGATAAATCTGACGGTGTTTACTTAGCCATAATTGTAGGACTGTGCAAATTCATTCTCAATCCGAGTCTGACCCAAGCCCAAATGAGCATACTGAACAGGGTTTGCAAAGAGTGCTTAACCGCCTTGTAAGAACAACGCATCGGAATGCATTAATCCAACAAACGACGGTTCAACTCAGAGAATCACTTCAGGTCGATCGCGTGGTTTTATATTACTTCTATTGGCAGTGGCACGGGCAAGTAACTTTTGAATCCTTAATTAATAATAAATTTTCAATATTAGGTTCAACAGGAGCAGATAATTGTTTTAATGACGAGTACGCAGCCCTGTATTTAGCTGGTCGAGTCAGAGCGATCGCTGATATTGAATCAGAACCAATCCAGCCTTGTCACCGCGATTTCCTCCGCAGCATCCAAGTACGTGCCAACTTGGTAGCACCAATTTTGATACCGAGAGGATTATGGGGATTGTTAGTAGCTCATCAATGCCAAGAATCTCGTTCTTGGTCACTATTAGATATAGAACTAATACAAACGGCAGCAAAAACTCTAGCAACAGATACTCACATTCTAGAGAGTTAGTTGAGGACAAATAAACTACCCAAAAGCTTATCCTTTACTATTTGACAAACCAAAAATTTTATACCAATTGTTTATCAGCACTTGTAAATAATCCCCTGGCATCTTGACATAAATTATTTTTTATGTTTCAAGAATGACCCTGATAATTCCATACTTTAAATTTGAATAATTACTAGGCAAAAGAGGTTACTGTTAAGTGCTGTAATTATAGGTTTTGCCAAATTTTAAACAACTAGCAAGTAAAATTGAGGATATTAATAGTAGAATTTTTCGATTTTTAAACAGAATCTTGGCATTTTCGCTAACTTAAGGAGTATCCGCCATGAAGTTTGGTTATACAATCATCTGGGTTAACGATGTGGCTAAGACCGTAGAGTTTTACGAAAAAGCTTTTGGTTTAGTTCGTCGCACTCTCCAAGATACAAGTAAATTTATCTGGGCTGAAATCGAAACTGGAGATACCACACTGGCTTTCTCTTCTATCAGCGAAGCACAGACATTATTCCCAGGTGGTTTTTATGCCCATGACCCCGCACAACCTCCAGCATTAACTCAAATATCGTTTATTACTCCTGATGTTGGCACCGCTTATATGAGAGCATTAGGAGCAGGAGCAAAAGCCATAGATGCACCGAAAGCCCATCCTTCGGGACAAACAATTGCTCGTGTCCGCGATCCTAATGGCGTGCTAGTGTCGCTAGTGAGTGGATGAAAGTTTCACAAATAAGGAAATTTCAAGAAATATTTGAAGTTGTTGGCTGATGACTGTTAACTGATGACTTCAACAACGAATAATTTAAGTGGCAGTCATGAACTGCCTACACCAAGACGAATGAAAACTCTTTGTGTCTTGGTGTCTTTTGTGGTTTAAACTTTTTTACCACTAAGGCACAAAGACACAAAGTATTTTTAAAACAGATTTAGAAGTGAAATTGATTGATAATTTATAATTCATAACTCCTAACTCCTAACTCTCTTATGGATTCAAATCCAACGCTGTGTACAGCCATAGCCCATCGCATTGCTGCTAGTCCCAAGGGGCAAATTACTTTTGCTGAATACATGGACATGGTGTTATATCACCCAGAACACGGTTACTATTCCAGCAATGCAGTCAAAATTGGATTCAAGGACAGTGATTTTTTTACATCTTCTAATCTCGGTGCTGACTTCGGCGAATTACTGGCAGAACAATTTGTCCAGATGTGGGAGATTTTAGGGCGACCTAACTCGTTTTCTCTAGTAGAAATGGGAGCAGGTAAAGGACTATTAGCGCTGCATATCCTCAACTACCATCAGTTGCACCACCCAGATTTCTTTGCTGCACTGAAATATGTGATTGTGGAAAAGTCACCAGCATTAAGGCAAGAACAGCAGCAACGCTTACAGGAGTTCCCCGTGCGTTGGTGCAGCCTAGAGGAAATTCCCAGTAAGGAAATCACTGGCTGCTTTTTTTCTAATGAATTAGTCGATGCCTTACCAGTCCATCAATTCATATTAGAGGCGGGGGGACTGCGAGAAATTTATGTGACAACGAGGGGGGATGAGGGAGATGAGGGGGATGAGGGGGATGAGGGGGATGAGGAAGTAATTTCTTCCCCTGCTCCCCCGCTCCCTGGCTCCCCTGCTCTCCCTAATTGCCCTTTCTCTCCGCAATTTGTAGAATTAATCGGGGAACCTTCTACGCCACAACTGGTAGAATATTTCAATATAGTGGGAATTGATTTAACTCAAAGTTCCTATGCAGATGGTTATCGCAGCGAAATTAATTTAGCTGCTCTCGACTGGTTGAGTATAGTAGCAGACCGCTTGCAGCGGGGGTATGTGTTAACAATTGATTATGGGTACTCTGCCAGCCGTTATTATAATCCCAGGCGATCGCAAGGAACTCTACAGTGCTACTATCAACATCGCTACCACGACAACCCTTATATCAATATCGGGCATCAAGATATCACAGCCCATGTTGATTTTACTGCTTTGGAAGAATGGGGTAAGCGGTGCGGTTTAGAGAAAGTTGGTTTTACGCAGCAAGGTGTATTTTTGATGGCACTGGGTTTGGGAAGTCGAATTGCTGCCCTTTCTCATCAAGAAATACCTATCTCACAGTTGCTGCAACGACGTTCAGCACTACACCAGCTACTAGATCCCGTAGGACTCGGTGGCTTTGGAGTCTTAATTCAAAGCAAAAGACTCAACGAAAAAGAAAAATCTCAATCGCTCAAAGGATTAGCTGTGGGAGAGTAAAGGGAAATCTCAAAAGTTAAAACTCTCTTTAAGAATCCTGTATCGGTCTGATATGGACTAGCATTACATTGATTACTATCAAGTCAAAAATAGTACGAAGGTAATAATTATGAATGCTCATGAGCTATTTTTATTGGTGACATTACTTACTCCCGGTATCTTACTTTCAGTTCTAATTATGGTGACTTTTGCCGCAGGTGGCTGATCGCTAAAGTTAGGGAGTAGAGAATAGAAAGTAGGGAGTAGGGACTTTGAGATTTTATCTTGAATCTGAAATAACTGCTCCCTAGCAACTGACAATTAAACGATGAAAACGCGATCGCGCTTACTAAAGGAACGTGAACAATGAAGGTGGCATTTCTGGGAACTGGACTAATGGGACTACCAATGGCTCAAAGATTGTTAGCAGCAAATATAGAGGTAGTTGCCTATAATCGTACCCCAGAAAAATTAGCACCCCTACAAGCAGCTGGCGCCGAAATCGTCACACATCCCCGCCATGCAATTCGTGCGGCTGAGTGTGTTATTCTCATGCTCACAAATGCCGCAGCCACCTATCATGTGTTGCTTTCAGATACTTCTTGGCGAACTCTAGAAGGACGCACCATTATCCAGATGGGGACAATTACCCCCACAGAAAGCCAAGAGATTAGAGATTCAGTAGTTGGAGGTGGGGGTCAGTATTTAGAAGCACCCGTGCTTGGGAGCATTCCAGAAGCAAAAAATGGCAAGCTGATTGTCATGGTAGGTGCTGAACTAGAGCAATATCAAAATCATTTACAGTTACTACAAAATTTCGGGCCAGAACCTTTGCTTATAGGGCCAGTGGGGGCTGCTGCTGCGCTCAAATTGGCACTAAATCAACTAATTGCTTCCCTGACAACTAGCTTCGCTCTAAGTCTAGCTTTTATCGAGCGTCAGGGCGTAGATGTGGATTTATTTATGCAAATCCTGCGTGAAAGTTCATTGTACGCGCCTACCTTTGACAAAAAGCTGCAACGGATGTTAGATGGCAATTATGCTAATCCTAATTTCCCCACAAAACACTTGCTAAAAGATACAGATTTGTTTATCTCTGAAGCAAAATCTTTGGGTTTGGATCTCAGCAGTATTGAAGCTGTGCGGCAAATTTTGCACACAGCAATGAAAATGTCATTTGCTAATGATGATTACTCATCCCTATTTTCTGTAATTAAAGAATGGGGAGAATAGTACTCGACCAACCCAAAATTGACGTGTGGAGGCAAGCTTTCTTGAGCAGGGGAGCAGCCGCTGTACGCAATTCAATAATTTCAAGTCAATAGTCAAAATTTTTTTTGACTATTGACTATTGACTATTGACTTCCCAAAGGGTAGTAGTGCTTGAGTGCGATCGCCATCACGAACTGTAAAGTATGTCGAATTATTAACAATAATTGTAATATCGAGCAAATACTCGTATTTTATTTTACTAGCATCGAAATATTACTTAGTACAGCGCTGATCCAATGACCATTTCCACGCGTCCTGTGATAGCTAAATTCGTAAAAGACTCGACTTTTTTTCAACAGGGTTATAATCGCAAATTCGTTGTCGGGACATATATTTTGTCTACCTTTCTCAATGGCGACTTTGTGGGACGTAGAGTGATCACACTGACAATAGACGGCAACTTTTTTGTCATCGACTCAAACCAAGGTGGCACTAAGGGTGTGCCTGCTGCTGCTCAGTTCTTCCCCAACAACCGTTTTACTGATGGACAAGGTGTCTGGAAGCTTAACAAATCGGGAGAAATTATTGCCACCACATTTAACTTCAATTTCCCAGCTCCAGAAAGTACAGACTCTGTTACTACTGCTAGAGGCGATTATCGTTTCAAATTTAATTCAACGACTCAAACAGTGGAAGGGACATTTGAAATTCGTACCTTCGATTTAACTAAAAATCCTTTAGATGAAAACGAGCCTGTAGGTGAAGGTGAACCGTTTAGGTTCACTTTCACAGGGCAGCGTGTCACTGTTGATGATTAGTCAGTTAGCCTCAAACTAGATCAGTAATATTTGTGACTTTGCTTTTAACAGTAAAAGCAGAGTTTTTCCATTTTTAACGGGGATGCAAAAAAGCGATCGCACTCTGGAATTTTGATCACATCAGCTTAACAGCAAGCTTATGCTCCAAGAGTGCAACTTTTCCTCGCTTGAATTTTTAAAGGGTAACGGCGGCAAGTAACACACCCGTGCAGACTTAACAAGCAAGTGTGAGTCACATATTAATACTAGCGTTCACTAATTATTGAAGAAAAACATAATTGTGAGACTAAAAATATGCTTCAATTATTCAATTCGTTTGTAGCTAAAATTGGCAGTATTAAAGAGCAAAAAACTGAGGGGATGGCAGCAATTGTTGCTTATTTGATGTTTGCTTCTTATTGTTTAACATTAGTAGCTATACTCTGCGTGATAATTGTTTTATAGTCCGAACACAATACGTAGTGATTTGATTATAATCTGGTATAAAATAAGAACATAATTGGATGACTATGTTCTTATTTTATCAAAAAAATTACTTAGTTTTGGCAAAAGTAATTTGATTATAACCCACGCGAAAAAACTCTCAAACTCTCATTATACTGTGTCCTCTGCGTCCTCTGTCTTTCGTTTTTCCGTTACCTTTATGTAAGTCATATTGGTTAATTTTATCCATATCAATTACTAAATATTCTTTTAATTTTGCTTGAATATTTTTGCGTTCATTTTCGTCAATCAAGTTCAAATTATGACCAATATAATAGTCTGCTTCTGTCATGAAAAAATCAATTATTTGGTCTAATTGAGCGATTTCTAAGATATCTGCTATTCGCTGTGCTTCTGATTCTGATAAACTGCTTAAACTTGCTAAACAACAATATTCTTGGATGATGTTCTTTTGCTCATGAGTTAATGGTAACTCTGGCTCTTTAATTCTATTTGAAAAATAAAAATTGACCATTGGTACTAGCTCCTTATCACCAAATTCTGTTCGGACTTACATATCCCTCTAGTTATATTACACATTGCAGATAAGCAGTATCCTATTAATTCCCAGTAGGTGAACACATTTGGATTGGTTGAACTCCTATATATAGTGAAAAAGTTTGACTTTTGTGACCTTACATAATAAATAGTGAAAAAATTTGACTTTTGTGACAATTCAAGGAGTAATTTTATGAAAACTTGATCCAAAAGTCACAAAAAGCTCATTTTATCACTATGTATTAGTAGGTTAGTTAATTTTAAAAACGAATAAGAATCTGTAATACTTGCTACTTCACTGGAGGAAATGGGATGCCAGCTTGTGGTCGTGAGGCATTTGACGAAGAATTTCAAGTCTTGCTTGATTTTGGCAGTTCTTCTGCCCACTCAATGTTAGCTTTCATTAAGCGCAGCCTTGCACAATTCAATCTCAGTAATTCTTATACCCCTACTTGGGTACTCAATGAGGCATATATGCGTGGAATCAGATTTTTGGCAACAGGCGAACAGATTGAAAAACCCTTTGCTTGGGTTCGAGCAACAGCCTATAACATCATTAGAGAACAGAGCCGAGAACTGAGCAGATTTTCACAATTTGATGAAAGCATAATTGAATCTAATGTAAATTTTAGCCTTGCTATTTCTGAAGAAACTGAAGAAGAATTATTCAAAAGAGTAAGCGTAGCGTTTGAAAAGTTAGAGCCAGAGGAAAAAGAAATTTTGATTTTGAAGATACTAAAAAATTTATCATGGAAGGAAATTAAATTGCATTTAATCTTACAAGGTCAGTCAGTTGAGAATGAAGCAACATTGCGTAAACGCAAGGAAAGAGCTTTAAAACATCTTCGCAGTATATATCATTCTTTGGAACTTCAAAATGTTTAGTATTTTAACTGGTAATATCGAAAGAATAAATATGATTTACGAAAGTATGAGGTAAAGCGATCACTTCTTCAGTGTCATCAAAATTCACGAAAAGGCAGAGACAAATAAAGCATCCAAAATAAAATTCCAATCTGTAATAGAAGCAACAATTGATGTATTGACTTTTTCAAGACGTTGCCATACAAATTCTCTCAAATCATCTAAATTTTGAAAGGATTCCCTCCTCAAAGACCTTTTTATCTCTTGTCATGCTCGTTAATCTTGGTTACTGAATTAGCTGTATCATACTTTTCATCAAATTGTATCAGTCCCATTTTCCATTCTCAATTCCCTTTTTTATTTGTTATCAGTGTACACAATTACTGACGAGTATTTACAACTTTGGCAGAATTTCTGGTAACAAATGACCTGGTACTTTAGATAAAGCCAGATTTTGTCCTTGTATCCCTAATTCATTGTGGAAAGCCCGAATTGTTTTCAAGACGTAAGTAAAAGTTGTTTGATAAGCTTCTGGTTGTTGGCTAAATCCTTTTAAGGCTTGCAAATGGTTATCTAATGCGGCTTCGAGATGTTGCGATCGCATGACTTGATCGCCACTAAAAGAATTATCTGTTACTAGCTGATAATGGGCAAGCCCCAAGTTATTATGAGCGGCAAACAAGTCAAAACTTAAGAGTTTACTGTTAAGAGAATGAGCCAAAGCAATGGCTTCTTCATAAGCATCAATACATAACTCTAGCAACTTTTGCCGCACCTCTTTAGTCGTTTGGGATAAGTTAGCTAAATGCCAGTAAGCTGTACCAAGATTATTTTGTGTAGCAGCACAAGCATTGGGAACAGTGGCTGGGGTGCGATATTTGAGGGCTTCGCGGTAAACCTCAATAGCTAGCCGCAGGTTTTGTATTGGTTGTTCGTATTGGGCAAGATTCCAGTAGGCAGTGCCGATGTTGTTTTGAATCATGCCATACTTGAGCGGTTCAAGTTGGGGGTTATAGTGAACCAGGGCTTCATTGTAAGATGCGATCGCTTGCTTTAAATGCACAATTGGTTGATTGTATTGTGCTAAATGCCAATAAGCAGTACCTAAATTATTTTGGCAAGCAGCATACTTTAAGGTGTCCATTTCAACTGTACGATAGCGCAATGCTTCACTGTAAGCTAAAACTGCTTGCTGCCAATTCTCTGCTGGATTAGAAAAACGAGCTAAATCACCATAAGCTGTTCCCAGATTATTTTGTATCCGTGCATAAGTTTCTGCGTGGGTCTGTGGTGAAATTGACTTTAAAGCCAGCTGATAAAATTCAATTCCCTGTTCTATATAAGTTTGTCCTGATTCTGAATCCTGTGGTGTGCGGTGTAACATCCAGTAGAGTGTACCTAAATCATTTAAAATATCTGGTAATTGTGGTGAGGTTTTATCGTAAGCGATCGCTTCTTGATAAGCAAGAATTGCCACCATCAGATTTTCTATAGTTGACTGTCCTTGCTCAATGCGAAGGCGATATAAATTTCCCAATTGATGATAAGCTGCTGCCAGTGCTGACCCTGAGGCTTGCTGTGAATGCAATTCCTCAATTTCCCACAAAACTTGTTGTGGTTGCCAGTTATCATCTGGTTCTTGGGCAATGTTTGTATTAATCGTTGCTATTACTAGCTCTGTTAACTCCTTACTAACATGAGACAACACCGTCCATGGACTATTACTTCCAATTGATCTACTAGCAGCATATTCTTGCTGTTGTAACCCAGTCTGCAATAATTCTGAGGTAGCAGGTATAGTTTCTTGTGCTTTACCGATTGGATTTGCTGGTATTTCTGTCGGCAAATTAAACTCATCTTCAAACTCTTGTTTTGTGGTAGCTGCACGTTTAAGTTCTGCTTCACTGACTGATTCGTCTAGAATAGATTGCTCAAGATTCCCTAAATCCAAGCTTCTAGAACTGGAAAAACGTTCTGGATGATCTGCATTGTGTGTCGTTGGTGTCGGTTCTCCAGCAAACACAAACACACCAGTACGCCAACGCCAAAACTGTGGGGCTGATTGCTGAATAGCAGATAACCAAGGACGGGATACCCACAAAAGTACGCTAGATTCGAGGAATCGGTTAGATTCTGGGCTAGAGAAATACTGTTCACTTAAGCGAAGATGGTGTAAAAAAGAACGCTGTACTGCTACTGGTTGTTTAGTTAGCTGTTCCACACCTACAATCTGAAATGCTGGTATTGGCAACGGTCGCCCAGGACTATCTTTTGATGCCCCAACAATTGGTGGTGGATAATTAGCTAACCATTGACTGATCTGAATTACCGGATTAGGCTCGCTCAAATTCAACCGTAAAGTCACTAATCGCGGATAGGCTGGAGTGCTAGTTGCCTGCCCATCTGAAGGCTGATATAGTACTTGTCCAACTGGATAAGCCAAAGTAGAATGCAAACGAGCCGCTACTTGATTCCTCAAGTGTAAATCATCACATACCGCCAAAAATATCTGTCGTCTTAAGTCGAGACTGAGGGCAAGTTTCAGACGGTGATACACTTGCCGATTCCAAGCAAAATTATCGGAGTGTGCAGTATCATTCACGCTCATGGCGGCTAAATAGCCAAGACATAGTTTACATTCCCTGATACCGATTTTGGATTTTGTAGAAAGTTCCAAGGAGGGTTTCCCGACCTAGGAATCTTTTCGACACAGATTTGAGATTTTGGATTAAAATTCTTGATTACAAGGCTGTTCCACGAATCTCAAACAATACTAAGCTGTTCTATATTTAACTTGCATATGTAATCGTGTTGACCGTTGACTTTGATCGGTGAACGACCCTTACAAGTGACTGTGCAACTTAGATATGTTTTAGCTTTTCTACACCAATTTGGTACTACAGGGCGCATTTAAACATAACAATCTCACTACGATTATCATCAAGTGGATTTTACTCTACTCAGGATATATTGAGCTTTTCAAGTTAAGCAGAAATAAAGTATATAATATTACCTTAATCTTGTCATTCTAATAAATAATAAAAAGCCAGGTTCCCATTTTGCTGGCAACCTGAAACAATAAAAAATTAAGTTTTATTAAAAAATTTTATGATCAGCTGAGATTTGAAACCGAGAAGGCAACAAAAATTAAACCACCAACCAAAGCTGTGGCAACAACTCCTAGAAAAATGTAGTTGCGCTTTTGGCTTTCTGTGGGAGGCTCTGCTCGATAAATCTTTGGTTCCTTGGCAAAATTATTTAGAAGACCGCCTTCTTCGTTTGTATAGGGCATGAAGTAATTCCTTATTCTTTTTGTTTATTTATTGTTACACAAGCTTATATTCCATGCTCTCATACTATGGAACTAAATCGTTACATTCCTGAAAATTGGTGAGACAGCCGCTTAGAGGGGGTTCTCCCCCATGAGCGACTGGCGCTCGCGAAGCGTATCCGAAGGATTCACCCGAAGGGGAATTGGGGATAACTCTTGTCCTATGCCCCATGCCCCATTCCCTAACTAGTAATAGTTCCAGTGAGTGGTGAACTGGCACTGGCGTAGTCTTTAATAGGCATTCTGCCGGCAAGGTATGCTAGACGCCCAGCGACTGCTGCCAAATTCATGGCATGAGCCATGACTGCCGGGTTTTGAGCAAGTGCGATCGCGCTATTAATTAATAAAGCATCTGCCCCTAATTCCATCGCCTGCGCTGCTTCTGAGGGCGAACCAATGCCAGCATCTACCACCACTGGTATACTGGCATTTTCAATGATAATCTGGATGTTAGCAGTTGTTTTCAGCCCTTGCCCCGAACCAATAGGAGATGCTAAAGGCATCACCGTAGCACAGCCCACATCTTCTAAACGCTTAGCTAACATCGGGTCAGCATTGATATAGGGCAATACTGCAAAACCTTCTTTTACGAGTTGTTCTGCGGCTTCTAATGTGCCAATGGGATCGGGAAGTAAATATTTAGGATCTGGTATAACTTCTAACTTGACGAAGTTGTTATCTTCTTGCCCCAATAGTTTTGCCATTTCTCGCCCTAAACGAGCAACCCGAATCGCTTCTTCTGCGGTTTGACAACCTGCTGTATTCGGCAGCATCCAGATTTTTGTCCAATCAAGTGCTTCGGCTAAACCTTCGTGTCCGGGTGCTTTGGTTTGCACCCGCCGCACTGCCACGGTGACAATCTGACAACCACTAGCGACAATACTTTGCTGCATATCCTCAATGCTGCGATATTTGCCTGTTCCCGTCATCAAACGAGATTGAAAAGTTTTGCCAGCAATAATCAATGGGGAGTCGAGAGTCGGGAGTCGAGAGTCGGGAGTCGAGAGTCGGGTATTCTCCAAAGATACGGCAGGGTGATACCCGTTGGAGAAATTAGCAGAGTGAGTCAGCATGGAGGTAGATGGCTGGGTGTGAAAGCGGGAATAGTGGAAGTGGGAAAGTAAAGGATCAGCTTTTTGTTCCCAAATCAAATCGGCAATCAAGGCTGCGGTTACAGGTGCAAGCAATATGCCATTGCGGTAATGACCTGTAGCTAAAGTTAAATTTTGACAGTGGCTAGTGCCAAGGATAGGTAATTCATCAGGAGTAGCTGGGCGAAATCCCCACCAAAATTTCTGGATGGGATAATCCTGTAATGACGGGTATAAGCGAGTGGCTTGTTCAAGTAAAGTTTGAATGCCTGCGGGAGTGTTGTGGGGCGTAAAACCAACATCTTCGCTAGTTGCCCCAATAATAATTTCACCATTCCGCCTGGGAACAATGTAAATATCTTGCCCATACAAAATCCGCATTAAAGGCAATTCCGGCAAAGATTGCGGTACTTGCACACTCAACATTTGCCCTTTTCGAGGACGCACGGGTAACGGCAAAAATTCATTTGACCAAGCACCTGCGGCTAATACATAGTGGGCAGCACGAATTACTCCGGCATTGGTTTGCACACCTACTACTTGTCCCTGCTGCTGCAAAAATGCTTGTACTGTAATGCCGTCTTTGAGTTCAACACCAACAGACTCAGCCGCTGTCCAAAGTAAATTTGCTAATGCTTTATTGTCAACTTGTGCATCTTCTGGATACCACCAGCCACCAGCTACTTCTGCTCCTAATCCTGGCTGATATTGATGAATTGCGGCTTGATCTAACCAATAAGCAGGTGACTCATGGGGGGATGGGGGGATGGGGCGATGGGGCGATGGGGGGATAATTTGCTCCCCTGCTCCCCTGCTCCCTTGCTCCCTTGCTCCCCTGCTTTCTTCATAAATGGGTGCTAAAATCCCACAGGGCCAGTAACCACTATTTAATCCTGTTAAATCTTCTAATTTGCGCGTCCAGTCTGGATATAAAGAACGCGATCGCCAACACAACGAACGCATTGCCTCATCTGGAATTTTCTCCGCATCTGGTGCTAACATGCCAGCAGCAGCATGAGTTGCAGCAGCTTGAAAATCACGACAAAGCACGGTGACATTTGCCCCGCGCAGTTTCAGTTCAACGGCGATCGCTAAACCAATAACGCCGCCACCAATAATTAAAATTTCATTAGTCATTAGTCATTAGTAGCCACTGCGTTACTTTGTTTACCAAAGTTGCAGCAAGTGGCGTTCATTAGCAATTTATTGTTAGCACATAACTAATAAATCATAGCTAATAACTTACAACTAACGACTAGCAACCACTACCACAAAGCCCGAATCGGTTCATTGCCTTCATTTGTCTGAGGTGATGTGTCTGTTGATTGCACATCCGTAGTGTTGGAATCTGGTGTATTCTCAGGAGATGACGATGAATCATCAGGAGTGTTATTTTGGGCTACACTGGTTCTACTTTCAGTGGATCTGCTATTATCCTCGGTAGCGCTAGTTCTGTTTTCATTAGCGCTAGTTCTGTCTTCATTGGTGGTATTGAGATTATCTTGAGCAACGCTAGTTCTGCCTTCAGTTGCAGTATTATTACTCCTAGTCCTGCTGCCAGCAGAGCTATTAACATTAATATTAGCTGGGAGAACTTGTGATTTTCTGCCGTTGGGAGTGTTACTAGCGCTCTGTTGTCCTCCCATAGGAAAATTTATGCCTAGCAACGTACCCAGCAAAATCGCTAAGCCTCCAGCCATTAAAATTAACGGTGTCCATCTACCCATTTTGTTTTGCTCCTTTGTAACCTAACCTTTTGGCTTCTATACTGTTTGAGAACCTTGACCCCAAAATCCGTCGAATTTTGTCACTATCACATCGCCTAAAACCTGAGTTTGACAGGCTAAACGCAGGTTTCTTGTAGGAGAATGGGGAGGAAGCGAACGCCGTGCTTTGTCACGCCAATTCGCCGTCGAGACTTCACCTTCTACCTGGACAGCACAAGTACCACAACTGCCAATTCCCCGACAGTTTATTACCTTAGCACCGCCATTGTAGAGGTCAATACCATTTTGCAGCAAAATTTTTCGTAAATTGGCTCCGCGATCGCACTCAATTGTTTTACCTTGAGCTAGTATCTTGGGCATTTTTAGATTACCAAACTGGCTTGTTGTATCTTGGCACATTGCCTTAAAAATTGTCTCGAAAGTCCCTGTCTTATGACCACAAATCCCACACCTCAAATTTGGCTCTATGACACCACGTTACGGGATGGCACTCAGCGCGAAGGGTTATCAGTTTCTATAGAAGATAAGTTACGTATTGCCCGCAGACTCGATCAACTAGGAATTCCCTTCATTGAAGGTGGTTGGCCTGGTGCCAACCCTAAGGATGTTCAGTTTTTCTGGCAACTGCAAGAAGATCCGCTAAAACTTGCAGAAATTGTTACTTTTTGTTCAACTCGACGCCCCAATACTACTGCCGCCGACGAACCGATGCTACAAGCAATCCTCGCTGCGGGCACTCGCTGGGTAACAATTTTTGGCAAATCTTGGGATTTACATGTAACCACAGGTCTCAAAACGACTTTGGAAGAAAATTTGGCAATGATCCGGGATACTGTCGAATTTTTTTGCTCCCAAGGGCGTCGCGTGATTTACGATGCAGAACACTGGTTTGATGGTTACAAGCACAATCAAGATTATGCTTTACAGACACTAGAGGCAGCACTCAAAGCTGGTGCTGAATGGTTAGTCCTTTGTGATACAAATGGCGGCACATTACCCCACGAAGTTAGCCAAATTGTACAACATGTGGTAAAGGTGACTGGGGACTGGGCAGAGGAGCAGAGGAGCAGAGGAGCAGGGGAGATTGGGGGAAAAATTCATCCCAATCCCCAGTACCCAATCCCCAGTACCCAATTCCCAATTGCCCAAATCGGAATTCACACTCATAACGATTCAGATACCGCAGTAGCTAATGCCCTAGCTGCCGTTATGGCAGGGGCAAGGATGGTACAAGGTACAATTAATGGTTACGGTGAACGTTGCGGTAATGCTAACCTTTGTTCGTTGATTCCCAATTTACAACTGAAGCTAGGTTACAGTTGTATCGGAGAACACCAGCTAAATCAACTTACAGAAGTTAGTCGTTTTGTGAGTGAGGTGGTGAACCTTGCACCTGATGAACATGCCCCTTTTGTAGGACGTTCCGCATTTGCTCATAAAGGCGGTATTCATGTCTCAGCAGTGGAACGTAATCCCTTGACTTATGAACACATTCAACCAGAACAAGTCGGTAATCACCGCCGCATCGTCATTTCCGAACAGTCTGGACTCAGTAATGTTTTAGCCAAAGCTCGTACTTTTGGCATTGAACTGGATAAGCAAACACCAGAAGCCAGGCAAATTCTCCATCGCCTCAAAGACTTGGAAAGTCAAGGATATCAATTTGAAGCAGCAGAAGCGAGTTTTGCCCTATTGATGTATGAAGCTTTGGGCGGGCGTCAAGAGTTTTTTGAAATCAAAGGCTTTCAAGTTCACTGTGACTTAGTTGAAGGCAAAGAAACAAACAACGCCCTAGCCACAGTTAAAGTAGCCGTCAACGGCAAGAATATTCTGGAAGCGGCGGAAGGTAACGGCCCAGTTGCAGCTTTAGATGCAGCCTTACGCAAGGCTTTGGTGAATTTTTATCCGCAAATGGCCACTTTTGAATTGACAGATTACAAAGTGCGGATTCTAGATGGTCATACAGGCACAGCAGCGAAAACCCGCGTGTTGGCAGAATCAGGTAATGGTTATCAACGCTGGACAACTGTAGGGGTTTCCACCAACATTCTGGCAGCTTCCTATCAAGCAGTGGTCGAGGGATTGGAATATGGTTTGTTGTTACATTCCCAAGCGGAAGCAGCGGTGAAAAGTTCTAGATAGATCAGGGTGAATGGAGCAGGGGTGCAGGGGTGCAGGGGTGCAGGGAAGAAAAATACAGTTTTTTCTTGTCTCCCTCATCTCCCTCAACACTCTCTAGCTGCGAATCTTGAAATAGTAGCTCTATTGCTAATCCCAGACAGAAATTTATTGAACGCACGTAAAACCCTATCCCGCAAGTGGCGTGGGGCGGTTGACTCTTAATTCCCACACATCAAAAGGCGATCTCTAATGAGAAGCCGCTTTGCTACGCAATTTCAGCCAAAATTTCGGAGAGCTAGTGCAGCTGTTCAGTAAAAATAACTAAATACGTAAGTAACGCTTTTATTGTGCCTCTTTTATGGAAAACTTTCCCATGCTTGGGCGACCAATTGGCTTAACCAGCGTCTTTGTTGTCTATCTAACAATGTGTCATCTGCAAGTACTTGAGCAGTTAATTCCTCTAAAGATTGTCCCTGAGAACGGACAATTTTAATAACTCCAGCGATCGCTGAGGCAACTAATTCTTCATCAATCGGCTGTTGTTGTAGCGCAAAAATTTCTTGGGGACTGCCTGGGATGGGATAATTCATGGCGTGGGTTTACAGAAATTCAAAATGAACAATAAATTTGAGAAACTCTTAAAAATTCTTTACTGAATCTTTATTCAACTAATAGGGCGGAGTTTATCGTAATTTCTCCGTTTTTAAAATCTGTCTTTGTGAGTAGATTGCTTGGAGATGTCAGCAAAACATGAAAGAAATACTCTATTTAGAAGTTCCGATTTCAGATATTTCGGTTGTACGCAGTTGGCTGCAAACAGATTTTGAACCCGGAAATGGGCAAAAAATGCTGACACCAGATGGGTTTCGCCTCAGAATATCTACTGAAGCTACAACTGCTAGCACAGCTATTTCCGAAAAATTACCGTCAGAACTTTCCGTATTTGTCTGGTCACTTCAGCGCACCACTTATCTAAAAGTCTTCCGTTGGGGAGATCAACCCTTTGCTGGAGAAGGACAAATCCTGCAACGCCTGACCAAGGAAATTAGAAAGCGCTTTGGGCATAATTACCCAGAACCACCAAAGATTGATTCTAGTCAATCGATTTTTGAGGCCTTAGGGCATGTTTACCCGCTCACGGTTAAATATTTTCAAAAAATGCCTAACGGTGAATATGACCTCAAGCGCGTTTATTGGTGGGAGCAAAGATGGCGTGAGGGAGTGCGTAATCCTCAGCAGCCTCGGCAGGTTGTGTTTTCACACAGCAGGGGAGCTATTGAGAAGGGGAGCAGGGGAGAAGGGGAGCTATTGAGCAGGGGAGCAGGGGGAGATGAGGGAGACAGGAAAATAACATCCTCATCTCCCTCATCTCCCTCATCCCCTACCTACGACTTGATCTACATCGGTGGCGCATTAGGCGCTATCCATGCGGCAGTGATGGCTAAACTGGGATATAAAGTGCTATTGGTGGAACGCTTGCCGTTTGGGCGAATGAATCGGGAATGGAATATTTCCCGTGATGAAATTCAAAGCTTAGTCAATCTGGGTTTGGTGACAACTGCTGAGTTGGAAACTGTGATTGGTAGAGAGTATAAAGATGGATTTAATAAGTTTTTTGATGCTAATAATCCACCATCACTGCGATCGCCTATTTTGCACACACCCACAGTGTTGAATTTAGCCTTAGAATCTGATAAATGGCTGCAACTGTGCGGGCAAAAGTTGCAGGCATTAGGTGGTGAAATCTGGGATGAGACAGAATTTATTCGTGCAGATATTAATAAAGCACAGGTTGTCGTAACTGTCAAGCATTTAGCTAGTGGAAATGAACAACAAGTAACTGGGCGACTATTAGTAGATGCAATGGGAACTGCTTCGCCAATTGCTTGGCAATTAAATGGTGGTCGTGCTTTTGATAGTGTATGTCCGACGGTGGGGGCGGTCATTGAAGGTGGATTTGAGCCAGGAGTTTGGGACTCCCAGTATGGAGACGTGCTTTACAGTCACGGAGATATTTCGCGGGGAAGGCAATTGATTTGGGAATTGTTTCCTGGAGTGGGTGAAGAACTGACAGTTTATCTATTTCACTACCACCAAGTCAATGCTGAAAATCCTGGTTCCTTGCTGGAGATGTATGAGGACTTTTTCACAATTTTGCCAGAGTATCGCCGCTGCGATGTGGATCAGCTGGTATGGAAAAAGCCGACATTTGGATATATTCCGGGTCACTTTAGTGTCAGCAGTAGCGATCGCACTGTTGCCTTTGATAGATTGATTGCGATCGGTGATGCTGCATCTCTTCAGTCTCCCCTTGTCTTCACAGGCTTTGGTTCCCTGGTTCGCAACTTAGAACGCTTAACAACGCTATTAAATACCGCCCTCAAACATGACTTGCTGAGTTTCCAAAACTTGAACCGCATTCGCGCTTACCAAAGCAATGTTGCGGTGACATGGCTATTTTCCAAAGGCATGATGGTACCGACTGGGAAATTTATACCACCCCAGCGGATAAACTCTATGCTGAATACCTTCTTTGGGTTGTTGGCAGACGAACCACTAGAAGTAGCAGATAACTTTATCAAAGATAGGTGCGATTGGTTAACCTTTAACCGTCTAGCACTCAAAGCAGCTCGCAAAAATCCTGCCTTACTTTTATGGATTTGGCAACTCGCTGGTTTCAAAGATTTGCTCAGGTGGCTAGGTAATTATTTCAACTTTGGTCGTCATGCCCTAGTTAGTGCCTTGCTAAATGCATGGTTCCCGCGTTTATTGGTACGGATAGGCCCTTGGCTGGAACCCCGCTATCCGGCATTATGGTTGCGACTGCTGGCTATTCGCTACGCTATCACAACTGGTAAGCCGCGATCGCCAAATCAGGTAACAACAGTCAACTCAGAAGCAATCATTCAAGAGTCAAGAGTGATTAGTCATTAGTCAGTGGTCAGTGGTCAGTGAAAAATCAGAAACAACTGACAACTGACAACTAACAACTGACAACTGACAACTAAACTATTGGCTATTAGGGGGAAAATTCGGCAGTTCTACCGAAGCCAAAGATGTCCGTTTTTTGGGTGGACGCTCTGGATATACTACTGGTGAAGGCCATTGAGTCTCGTAGTTAGAATTATCTAATGGCTCTTGCCACACATCAGCCTCCGATAATTCTGCTTGATTCAATGGAGAAGTTTCTGACAAATCATTCTCTGGTTCTTCAGCAGTAGTGTTGGTCAAAGGTAAACTGAAGGATACCGGTGAGTAATTGATTTGTAAAGGTGTGAAATCTTCTGCCAATGAATTAGAAATTGTTGTAGATAGCTCGACTTCTGCTTGAGATGATTGCAATTGCAATTCTTGTGAAGTTTCTCCTTCTTCATCATCCTCAAGGGTTGTTGCCCAAGTCTCCCAGACGGAATCATCAGGTTGATTGCTGTTTACATGTGTTTCCCCAGGAGGCGGTGATGGTGATGCAGATACAGTAGGGGAAGTGAAAAACATTTGAATGAGACTATCTAGCTGTTCATCTAGTTTTGATGAACCCACAGAGGAAGTAGTTTCTGGTGGTGTGGGAGAATTATCAATTTCAGGTGAAGACTCTGGTTGAGAGTCAGGGGGTGTATCTTCTCGAATTGACCAGTTCCAAGGAGATGATGGATTAGGAGCAGAGTAATTACTTCTGTATGGTGCCGCTGAGGATTTACCCCAAGGATAATCAATATTTTTATTTAAGGATTCTGGTTCTGCTGACCAAGGTCTAATAGGTTCTACATTGGGAAACAAAGACCGAGCTTTTTTAGAAAATCTTGTTTGGTGGCTAGGTGTGTGGGGGGTACTACTTGCTGTTTCGTCCGGGGAGTCATAGCTAGGAACGGTTGTGTCTAGACATTTTTCTAGAGCTGCCTTAAATTGCAGCGTTTGACGTTGTTGTCGCATCAGCCTAGTACGTAACTCTCGACAAGCATTTTCTGATTGCAATACCTGCTGAGACTGCTCATTATAGTTAGTTTGCAGTAGCGCACATTCCCTTTCTAACTGAGCAAGGCGCTGTTGGCTAATTTGTAACTGTGCTTTATAAGTTTCGATAAATATTTCTTGGCGTTGGACTGTTTGTACCGCAGTTTCTAACTGTTGAAATAGAGACTGGATTTGTTCGGTAGCTGCGGCTAGTTCTTGAGTTTGTTGGTTGAGTATCGACTCAGTAACGCTGGTGCGTCTTTTTTGCCACTCCAAAGCCTTTGTTGACTCTGCTAAGTCATCGTTAAGATGCTCGATTTGTTGATACAAGTCATCGTTAGCAGCACGTAATTCTTCATTCAATGCTAACAACTTTTGAAATTCAGCATCGATAAGTGCTTGTTTTTCGTTGTCAGGCTCAGCAACCCAGTCCTCCTGAGTTGGTTCAGTTGAGGATGGGGGAGTTGGCGTTTGGTATTGTTCATCTTCTGCCGGTTTGAGTAGTGGCAATTTGCCAATTGCCAGATTTTCAGAAGGCACGACAGAGTAAAATGGACAGCTTGCTTGCTCCGTTTGTAGCGCATTAGCAGAATTTAGGGATTCCATCACAGCCCTGTTGTTTGAGGTGTCAGCTTCATTCATCACTCTTGACCCACCCACTTAAAAATGTCTAGCAGTGCTAGCTTGAGCATTGTTGATGTGTCCAATCAGGATTTACTCTAGAAGCCAAGTTGGACTCTCCCTAAACATGAGTAATCAGTCAGTGTTCCCCATTTTGCATCTAGACCTGATGACGTTATAACATTATGATGTTATGCCCCGTCAACCTGAGGAATGGCGGGGGTTTTTAGTTCAAATGCTACCAAGGTGCAGGCTTCAGTACATATGCCAAGCAAAGGTTTTATCCGGCTTTGCTTTGGTAAACATTTATTTGGTAGTGGCTTCCTGATTCTAATTCACGCACTAGAGAAATATTAGCACCGTATACAATTTAACAAACACTTTGCTCTAAAAAAATAGCTAATTTTGAGTGCAGGGGTGCAGGGGTGCAGGGGTGCAGGGGTGCAGGGGTGCAGGGGTGCAGGGGAGCAGGGGTGCAGGGGTGCAGGGGAGCAGGGGGGATGGGGGGATGGGGGGACAAGGAGAATTACCACTCTTCACTGACAACTGACCCTTCGGGTTCGGCAGTTACTCCACTTGGGGAGACCCCAAGACCGTACTGCCTCACAACTGACAACTGACAACTAACTCCTAACTGTTTTAAGGCAACCAACGGGGATGAAATCCAATTAAAGGAAGCTTTTCTGGTTTAATTGTGTTAATGGCAGTGTCGGCAATGGGCAACACAGGCATTAACCAGAGGCTACTGCTGGCGATCGCTTCTCCGTCATCGGTTGTTAAAGTGTTTGCAGATGATGCATTGTCATTTGTTTGTGGCATTACTTGGTCAAATAACAAGCCCAAACCATCAGGCGATAAGCTCATTTGCACATTCCGCTGTTCTGCGGGTAGCACCAGTAGAGGTTTCTGTTCTCCAGTTTTGAGGTTAATTGCTACTAAATAAGGTTGTTCAACGTATTCTGCCTGAGATACTAGTTGTGTCACCAAGCAGTAGAGTGTAGGTAAGGCAGGATCAAATTGGCAGTCGATAATGGAGCCTGTTGTTTTTAATAGTTGCTTCTGGATGCCTTGGTTCGTGACCAAAAATAAATCTCTTGTGTAATCTGTATTAAACTTGACCATTGCGGCTTGGGAGCCGTCTTTAGAGAAAGCTTGCACTAGCCCAAACTGTGGGAGAAAATCTAGGGGTTTATTGGCATCGCCTTGTAGTGGTAATATGGCTGCTCCTTGCCCTTGGGCAACTGCTACAGCCTTACTATCGGGAGTGATCATGAAGTCTCCCCCTGGTTTGCTTTGCAGGCGTTGAAGAGCGGTTTTCTTGCCTGATTTGTCACTGGTTGCTGGCATAAACCACAAGCCAAAGTCACCAGGATTAGCTTTATTTCCCCGCTGGATAACAATAGTTTCCCCATCTGGGGACAAGTCAAATTTGAGGTTTTGATAGTCTTTATTATCTAATATCAGGTCTACTTTACCTGCTGGTTCTACTTCTGTTACAGATTGAGCAGGAATGCCTGTTGTGACTGTGTACAACTGGGCTGAAAGTAAGTCTTGGCTTTTTGAATTGCGAGCAGAAAATAAAATCTTATCCCCTTTTGGAAATGGCTTAAAGTCCATTACAATTAGGTCTTTGGGGGTAAGTACTCTTTTTTGTTCTTTTGTCAAGTTGTAGAGTACTAAGTTTCCTTGGTTTTCTTGATCAGCTCCTATATAGGTAATGACGCGATCGCGGGTACTAAAATTACCTGTAAAGGGCTGTATTGCCCTATTTTTACCTTCTTGTTCAGAAAACTTATCTTTTGCTCCCTGTAACTGTACTTTATAATTTGTGCCGTAGGGTGCTGGTGTAATTAAGGTATAAACCATGCGTCGCCCTGCCCAACTGGTTTTACCTGCCAGAGGTGGTTCGATTTTCAAATTCTCCTCTACGCTTTTTGTGTCCATTGGGCGGCTAAAACTGAGGGTGAAGGAAGTATCTTCTGCCCCAATTTGTTGATTTTGCCAAGTAAAATCGCGGACGGATGCCATTACGACATCACCTTGCAATAGGATGAACCCAATCAGGAGACTTACCAGCAGCATTAGTGCGATCGCTACACGATCTAGTGGTTGAATAAATGTTTTAGATTTAGTCATTGATCAATAGTCAAGAGTCAAGAGTCAAGAGTCAAGAGTCAATAGTCAAGAGTCAATAGTCAATAGTCAAGAGTCAATAGTCAAGAGTGATTTTTTTACTATGGACTATGGACTGTGGACTATTGACTAATAACTATAAGGATTCTGCGGTTGAGGAATCTTTTTGAGGGAGGTGGCTGCAATGGTAAGTTGGCGTTTACCTACTAAATTTTCCGTTGTCATTTGTCCTTCGATTTCCAGCCAAGTATCAGCAGCGTACTGCTGTTGATTATTTGGTAGTTTGACGGGTAATCCTACGGGGTAGGCATCTGCTGCACAGCAAGATAGGACAAATCGCGCTAAAAACAAATATTCTTTTGCTAAATCTGGTGGATGAAGTACAAATCCTTGAACTTTGACTTTTTGTCCTGCATATGAGTCTGGTTCTGGATAGACGCTGAGTGTACGTACCCAGTCTACAAGCGATCGCTCTTCTGGGCGCACAGAAGCCCGAAATGCTTGGGGTTTAATGCGTGTGTTTGCCACTAAGTCAGTTACATCCTGTTTGAGTGCTTTATCACTGGCAAAAACTTGCGGTGTAATGATAAAACCCAAAATTGCGGCGGTTAACAGTAAGCCACTACCCCAACCAGGGGCAAATAAACTAATATGCTGAGTATTTGGCACGATATCACGGCGACGCCGCCGCCAAAGTTCTTGGGCTTTCAAGCAACCAAGAAATATTAAGCTAACTCCAGTCACTTGCACTAACCAAAAGTAATTTGGGTGAATCAACAGATTCAACTTGCCAGTCAGCCAATATCTCAACAGCAAAATTCCCCAAGCTGTAATAGATAGAACATCCAGCCAAGGTAAAAGATTTGGGATTTTAGATTTAGGATTTTTAGGAGTCATTGGTCAATGGTCAATTGTCAATGGTCAATGGTCAATAGCTTAATACTCTTGACTCTTGACTTTGGACTAATTCATCAAAATACATGCAAGTTGATGAACAAAGTAAATAAAAATGTCAATTGCCCTGCTAATGCAAATAAGTAAAAGACAGTTCTGGGTTTAAAAATAGATAACATCAATCCCACACTTTTGATGTCAATCATTGGCCCAAATACGAGAAATGCTAACAATGACCCACTGCTGAAGCTGGAAGCAAAAGATAGGGCAAAGAAAGAATCAACTGTGGAACAAATTGACACGACTACTGCTAATATCAACATCACCACAATTGAGGTAATGGGGCCAGCACCAAGACTGAGAATTAATTCACGAGGGGCAAAGACTTGAATAGCAGCAGCGATCGCACTTCCTAAAACCATCACAGCCCCCAATTCCCGTAATTCTTGGATGATATTATCCATCAACAGATGTAGTTTAGCTGCTAGAGGTTTACCATAGTTGGAGCTAGAAGTATTTGCCTCTAATAAATAATTGTCCATCTTTGTGGGTAAACCTGCTTTTCCTCCTATGATATAAGTCCCCGATTGCAATAAACTTGGTGCAGTAGTTTCCTGTTGTACTTGGTAATTTTTACCACGGCGTTTGCTTTGGGGCTGTGCTGGGGGATTAAACTTAAAATATCGAGCGATCGCAGGTTGAACGATGGGAATTAAATCTTTTTGAAAACTGAAAACAAAACCAACAATTGTGGCAATCGATAGCGAAAATACGACTCGCAAAACTACTATTTCTGGCTGATCTCGAAACGCCGTCCAAGTTGCCCAAATCACAATTGGGTTAATCGTTGGTGCTGCTAGCAAAAAACCAATTGCCACAGGTGTGGGTACGCCCTGCATCAGCAAGCGCCGCGCTACCGGCACATTGCCACACTCACACACTGGAAACAAAAAGCCGATCATACTGCCCACTAAAGCACCTAATAACGGATTTTTGGGCATTCTGTCTACTAGTTTGCGCTCATCGATAAACAACAGCAGCACGCTGGAGAGTAAAACCCCCAGAAGCAAAAACGGCATCGCCTCGACTAGCAGACTCAGAAATATAGTGAAACCATTGTTCAATTGATTCATGGGCGTCGCAGTCAAAAGCGTTTTAGAGTTTTTTGTATATGCCTAGTCATTCTATCGAAATGGGGATCAAAAGCATGTATGGACAGTTCAGCTTTATTGAAACAGCAAATTTGTAGTCGGTTTGTAGTCATGCTTAGACCTTAATCAGCACTAGCTAGTTATGGAATGCTATTTACCTAAGTACATCTACAGATGATAACTATTTTGAAGATTGTCTGTTTGCCAAAATGGTTCCAAGTTATGGGTATAAACATATAGTTGCATGACGTTAAATTAAATAATATTTATACTCCCTGTAAATAGGCAAATTAGTATGTTATCTTCGATATATTTTTACAAACAGTTCATAGTTTTTAAACATTCGGGGATCGCTATTGGTCGCTAACATTCATGATTTTAGCTATTTCTGCAAAATTGAATATGAGCTTTGGTTGTTTTTTACTACAAAAATATTGAAACTGCAAGCCCAAAGCAAAATAAATGTTGTCAGTTGACAGTTGACAGTTGTCAGTTGTCAGTTGTCAGTGAAGAGTAGTAATTCTCCATGTCCCCCCATCTCCCTCATCTCCCTCATCTCCCTCATCTCCCCCATCTCCCTCATCTCCCTCATCTCCCTCATCTCCCTCATCTCCCCTTCCCCTTCCCCTTCCCCTTCCCTCACTTGCACACAAGCTGGCAGAGGCTAAAATATTTAGTTACTGTTTGTTAGTCTTTTTATACATCAGGGTCTAAAGTGCTACAAGAACTTAGTTGCTCAATATTACCGCCGGTTTTGTCTTTTGGTAGCGATCGCGATCTCGGTTTGCAATCAACCCTCGAAGAACTGCCAATGTACGATTTTCATGTGGAAATTAATTGTACTAGCGCAGAAGTTGCTAATTATTTTGAAAAATACCCACTGCTACCGGGCGCAATCTTGATGTCAGAAGGAGAATTCATTGGCATGATTTCGCGGCGGCGACTGTTGGAGTTTCTGATTCGCCCCTATGGACAAGAGTTATTTAACCAAGAAAATTTGGGCGTTCTCTACAGCTATGCACGAACAGCTATTTTGCTGCTTCCTGATACAACATCCATTTTGGCAGCGATGCAACATACACTGAGGCGATCGCCGGAGTTTTTGGCAGAACCAATTGTAGTGCAAACAAATGCTAATACCTACAAATTATTGGATATGCATGAGTTGAATGTTGCTTCTTGGCAAATTCAAGGAATAGAAACTCAGGTACGATATGAACGCAGTCAAGCGCAAATGATTCAAAATGATAAAATGGCAAATTTGGGGCGCTTAGTAGATGGCGTAGCCCACGAAATCTTAGATCCAGTGGGGTTTATTTGGGGTAACTTAACTTATGTCTCTAATTACAGCCAAGATTTACTTAAGTTAATAGCCGCTTATGAGCAAGGCTTATCTCATACTTCAGAAGCAATCAATCAACTTAAAGAAGAGATTGAATTTGATTTTTTAGAACAAGATTTATCAAAGGCACTTACTAGTATTCGTACTGGTGCAGAAAGATTAAAAAAACTTGTGAGCAGTTTACAGAATTTTTGTCATATTGATGAAATTTATCCTAAACCAGTAGATTTACATGCTTGTTTAGATAATATTATTTTACTAATTAAAAGTCGTTTAAAAGGAGAAATTGAAATTAGCAAGAATTATGGTAAATTGCCGCCAGTCTCTTGTTTTATGGGGCAGTTAAACCAGGTATTCATGAATCTTTTGATTCAAGCAACAAATGCTTTACTTGATGAAGCAGCACGACAACAACTTCATCCAGAATCTATTAAAACTGCTGATAAACCTAGAATTAAAATTACTACATTAGTTGTTTCTCAAGAAGCAACCAGACCAAATGCACCAGATTCTCGCTGGGTTTCCATTCGCATTGCTGATAATGGTACTGGAATGTCTCATGCATCCCAACAGCAAATTTTAGAATCTTTCTCTGTGGAAAAACGGGCTGATAAAGAAACTAGTTTGGCAGTCAGTTATCGAATTATAACTGCAAGGCATGGTGGTAAATTAAATTTCAATTCACAACTTGGTGTAGGTACTGAATTTGAAATCCTATTGCCTTTGGTATAATTCAGTATAAACATTTACTCTAGATATTGAAATTTTCATAATTTGATATTTGTGATGTTTTGGCAATGATAAATATACTGAAAAACAAACATTTACCCTATTAGTAATTTTTCATAAAATTCAAATTTATCCATAAAGTTAATTTAAATTTCTAAATTTTCAAATAATTAGCTTATGATAAATAGTTAAGGTTTGCGAGATTTGCTAGACAGTACTAAGGTAAGAAATAATGTCTGCGATGCAAGAAGTTTCAGGCAATAATTTTAAATCAGTTTCAGATATAGAAAATCAAATAGATGTCGAATGTTTAGCACAGCAATGGGCTAAAAAATATTTACAGAACCTCCAGGTTGATACTAGCGATAAAGAAAGTTACAACACGCTGAATTTGTCAGAAATAGTATCAAAACAAGGACGAGAGAGAACCGCTGAAAAAATTATGGCGTCTTTACGCAGTGTTAGCGCCATAGCTTGGAACAAAACAGAGGCGCTGCTGTCGGCTGAACTCAAGCGACATCGTATAGACCCAAATATAATTGATCCGTGGGAAATTGCGGCAGATTCTTTTAAAATTTACCAAAAAGCTTTGGATGTATACACCCAGCAAGCAACATTGCGTCCTTTGTCATTTGTAATGAAGCTAAATCAGGAAGATAATCAATTTGATGAAAAGGCATTAGAAGTTTACACTGAACAGGCAGATCCTAACTACTTGGTGAGGGTAATTGGTGCAGATATAGGAGCAATGAGAAAGAAATACACAAATCTTGATCCTAGAGTTATTGGCTATGTGAATATGCAGTTTCATTATACTAGCGAACTGCTCACACAACCACTTGAATCTGTAGAGCGATCGCTGGTTGGTGCATATTTTAAAGTTATTGATGACCATCTATATATGCCGCTGCAACGTGCTTATGATGCAGCGGCTAACCATGATTATAATTCAACAGTTTTATCAGCAGTACAACAGCTATTGGTAGTTAGTACAGAAATTGCTAAGAACATTTGTCAAAGTGTAATTGAACATTACCCAAATTACCAATCTATATCTGGTAGTTTAAGTGATTCAGTAGTCAAAATCTCTAGCATCCGGGATGTAGAGATGTTTCAAGTATATTTGTGGGTATGTGCTTTAGAAGGAAGCATTGTTGCTGTCCAACAGGAATTATTTCCCTTATGTGTAATGCTTTATCCTCCATTAAAAGTGCAATGGGAACTAATTCGTTATATGCTAAATTTGCTAGGGCAAGAAATAAACGCTCGTCTAACTCCTCTACAAGCTAACGCTTTAATGCCATATTTCCAGTCATTGTGGCAAATGTTTTCTCCAGAAGTGTTTAGTGAACTTGGGTTGTAGAAACAGGAGACAGGAATTAGAGGATATTTTTTAAGTTAAATTCAATGGTAATATTTCAAGCTAAGTTAATAAATTGAACTGTAGGGTGTGTTGTCGCTTAGCGCAACGCACCGCCAAATATTAAAGGTGCGTTAGCCTACGGCATAACACACCCTACTATCGACTTACTTATACCTTTCAAAAAGTTTTCAGATTGTCTCTAAATGCCTAGCCCAGTGTGCCAGTTGCGTAAGTCCTGAATAAATTGAACTGTAGGGTGTGTTGTCGCTTAGCGCAACACACCGCCAAATATGAAAGGTGCGTTAGCCTACGGCATAACACATTCTACTATCGACTTACTTATACCTTTCAAAAAGTTTTCAGATTGTCTCTAAATGCCTAGCCCAGTATGTACATATTAAATAACATGAATTTGTTTCATATTGCACTGTTATGAAGCATTATATCATCTTCGTTTAAACACTTATGATATCTGTGGAGGTCGGTAATTGGGAATTGGTAATTGGTAATTGGTTTTGAGTATTACCTATTACCCATTAGCCATTACCTATTAGCTATTACCAAGCAAACCGACTAGATCGTAAGTAATTAGCCGAACTTGATATTATTTGCTGGGAAGATTCTATGCATATAAAAGGTACAGCTTGGGAAACCATCAAAATGACCTTTTCCACATGCCGTGAAAAGTCAGTTATATTTTGATATTAGTGTACGCTAAGGAATTTATTTACAGCAATTTCTCCCCACGTTGGTAAATTTCCCGTGCATAATCAGTCCAAGTACCTTGTCCCCAATAACGAAAACAGCTTGTTTGCAGCAAAAGGTTATGTAATAAAATATTGCGGTATTCAGATGAGTCAGTTGGCAGTAAATTATCAACTTTTTGATGAAATAAACTACTGAGTTTATTCATGGGGGATAAAACATTTTCATATCCTTCTACCCAACTAATATGATTCGTCCATGAAGCTCCATCCATGTGAAAATTTGGATTAATTTGCTTTAATTCTTGAATGGCTTTCTCTACAGCTTCAGGTTGAGAATTTTCAGGTGAAACTCGCTGCCAAATTTGATGTTGTCCCATCGGCTGGCAAGTTGGATAGTCTTCTGGTTTACAACCAGCAGCTTCTATTAGTTCCAAATATTCTGTACCGCACATTCCGACAACACCAGATTTCCCTCCTCCGTTATGCACTATATCCCACCAAGCTTGTTTGAAAGCGCTAGGAAATTCGTTCATCATCACGCCGCCATTTTCACCATCTCCAATTTGGCTAACTATTGGTGGGATAAATACACTGCCCAATTGTTGTTTTGATAGAGTTTTAGCTTCATAATAAGGCTGCATTTGAGCAACTAATTTAGTATCTGAACCTTGAGTTTTAATCAAGACTGTGATGCTAATTGTTTCGCCTTGGGAATTGCGGGCAATCAGACGGTGTGGTAAATGTTTGTGAGTGAGAGATTCACCGTTAATTGTTTCTACAGAATGTTCTTGCACAAGTAGCCAGCGATAGCCACATTCTTTTAGGGCTTTGACAAATTCAAATAAAGTATCAGGGTGATTTGGTAAATGCATTTCTGGTGGAGAAAACCCCTTGACTCGCGCCAATGCCGACCAACCAAAAATAGCTGCAAAGTGTTGTTGCCATGCTAAAATATGCAATTTAATATCTGGTATGGGGGTGGAAGGCACAACCGCATGACTCCACATTGTACCTAGCCACTCTACATAAGGTTGATAGGTAGAATCGCAAGTGATAGCCTTGAGGTTGTCTATGATATCGTTGCGTCCCATTTGCCTGAGTCCCCACAAAAGATTGCCAGAATAATCCAACATCACACGGGGGTTGCAGCCTTGATTTACGAGTTCGGGAATAAATTCGCCCATGCGGCTGTAACAATATGCAAATGGCCCTGCGTTGTGGTTATCTCCTTCGTTGGGATGTTCAAACATATATTGCAGATTGCTGATGAATGAACCACCATGTCCAGCAGGTATAGTTGGCTGATGCATGTGCAAAGCGATCGCAAATACAGCCTGAACATCCTCTAATTTAATATTGGTGGAGGGTAAGAATACAGGTGCATCATGGTTGACGACAGAAAGAACTTCTTTCTCGTATCCAGAAATATTTGGCAAGCCATCAATAATTTCTGGCAAATCTGTGGTAAGTAAGGACAGCATGAAGGATAAAAGGTGAAATTTTATCTTTATACTTTATCTTTTTTTAGATCCCCGACTTCTTCAAGAAGTCAGGGATCTGTTTCTCAGGATTTACGTGCAGACATCAACTAAACAGAGTTTTTTGAGAGTAAAAAATCGCTGAAACGATAAATTCTGCTGAATAAACTTGGTTTTTCTGGCATTTGCTGCTTTTTTGGTGCTGGTGTTGCCAATTCTAAAATTAACTCTAGCAACCAAGGGGCGAGGCGTTGACACCACACAGCTAAATGACTTTGCCATCCCACTAATATTTCTGGTGCATCTGTTTGCAGTCCGGCGAGGAATGCTTTAGCAACTTGCTGGGGAGTCATGGGGATCACCCAGCGAAATAATTTTAAGTCGCGCACCATGTCTGTGTCGGTGAGGGAAGGTAGTAAGGCTATTACGCGGATATTGTATTGTGCTAGTTCCCGGCGCAAAGCTTGGGTAAATCCTAAGATTGCAAACTTGGTGGCTGAATAAGTCGCCATCGTTGGTGCAGCTACTTTCCCCATCAAACTGGATACATTGACAATTGTCCCTTGCCTTTGGCTAGCCATGCGTTTAGCTATGAGGCTGGTAAGGGTGTACATCCCTAATAAATTCACAGAAAGTTCTTCTTGCACTTGCAACAGTTTCGATTGCAGAAACGAATTTTGGTATGCTACGCCTGCACAATTTACCAACAGATGAATAGGGCCATAACTGCGCCAAACTTGAGCAACTGCAACGTTTACCTCTATTGGTTTACTTAAATCCAGTGGGACGATCGCAACTTCTACACCCATAGCCTCGATTTCACTGGCTACCTCGGCTAATTTTTGGCGATCGCGTGCTATCAGTATCAACCGCTTCATGCCATGTTGTGCTAATAAGAGCGCGATCGCTCGTCCAATACCACGGGAAGCCCCAGTAATTAGGGCAACTTTGCCTTGAATATTCATCGGTTTTTACCTCCAAAATCTCAGTCTTACCGTACTCTTGGTGATTACAAACACAGAGTTACTTCCATCTTGGTCAGGGTAAGACACATAATCAGTTGTCTTTGAAATCAGAATGAAAATAAACCTTTGGCAACGAGATATTCCTGGGTTAATCTGCAATGCTCATACAAATCAGATTAACCTCGCTTCCCAGATTGAAAATCAACAATTCACGCAATTAGCTGAATGGATATAGCTCATCGGTTTTACCTCTCTTAGATTTAGAGCGCTCACCAGTATCGCTGCCAAACACACGCTAACAATTAAATCAAGATATTGCAACATTTATTCATAAGTATTTCTTAATACTTATTTATAGACTGCATTATATATAGTCAACAGTTTGAGAAATAAGTTTTTATAAATACTGCTAGTCAAATATCGGAATTTGTTGACAATCAGTAAAAATAACTGTAAAAAATTGAAACCTGTGGCACCTAAATCACAGTCTTGACATCAAAAAGACACATAATGTTGGGAACCTAACAGTTGCGATTGTCGTCAGTAAATTCACCAGATTTATATTATGAATACTCCTAGCCATGCCATTCTCAATCTGTTTATTCTCAATCAAAAAATCCAACCTCAGGCAAACCGAGCAATTTTTATCGGCGCTATCTTGCCTGATATTCCGATATTTTTGTTCTACTTTTTGATGAAATTTGGGTATCGTCTGCCATCACACCAGATTTGGTCAACAGTATACTATCAGCCTTTTTGGCAAGCGATTTTTAGCACATTTCACTCTATTCCATTGGCAATCATTGGGATAGTCATCGCCCATTTTTATAATTGGCAAGTACTGGAATTATTGTTAATCAGTGTGTTGCTACACTGTCTTTTCGACTTGCCTGTTCACAATAACGACGCTCACCGACACTTTTTTCCCTTTAGTAATTACCGCTTCATCAGTCCTATTTCTTATTGGGATCCCAAACATTACGGCAATATTGTTGCTTTCGGAGAAATTTTGCTGGTATTTATGGCAAGTATTTCTCTTTTTATATCCATGCGATCGCCCTTTAGTAAAGGGCTACTATTGTTAGTTAACTTGTTTTACTGGATTGGGTACTTTCGATTTTATCTGAGAGGTAATTAATCCCAAATTAGTTATGAGCGATCGCCGCCCAGGTGATAATCTTAAATCATGCTATTAGCGAGTCTAAATCATCTCAACTTTTTCTCTGATTACCTTGTTGCTAGTGTGCGTCTAGCTGTACCTTTAGCATTTGCTGCCTTGGGGGGATTGTACTCTGAACGGTCGGGAGTGCTAAATATTGCTTTAGAAGGCATGTTGCTTACTGGTGCTTTTACTAGTGCTGTTGCCACTTTTTACACGGGGAATGTTTGGCTTGGTGTCCTGGCGGCTTTGATTGCTGGGGGATTAGTCGGTTTACTCCATGCTTTTTTGTGTGTTAGTTTGCACGTAGACCAACTAGTATCAGGATTAGCTATTAATCTTGTGGCTGCTGGGTTCACATCGTTTTTGGCGCGGCTGGTATTTAGTGGTGGTAGGGCAGGGCGATTGCCAGGAATTGACGCTATTATATTTCCTGGTCTAGCTAATATTCCCCTGATTGGTGCGTTGTTATTTCAGCAAGATATTCTCGTATATTTATTGTTAATTTTAATCGCTTTAACTACATATATTTTGTTTCGTACCAGCTTCGGTTTAACTTTGCGGGCTGTGGGAGAATATCCCCAGGCTGCGGTGACGGCTGGGGTGTCTGTGCAAACAGTGCGATATTGCGCTGTGGTGATGAGTGGCTGTCTCGCCAGTTTGGGAGGCGCTTATCTGACTTTGGTGCAAATCAAATTCTTTACAGAACAGATGAGTGCTGGTAAAGGATTTATTGCGATCGCAGCATTAATTTTTGGTAGGTGGCATCCTATAAGTAGTGCTTTAGCTTGTTTATTATTTGGTGCTACAGAAGCTTTGCAATTACGAATTCAAGCATTAGGCGCAAACATTCCCTATCAATTTTTGACTATGTTACCATATGCGATCGCTATGTTGGCACTGGTGGGATTAGCTGGCAAATCTACGCCTCCAAAAGCTTTAGGCGTTCCTTATTTTCCAGAAAATCGTCAGTCAGATTAAGTAATTCGTATAACTTGATGCTTCAGATCCCCTACTTCTCAAAGAAGTAGGGGATCTTGTTTCTCAAACTAATACCATTTCACTCAATTCCTGATACAAATCCAAAGGTCAATAGTCAAAAAGCAAGATTTTTTGGACTATTGACTTTTGACCCAGTACTGCCCAGACGAAAAAATATGACACTTACGTAAGTCCTAAATTTATCTGTCTTGATGGCTGATAATTACATTACCAAACCCTACAATTTGATGAATTTATATCAAGTTCGCCTAATTACTTACGATATAGTCGGTTTGCCTGGTAATAGGTAATTGGTAATTGGTGATTGTTTTTTACTATTACCCATTACCCATTACCCATTACCAACCCCCACAGGTATCATAAGTGTTTAAACGGACATGATATTAGAAGTTGTGATTAGCCACCATCTCAATCAGCTAAATTCTTCAAATTTAATTTAGGAATAGATTCGGGATTGCGAACATCAGGCACCTGCTTTAAAACAATAATTATTCCAGTACGTCCTGTGGCTAAATTAGTATTAATCATCAGGTCAACAATAGGATTGCCAATTACTTCTTCAATTAAAGTTTGGAGTTGTGGTCTAATTATTTTATATAAAGATGAACGCACTTGCTCTGCTAATATTTCATAACCTTCATACATTAAAATTCGTTCAGTTTGGGTGACAGAATTTTCTAAAGAAATGACTAACTCTGTATCAAAGAAATGACAAAGAATTTGGCTAGGGCGCTGCCCTAATGTTTCATAATATAGAGAACTAAGCCGTTGTGAAATTTCTCTTTCAAGTTGTCCAATAGTTGGATGTGACATCAGCGAATATGTACAGTTGAAATTTTCTTTTGTAAGTTTACCAATGATGGGTCACGAAAGCTACTTTCAAATAAATAAATAAATAAAATTCTTGTCTCACACCTAGAAGTGGAAAGCGTAGCGTCTACCTTTGGTAGAGGGCTAGCAACTACTCTAAGCAGAACATTTAAAAGCAAACCCGCAGCGTAGATGCAAATAAGAACGCATAAGTGTAGCTTCAATAAATTAAAACTGCTCTAATATCAATTTGATATAAGGTTAGGCTTGATTTTTTTAGAGGCAATTCATGAATTCTACAATATCTAGTTTTGAGGAAGTTCTATAGGCGTATCTTCAAAAAGAAATGGTATAAGTGATAAAAGCGACCTTGGAGAGTGGAGAGTACTGTAGTTACAATTGCCAAAAATTGTATCCATAAACAAATATTAGTGAGATATATTCAGGCATTATCTCTATCTATAGATATATTATAAGCGAGCAAAAGCCAATCAAAAAATAGACGGAAAATATGTATTATTTTCTCGTTAATTGACCTTTGGCTCTGACTTTCTCTCTCTATCTTACTATTAGCTTATTTTGTTCCAAACAAGCGATCGCCTGCGTCTCCCAGTCCGGGAATAATATAGCCATGTTCATCCAGATAATCATCAATAGCAGCAGCATAAACAGGCACATCAGGGTGTACTTCACAGAAATGCTGAATACCTTCCGGTGCTGCTAGTAAGCAGACAAATTTAATTGATAAAGGATTAGTTGATTTCAGCCTTTCTACGGCTGCCACAGCAGAATTACCAGTTGCTAGCATGGGATCAACTACAATCATATCTCGCTGCTCAACATCATGGGGAACCTTAAAATAATACTCAACAGAAATTAAGGTTTTTGGGTCACGGTATAAACCAATATGTCCAACCCGTGCTGATGGCATCAACTCCAGCATACCATCTAAAATTCCCTGACCTGCCCGCATGATAGAAACTAACACCAACTTCTTATCAGGGGCAAGCACTGGTGCATCCATCGGTGCTAGTGGTGTTTTTATCTGTTCAGATTTCAGTGGTAAATCTCGCGTTACTTCATAAGCTAACAACAAACTAATTTCCTTCAGCAGGTTGCGAAATTTGGCTGTACTAGTTTCAGCTTTACGCATCAGGGTAAGTTTATGCTGAATTAATGGATGCTCAATAATTGTGACTTGATTGTTCATGGTTTAGTCAATAGTCAATGGTCAATGGTCAATGGTGAATGGTCAATGGTCAATGGTCAATGGTCAATAGTCAATGGTCAATGGTCAATAGTCAATGGTCAATAGTCAATGGTCAATGGTCAATGGTCAATAGTCAATGGTCAATGGTCAATAGCAAAAAACTACTGACAACTGACAACTGACAACTGACAACTGACAACTGACTAATAATAATTAAAATACTGTGCCATCACTGACAATTTGTAAGGGGGGTTTACCACCTGTTCTGAGTTCAGCAGCAATTTTGCGTCCTGCTGTCCAAGTTCCCCCTTGCAGGATTTTTACTAGTGGCAATTCTTCAGCATTCATGCTCAATTTTTCGCGGATTGCAGCGGCAATTTTATCTAAAAGAATTACAGTTAAAGCACGCCACTCAACTATAACTTCTGATGCTACAGAGTGAGATGATCTGAAAATTTCCTGGTTTTTAGCATTGATAAGTCCCAGGTCGATACATAATCCTCCATTGCGATATTCTGGTAATCCAGTGAGGGCATCTAGACCAGTAATTTCTAAACCAAGTTCCTGTAGTGGTTCTAATAAAGAGTATGTTAACCACTGAGAAAGTTTGTGAAATGGTACTAATGAAGGATAAAGTGATTGTGCTGTTTCTAAACATGGATGTTGCCAAACATCACCAAGGTTAACTCCAGCAATTTCTAATCTTCCTGGCCAGATGTCGCTAAATCCTTCGAGAACAGCGCTGAATACAGTGGAAGCTGCTATCTGTCCATTTTGAGATTTACCCAACAGATAATTTACCAAATTCCCTGGACGGGGCTTTTCCTCACCAAATAAATGAGGTAAGTTAATTAAAACTTCACCTAATTTCTGCAATAATTTCCACCGTCCATTAATTCCCACTAGGGGATTTTCTGCATTTACTTGAAACCCAGCTGCTAGTTCTGTTTCTGTTAATCCTTGCAATCTGAAAGCATCAACTTGCAGCAAATTATTGCTAGAAAAACTTCCTTGACAAAACATTTGGAAACTAGCGATCGCTAATCCTTCAGAACGGCTTAAATTCAGCTGAGTTTCCTGTTCATAATAACGCCAATTTTCCCCAGCGCCAGCATCTAACAACACACTGACAATTGCCAAATCAAACTTAGCAGCAGCTTTTTCTAAAGGTGTTAATCCTGCTAACCCAGTTTCCAACTGAGTTAATCGCGGCACATTCCCTACCTCAAAATGCCGCCAACGACTATGAAACGGAATTTGCAAATCCGGGTACTCGCAACGCATCACCGAAATCACATAATCTGCTACCCGTTCCAACTGCTGCAAATCACAAGCAAAATGCTGCGAATGTCCCTGATTTACCCATGCAAATATTTGCTCACAACGCTCCCTAATAGCCCTTGGAGAACGAAAATATGCGATCGCCTCCGTTCCCTCTTCTGTTGGCGCCGCGCCAGTTCCTTCAACGGGGGGAACCCCCGCAACGGACTGGCTTCTCTGCGCCTTGGCGCTCCCTATTTCCACACTTTCACTCCTGATACACCCTAAAACATCGGGAGCAGGGAGGAGCCACTGCGTTGGGGAGTAGTGAAAATTGCCCTACTCCCCACTCCCCATTCCTTTCTTAAACTATTCCAAACCTCGTCCCTTCACCTCAGCCAAACCATCTCCATCTAAAACATCCCCTGTGGTATAATAACCAGCGGCTTTTTTCGCCTCGATTTCTACTCGTGCATCTTGGGGAATCAAATCCTCTGGGATTGGTATGCGTTCTACAATTTCAATGCCCGCCTCAGTAACAGCGTTGTACTTCATGTTACTCATTGACACCATGCGATCAATGCGGGTGATGCCCAACCAATGCAACACATCCGGCATTAGTTCTTGAAAACGCATATCTTGCACGCCTGCGACGCATTCTGTACGCGCAAAGTAGGCATCAGCGCGATCGCCCCCTTCTTGTCGTTTGCGAGCATTATAAACTAAGAATTTCGTGACTTCTCCCAAGGCACGGCCTTCTTTACGACTATACACAATTACCCCAACACCGCCTTCTTGGGCTGTTTGCACACACACCTCAATCCCATGTACTAAGTAGGGGCGACAGGTACAAATATCTGAGCCAAATACATCAGAACCGTTACATTCATCATGTACGCGCACGGCTACAGGTTTATTCGGATCGGCGATCGCTGCCATATCCCCGACAATATACACCGTCAAGCCCCCAATTGGCGGCAAAAACACTTCTAAATCTGAACGTGTCACCAGTTCTGGGAACATCCCCCCAGTTTGTTCAAATAAAGCGCGTCGCAAATCTCCTTCTTTGATACCAAAACGCTTGGCTACTCCCGGTAAATACCAAACAGGCTCAATGGCGGCTTTTGTCACCACCAAATCACCGTTGGCTTTCATAATCTCGCCATCGACCTGCAAGCGCCCTTTTGCTACGGCGTGTTGCAGTTCTGGCATATTAATGTGGGCTTTGGTGATGGCGATGGTTGGGCGGATATCATAGCCCTGTTGGTAATATGATGTAAATAGTTCAGGTGCGATCGCCCCAAATGGATCAAGAGAAACAATCTTTTCAGGGTCAGCCCAACTAGGATGTGGGCCAATATGTTCTACTGGGGATGTATTTGTTAAATCTGCCCGATGGTCTGATTGTAAAGCCCCGCTAGCAACTGCTAAAGCCCGGTAGATCGCATAGCTGCCGGAATGAGTACCAATCACGTTGCGATGTCCCTGCTTAGTCAGAGTCGCAATCACCGGGCCCCGTTGCATCGGGTCGGCTGCTCCCCAGTGAATGGGGATTGGCTTAGGGCCAAAGCGACTAGGATGGGACGTGAGAACAATATGCCCGGAAACGCTTTTTGGCTTTGGCATAATCATTGATCTTTTTGTAATGTTTTTATGAACTAATTGTCACTACGTATGTGTCAACTACCAATAGTCAGTTATTGGTTTCTCCAGTTTGGTATCCTAATGCTTGATCCCTTATAAGTCTGGATGTCTAGTCAGGGATTAATAGTATTGGTTAATACCACAAATAACACAATGATTGCCTAACTCGCAATCATTATGAGAGAATTTTAAAGACCTCTTTAAAAAAGACGTAGTATATTTTGTACGAAAGTTGATACCTTGATACAAAGATACAATCACTAACCTCAAATTCATGGATTCTTTATCAATTAATTCTTTACTTGAAGCTTTGAAAAACCCGGATGCCACAATCCGGGAGCAAGCAACCAAAAAACTATGGCGCATCTGGTTTCAGCAAAAGGGAATTTACGGACTCGAAAGAATCGACCAAAGTCAAAAGTTACTCGATGCTGGGGAAATGGCTGAAGCCGAACAGATGTTGACAGAACTGATCAAAGAACAACCAGATTTTGCTGAAGCCTGGAATCGGCGGGCTTTTCTCTACTACAGCATGGGTGATTATAAACAATCTCTCGCAGATTGTCAGATGGTCATCCAGATTAATCCAGTACATTTTGGGGCACTTCATGGTATGGGACTGTGTTACGCCGCACTGGGAAAATATAGTCAAGCCATTAAAGCTTTTAAACGCGCTTTAGAAATTCAACCCTATTCCTTAGTCAACCAAAAGCTAATTCTAGAATGTACACTCAGACTTAGCTAAAGGTTGAAGTAGGAAGTATTGAGTTAGGCACCCAAAAAATCTAATTTTTTGAGCTACTTGTCAGCCATGCACATACCAGTAAGTTTCCACTTCATCCTTTATCGTTGACACTTCTTTCATGAATCTGTTACTACCCTCATCAACAGCAATTCATTCTTTTAGTCGTCGTCAGTTTATTCAGTATGGCGCCCTTTGTCTGGGCAGTAGCATCGTTACTGCTTGTAGCAAAAGCAATAAATCACCAACCGCTAGTTCTCAATTAGATCAAGTCACTTTCGGGACAAACTGGTTTGCCGAAGCAGAACATGGTGGTTTTTACCAGTCCATTGCTACTGGTATATATAAAGACTACGGTCTTGATGTCAGTATTAAAATGGGTGGGCCCCAAGTTCCTAGCGGTACTCAATTGTTGATGGGGGGTGCAGTAGATTTTTTTATGGGTCATGGTATTGAAGCCGTGAACGCCATAACAGAAGGAATTCCCAAAATCACGGTAGCGGCAATCTTCCAAAAAGACCCGCAATGTCTCATCGCCCATCCCAACACAGCAATCAAAACCATTGCCGACCTCAAAGGCAAGCCTATTTATGTGTCTGCTTCTGCCAATGTCACTTATTGGCCTGTTTTCAAAGCTAAGTATAGTTTTAGCGACGATCAAAAACGCCCTTACAACTTTAATCCTGCTCCTTTTTTGACTGATAAAAACTCAGCCCAGCAAGGTTATGTTACATCTGAACCTTTTGCTATTGAAAAGCAAGGCGGGTTTAAGCCATTAGTATTTTTATTAGCAGATTATGGGTATCAACCATATGCGACTACTATTGAAACTAAAAAAGAACTAGTCGAAAAAAATCCCAATTTAGTGCAGCGATTTGTGGATGCGTCTATCAAAGGTTGGTATAGCTATTTAAAGAATCCCGAACCAGGCAATGAGTTAATTAAAAAAGCTAATCCAGAGATGACGGATGAGCTAATTGCCTACGGTATTCAAAAGTTACAAGAATATGGAATTATTATTTCTGGTACAGCACAAACACAAGGTATTGGAGCGATGAGTGAGGAACGATGGCGATCGTTCTTTAATAGCATGGTGAATGTAGGAATTTACAAACCTAACGTTAACTATAAAGATGCATTTACCTTGCAATTTGTCAATAAGGGAATAGCATATTATCAAAGTTAGGAGTGCTGAGTGCTGAGCTATTCCCGCCATTCTTCCCAGCACCTATGAAACTTAACTTCATCCTTGACCAATGTTTGCAACTCTTCTAGGCTTAATGGCTTATAGCAGTTCTCGGTTGAGTGAGGTACAAGAACCCCACCCCCAACCCCCTCCCCGCAAGCGAGGAGGGGGCTATTATGTACCTCATGTGATTAGGAAACGCTATAATATCCGCCTCACTAAAGCTGTTAATGTTCTGATTGTGGTGCGACAGTTTTGTAGGGTGCGTTAGGACTATCGTCCATAACGCACCGTAAATCTTTGGCGGTGCCGTACTCTCGCCGATACGCACCCTACCGGACTCAAATCTTTTGTAGACAAGGTTTTTTTGACTTGTGTATACACCGTAGCTGCTCCCAAACCTACTATCTCTGAATGCAACTTGGTATCACGGTGTCCTCTGCGTCTCGCCAGTTGCAACAACAGCGGCTCGCCGGACGCCAGTCGCCTCAAGTCGGGAAACCCTTTCGGCAGTTCCTCCTGGGGGAAACCCCCAAGATCGGACTGCCTCACCACGGCGCTGGCTCCCCAACGCACTGGCTTCTCTGTGGTTCGTTATTTATTCCGTGACCCATGCGTAAGTCCTGAAAGCGTTTACCAGTTAAAGCTTTAGGTAAATGTTAAGTAAGACTACAAACTGTTAACCATAAGTTAAAACTAGTTGACAGCCTATTAATCATAGATTAATATCAATCAAGCAAGCATCTATCTGAGGATATATTTTTGCCATTGACAAAAAATTAAATACCTGCGAATTTATCCCTCTCAAAGGGAAAAAGGTTTTGGCACACCCCTAATACATAACCGGGAAAACGACGTTCCCATGCCCAAACAGGGGGCTGTAGAAGAATCATTACACTTTGCTGACATCTTTGGCACCAGAAAGCAGCACTTAGTCCGAATTACTAATGGTTCGGTTGAATGCTGCCCTAATTTGGCATATAGACGATTTGGCAAAAAAATAAAGAATATTTTCATGGAGTTATGACGCTTACAGCGCTTTTCATGTAAGTGAAGTACACTACCCCACCCGCCCTATCGGGCACCCTCCCCGCAAGTTCGGGGAGCCAGTGCGCTATCGCGCTTTGCCGACAGCCGCGCAAGTGGCGTGAGGGGTGGGGTGTACTCCATTAACTTGCAATACGCTGTATGTTTGAGCGCGTCGTTTGCAGTGGCTAAGGGATGCAACCATCCGACTTTTCCCACTGACAAGACCAGAGGAGACGAATCATGATACGGATGCCAAAGAGCTAAAGCGAGCCTGTTATCAAACACAGACTGCTTCTAAGTAAACATGAGTTCGACGGAGCTAAAAAACCCCGCTTCCATTCCTCTCTCCTGCAAGGAGAGAGGCTTTGAAAGCTTGATTTCTCTCTCGTTAATCAAAAAGTATGTCAAAGCCCCTCTCCGCGTCGGAGAGGGGTTGGGGAGAGGTTCATCGTACTCATGTTCAGTAAAATTCTGTGCGGGACACTAATAAGCATGAAATTAGATTCTCAAGCGAATGGCACTAAGAAAAGCTCTAAGCTATGTATAATAAGGGCTACAGCTTTAATACCTACTCCCGCAGTCATGGCATGAGTCAGGCGATCGCAAATGAAGAGATGATGTACGGTGTCTTCAAAAATTTTTGTCGGTAGAAAAAGCTTACTCGTCCGTGAAATACTTTTATGAGAACGAGCAAGCCAACACTATAATTACTACTGTGACACTAAGAGTACAAATCCTCAAGGACAAATTTAAGCAAAGTTTAGGCTTACCTTTTAGAGAACTGTTGCCAGAATCGATAATAAGTCAAGCAATATCTGAGCTAGGAATCAAATACAAAAAGCGGTTGTTTGACCCAATCGTAACTTTATGGGCATTTTTATCACAGGTTTTGGATACTGATAAAACTTGCCATAATGCTGTGAGTAAGATAATTGCACATTTGGCAGAAGAAAATGTAGAACTTCCTTCAACAGATACGAGCGCATACTGCCAAGCTAGGGCAAGATTGCCAGAAGAATTGTTAGAAAAACTTTTCAATTATTCAGCACAAAAACTAGAAGATAAAGTAACCCAAGAACATTTATGGTGTGGTCGAAATGTAAAAGTGATAGATGGCTCGACGGTATCCATGCCTGACACTGTGGAGAATCAAAAAAAATACCCTCAGCCTAGTACCCAAAAAGAAGGTTGTGGCTTTCCAATTGCGAAAATCGGTGTAATATTCAGTTTGTTTACAGGAGCCGCAGTCGCTTTGTGCATAGACGTTTTGAACACCCATGATATTAAGTTAGCAAGGAAATTGTACCGTTTTCTTAAACCAAATGATGTACTTTTAGGTGATAGAGCATTTTGTGCCTATGCCGACATGGTTGCTATTAAAAAAATTGATTGTGATGCTGTATTTCGTAAACACCAAGCACGCACAACAACCATGCAAAAAGGTAAAATTATTGGTGATTGCGATAAATTGGTTACTTGGGATAAACCTAAAAAATGCCCAAATGGATTAAGTAAAGATGAATTTGATGCTCTACCTCCTTCTATAACTTTACGCGAAATTCACTACTATATTGATATTCCTGGTTTTCGTACTAGTAGAATTAGCTTAATTACGACTTTATTAGATCAAGAAATCTACCCTCGCTTAAAAATAGTTCGGCTTTACTATCAACGTTGGCAGATTGAACTCGATCTAAAACATGTGAAAACTACTTTGGGTATGGATATTTTACGATGTAAAACTCCTTCAATGGTACGCAAAGAAATTTATGCTTATTTACTTGCTTACAATTTACTGAGGAGTTTAATGTGGTCAGCTGGGACTACTTACAATACTCCTCCAAATCGTATATCGCTGCAAGGTACTCGTCATCATTTTATTAACTTTCTTCCTAAATTAGAAGCAGCTAACTCTAAAAAACGGCTTAGACTTTACCGCACTTTGCTTAAAATTATTGTTCACAAGGTTATTCCCGATCGCCCCGCCAGAAATGAACCACGAGCTACCAAACGTCGCCCTAAAGCTTACCCCAGATTGACCCAGCCACGCCAACAATTACGTAAACAATTGCAGACCGCTTAATTGGTAAGCCTTTCCGCTTTTCTTAGTGCCATTCGTTACATCGACACTAATGCAAAACTACGAGCGTTGTAGCCCGCTCTCCCCCCAGAGGCAAATTGGTACGGGAACAAATGTTGATGAAAAGGTCATGTTCTTTTCAATTGGAGATGACGCCCAACTTTATTTATTTGAGCAAGAGAATGGTTCGACTAATGGTTGGTCGCAACTAAATCTTACAGATGGTTTAGGTGTTGAAGTACATCATTTTGCTGTAGCTCAAGATAAAGAGCGCAAGCCAGTTGTGGCCATCGCCTGCTCTAAATCTGATCGACCGAATGATACGTTGATATATCACACTAGCGATTTTGCACCAGACACACAAAGCCGTTGGAAATCGGAGGGGTATCCTGGCGCGATAGGAACCGTGCAGCGATTTGCTGTTGGAACTAGCAGCTACAACAACCAAGTATGGATCGCCTATGCGGCTGTAAAAGACGAAAATGTAACGACATACTATGTAAACGCCTCTGCTAAATCGTGGGAGCCTGCAACCGTGCGGCTACCGGAAAACACTAAGGAAGTTCTGGGACTGGAGATTGGTCATATTGTCAGTGACGAGAAAGTTAAGCGTCCTGGGGAGCGCCCTTTTTCCGAAGCAACGGTGTATGTGCTGTGTAGAACTCTCGAAGGAACTTCAAGGCTGATTACGAGTACGGCTCCGGGAGGAAGAAAAAATCATCCTATCGCTGTGGAGAAAGAAGCTGCGGCAATTGCCATAACGCCGGATGGTCAGGGCAATACTCTCTTGTTCGTTGGTGGTAAAAAGCTCTATTTCTACGATGTGAAGGCAGAAACGGGAGATCCTAACGCTCCTACGCCAGAGTCAGTGGGAGCTGTTTTAATTGGTGAATTTCACCAACCAGTTAAAACACTAGCTTACGACAAGAATATCCCAGATATGCTGGATATTTGGATTCATACGGCAGAAGGCAATCTTTCCTACGTTTACCAAACCAAAGACGGTCATTGGAGTTCTCCAATCGCGCTCAAAAAGCAGGTGGCTAAAGTAACGACTTGGAAGAATCCGAAAACAAATGCGATCGAACTGTTTTATATAGATGCAAACAAACAGCTGTATCGCTTGACCCAAGACCCAAACACAACGCTATGGGATCAAAGTCGCATTAATACCAAAAATTTGGATAAAAGCGTTGAATTTAATTCGTTTGTAACTCAAATTCGACTGAGTGGAACGGACTTGGAAACTATTAAGAAGCCGTTACGGGTTTTTGCATCCGAGCTGGCGACAGTGGTTATTAATGGCAATACTTACTACATTGACTCGCACTCACCAGCAGAATGTGAAGTAGACATCCAAGGATGTTTGACGATTATAAACCGCATTGATACTCTATCTTCACCCGTCTTTCGCGTAGAAGCCGACTTTTTGGAGTCTCCTGTAGAAGTTAATCCCATAGCGGAAGTTAAAGCAAAACTACGGGAAGCAGTAAAGAAAATGGGAGACAATCCCTCAGAATTTGTCAACGCTAAGGTGCAAGGTTCTGATGGAAGCGAGCAATCGCTGTTATCTGAGAAGTACCGAACCGAAAATAACGTGCGAGCTGCACATGGGGCTTTGTCGAAACTTCTCGAATTAGATGATGCCTCATCTAGTCAATCATCTGGAGGATTTAACAATCGCATTAACGTAAACCAGCTACCAGATGACTATCGGTGGGAAGTAGATTTTACTGGTGTTTCTCCTGTTGTAAAATTCGCCAGCGACGTTGCTAATGATATTTTGTCTGTTGCTACTGATGTTTACCACTTCTTTGGCAATGTTGTGGAAGCTGTAAAAGAGGGCGATTGGGGACGAGTGCAACGCATGGTAGTAGAAAAAGTTGAACAGGGCGTGCGTATCGTGATCCATATTGGCGAAAAAATATTACACTATTTCGTCGAGTTTTTGGAACAGGTTTGGGAAAAGATCGATTGGTTTCTAAAGGAAGTGCTAGGCATTGACCTCGGTAAGTTTTTGAAATGGTTAGGGTTCATCTTTGGATGGAAGGATATTTTGCGAACGCATAAAGTTTTGGTTCATACTGTTAACCTTAACCTTGATAAGTTGATTGATAGTATTGATGGCGCAGAAGCGTATATAAAACAGCTTTTTGAAGTGCTAAGAGAAAAGCTTGGTATTGTCAAACAGGCAAAGTTGCCTGACGAGTTAAAAAATAAATCGCTTGGGGGACTCCAGCAAGAGCATAAATCTCCTCTGATGTCGTCGCCGGATCTAAATTGGTCGTCCTATCAGCTACAGCATGGAGGCGTTATGGAAGCGAAAAGCTCTGATACATCTCCCTTCTCTCAATTGCTGGACGGCAAAATACCAACATTTCCAGATGAGAAAATGTCTATTCTTGAAAACGTATTGAAGCAAATTGAAGCTGAGTTCAGTAACGTTGATAGCATCGGACAACTCTCGATTGGTGACTTTGCTGAAAAAGTGCTGCACGTAATTGAATACGCAGTTATTGAGTTGGTAGAAACAGCCGTTCTGTCACTCTTTGAGGCGGTAAAGATAGTCTTAGAAGGGCTAAAAGCCATTTTAAACAAGCGATGGGATGTACCTTTATTGACGTGGCTCTATGAGGAAGTTATTGCTCCGGGTAGCCAATTGACTCTCCTAGACGTTTTATGCCTACTCGTTGCAATCCCAACAACAGCTATCTATAAGGCTACCTTTGACAAGTCGCCTTGGAGTGAGGGAGCCGACGAGCAAATCTTAGCGGCTAAGACTTATGATGCCTTGCAAGAAAGTATGGGACATTCCCCCAGCACATCATTGTTGCAATTGTGATATCTCAAACGTTTAATTACATCTTGTCCATCTCAATATTTCATTCTCGGTAATAGGAGAAAATATGTCCACAGATAATGAGCCGCAAAAACAGAAGTTGCAAGAAGCGAACAATAAAAAAACGGATACTGCGGGAAAATTAAATGAGCTTAAAAATGATTGGGATAGACTAAACGAGGAGTTAGAAAATAAAACCACTAATAAAGCTTACCGAGATAAAGGAAAGCAAATAAAGAAAGACTATGACAGCATTAAAGAGTCCTTTATTAAAACAGAACTTAACGAGAACAAGACAATTGATGAACTTGATAAGATAATTAATGAGTTTAACAGCATTCAACAACGGGTAACAACAACTAAGGATGATATTTCAAACCTCATAAACAACATAAAAAATCTTGACGACGCAGCCGCAAATGACGAGAAACACCCAACAGCTGTGATGGTCTTCGGCATAGCATCGGGTATCACAACGATTTTATATGGAGTGAGCGATGGGCTGCTTTTGGCTGTCCAGGAAAGTCAAAAAAAGGAACCTGGCAAGAGGTTAGTGACAGCGCACGCAGTATTGGGTTTATTGGCAAACACATTCGGGTTAGCAGCGACTCTATTTTCAACAAAGAGAAGAGACTCAGTGTTTGATAACTGGGATGCGAGTCTTACCCTTGTCCAGATGATTCCTAACTTCATCGATATGATAGCTATTAACCAAACGACGGAAGACATAAATAGGCTTTACGCACCTAAACAGGTCGTGCCTGAGAGTCAAGAGATAGTTCCTTTAAGCGATAACCCCGCGGAGCCAGCCAATGCTCAAATCGAACAAAATCAGCCCCCACAAAGTAGAAAGATCACAGATTATACCCCCATAATTGGAGCCGTGGTAGGAGGGGCGACAATCGGCTTAATCATATATTCACACACGCTCGATACGAACACAAAAACCAAAGACTTGAGATTAGCACAGTATATCTGCTTAGGGGCTGCCCCAATTGTTACAGCGCTAACTCTTATACCTGCTGTTAAAGGTAATCAATATTTCGTAGGGATTATAGTACTCATAGATATGGTACTTTACGTTGGAGCAGGGGGAATACAGATAACGCGCTCAGTGTCGTAAATGAGACATCCTAGCGAAATAGACAGAACGAAGATGTGAAAAGAGAAATCGCTTTCCTCGTCTCTAGCAGGCAGAGTAGCTTGATTGTAGCTGTTTCCCCAATTGTGCGATCGCCCCTCATCTTGAATCAAACCCTTTTTAACCGGATTGCGATCGCCCTACCTGTCCCAGAGAGCGATCGCTTTTGTGTGGAGAGAAGAGCGATCGCAGTGCATAACTGAATGCGGCTGAAATTGAGTTATGTCCAAATATTAAGAATGAAAAGGATTAATAATCCTTAATTGATCATCTATCTGCTGACCATCTTGTAAATCTTCACTGTAGAGAATCTGACAACCCACTTCTAAGGCACTCGCTACAATTAAGCTATCAAAGTAACTATACTGATAACGTTCCGCTAAATTTAAAGCCGTTTCAATGGTGGTAACGGAAACGTTCGCAATTTCAAACTGTTTGGTATATTCTTTAACAACAGCCCTAATTTGAGAGTATTCTAAAAGAAATTTCCGTTTTAAAACATTAATTGTTTCATTGAGAACTTGGGTGCTAATCCAAGCTTCACCTGATTGAACACACTCAATGGCACGCTGTTGTTTATCGGGTTCATCCTGAGAATACCCATAGATAAGGATATTAGTATCAAGAAAAACTCTATCGGACATTAGCCTCTTCTCGATTAAAGTCAAATCCTTGAGTATTTAAACAAATTGCGTTGAAAGTCACTTGTTTTGGCTTTTGCACAGGTTCTGACAAAAGTTCTGAGTCATTTAAAACAATCACACGGATAGCTTTACCTTCCCACTGAGATGAATATTCTGGGGGAATGACAACTGTAGCATTATGAATAATGGTCTTAAATTCAATAGCTTCCATAGGTTATACCGTTTTGGATTTGAGATTTTGGATTGATAAGGGGTGTCTTGGTAAGCTTTTCAGCCATCCATCTACTGATCCCAATTCTATCAAAGTCTGTTTTGTGGTAAGAGTATTGAGTTGATAAAGTGCGATCGCTACTGAGGTATGAACCCGCATCAGCCATTCTGCACCATCCAAACCAGAAAGCCCAAAATTTGCTCAACTGGTGGTAGTGGATAATCATTCAAGTCAATCGTCACAGTTTGCGCTTCTAGTTGGAGAAACCGCCAAACCGTACCGCTTGTCACCGTTCCGAAAATCGTGGAAATCGGCTGCTGCTTGTTTTGATTAAAGCGTTGTGCTGCCACCATTTCGGCTAAACATTGTCCCAGTGCTGGTTTGAGGTCTTCTTTCTTCGCTTCCACTAAAACTACCGCCGGGGCTTTAATATACAATTGTTCTGGAGAGCGACTAATCAGAAAATCGACATAACCAGTCAAATCAACCTCTGGTTCCACGTTGAACTCTTCACCGGAAAAGACGCTTATTTGTCCATGAAGCTGACGTTTGACTTCTAACAAAACGGGATTGATAATACCTTCAGAGCGGGCTTTTTCACTACTGACTGCGATCGCCCAAGGCAGGGTTTCTTTCAATGTATCTTTGAGCAAAGAAGTCGGATTGACTGGGGAAATCTCTGGCAAAAAGCGATCGCCTTCAACAATCGTCAGTTGAAAATCATCTACAGCTTTACTCAGAGTAAATTTACTATAAGGCATAAAGGTTTTCCCAATCTGTTTTTCTTTTCTAGGACAAACACCCTACTTATCCCAGAGAGCGATCGCCTCTGTAACCTTTGTGCTTTTAGCCCACTGCATAGTCACTCATTTCCCGCATGAAAGGAGGATGAAAACCTAGCACAATATCTTGTTTTGGTACGCCCAAATCGACTAAATCTGCTGCAATATCATGCTCCGTTGAATTGTAAAAAATCCAGATTTTCTCATTGCGAATATCAAGATGTATTACACAATGATGTACCCAGCGTTTATGCTGCCAACCTAGATGCACAATTTGATAGTGATTGCGCTGCGTATCAAAAATAGTCTCAACCTCAATCTCACCATAAGCTGGCTTAACTTCTGCATAACCCATTAACAATTGCTGCACAATTTGCTGATAGCTCGTTAATTTATCCGTCACTCCTTCCATAGTGAAATTTGCTCCAATTCAATATCGTAAACAATTATTTTTACGGAATTTTCTTGCAGCATTGAGGCGGGGAAATCAAGTTGAAAGAAACTGTTATAGATTAAATCGGGCACAGCTAGATAGAGAATGCGATCGGGTTCTTCACGACGCAATGCAGCCCGATAGTTAATAAACTGCCCCAATGCTGTATGAAACTCGGAAATTGCCGATGCAGTAGCCAAAAAACTTTTAACTTCCACTGCAATTTTCTCATCTCCTCGCTCCGCAGCCAGTAATCATTCTGCCCCCAAGTCAATTTCCATATCTACACCACCTACTTTAATCTGAAGTGGATCGTGAGTCACATTCCACCCATCCTTGGCAAGAGCCGTCTTAACAACTTGATGAAAACGATCCTTAGCCACAACAGACGATTTCGATCTAGAGGTGCAATTCAAACCTATCACACCGAACAAAGGAGCCATATCGCGTAGAAGTTTGAACCTCCCGACAGGTGAGGCAACGGGTGTAAGTAAATTTAATGAAAAAGGGCGGTTAGAAACCGCTTCTTATTCAGGCAAAACCCAATACGGTTCAGTTAGTGAAATTTAAACATTGAAGATCCCCCTAAATCCCCCTTCAAAAGGGGGACTTTAAGAGTATAATTCCCCCCTTTTGAAGGGGGGCTAGGGGGGATCAAAACCTTAACTGAACCGTATTGAGGCAAAACCCACCTGCGTGGGTTGAAAAACCTTGATTCCTCATTAGTCCGCGTAGGCGGACTTGGCCTGTGTAGCCACGAATTCTATTCGTTATTGCTCTAAGTTTACTTTGAAAATGCGATCGCTTTTTCAAGTTGCCTCAAGAAATTGAAAAATCTACCGCAAACTGTTAACCCATTAAGGCGATCGCCAAACCTTGATGGTATCATCTGCACTACCACTAACAAGGGTCTGTCTATCTTGGCTGATAGCTAGGGAAACAATTTGCTTGGTATGGGCAGAAATCTTATGTATTAGTTTTCCCGTTTCTAAATTCCACAGCCGAATTTCTCCATCCAACCCTCCACTGGCGAGAATTTTAGCATCGGGACTGATCGCGATCGCTAAAACTGAATACGAATGCCCTTCTAGGGTGCGAAGTAATTTACCTGTGTTTATATCCCACAACTTAATCGTTTTGTCAAGACTGCCACTGGCAAGAATACGATTATCGGGACTGATGGCTAGGCAAGTCACCCAACTTGTATGCTGGGGTAGGGTATAAAGTTGTTGACCAGTACGCATGTCCCAAACTCGGATGGTTTTATCTGTACTGCCGCTAGCAAGGGTCTGCCCGTTGGAACTGATAGCCACCGATAAAACTGGCAGGGAATGCCCGTAAAGGGTGCGTAGTCGTTGACCTGTGGTATAATTCCACAAGCGAACGGTTTTATCTGCGCTACCAGTGGCAATAATTTGATTATCGGAAGTGATAGCTATGGCATTATTCCAAGCTACATAGCCGTCGGCTTTGATGCTGCGTATCTGTTGCCCATTACTCAGATTCCACTGCTTAATTGTTTCATCCAGACTACCGCTGGTGAGGGTTTGACCATCGGGGCTGATGGCAACTGATAAAACTGGCAGCGAATGCCCGTAAATCGTGCGGATTAACTTGCCAGTTTGGAGATTCCATAGCTTGATTGTTCTGTCATGGCTGGCGCTGGCGATGGTTTGTCCGTCAGGCGCGATCGCTACAGATGAAACCGCCTCGGAGTGTCCAGTTAGCGTATTCACACTAGACAGATTTTTTGCCCATTCTTCTGCTGGGTCAGGCTTGACTAAAGAAATCCAGTTAAAATTCAATAAAGAAGGAATTAGCAATAAAATCACTGCACTAGCAGCGATCGCCCCAGCAACTACCATTACCAAAGTAGATCTAGCGCCAAAATTCCAACCAAAAGGACTACGGCTATAAGAACCTCGTCTGTATTGTGATGAATTTCTGGGAGGCTTTGATTTAACTTGCGTTTTCAGGGCGCGTTTAATCTCTGCTAACCTTTGCAAAATTACATTGGTACTTTGGGGGCGTTGACTAGGCGATCGCTTGATCAAATCATCAATTAAATCTGCTAACAACGGCGAAATTCCAGCAGCATAATTGCGCCATCGCACCTCATCAGTATTAAAATCATAAATATCCGGGTCGTTCGGGTTCTTACCCGTCAATAAGTAAACAAAAGTGCGACCGATAGCAAAAAAATCTGATGTTAAAACCGCTTGACCATTCAGTTGTTCTGGTGGTGTAAAGCCTGGCGAATTTATACCTGTCACCTGCCCAGCAGCTTGTTTAAGCATATAAGTCTGCGTGACTTCCCTGACTGCCCCAAAGTCAATTAATACTAGTTGACCATCTGCTTTTAGCATAATATTGGACGGCTTAATATCCCGATGGAAAAAGTTCTGCTGATGCACTTGATGCAGAATGGTAAATAATTCAATGAGCCATTCAAGTGCTAACTCTTGAGCTATGGGGCGATGACTGCGCTGTTGCAAATATTGCTCAAGATTTAGCCCTTCAATTTTCTCCATTACCAAGCAGTGCAGAGGCTCCTGATTATTTTTAGGGAAAAAGGTAAAGTATCCTGTACCCTTGGGAATTCCTGGATTATCCAGCTGAGTTAAGACTTGAGCTTCTTGTTGAAACAGCGATACCGCCTTGGAGTTATTGTGTAACAGAACTTTGAGAACTTTTGTTGTACCACTGCGTTCAATTGCCTCATAAGTCTTGCCAAAGCCGCCACCTCCTAGCACGCCAACGACCCGATAACGCCCTTCAAGCAGCAATTCAGATCCACAACTCTGACAAAACAATGTAGAGTTATGATTTTGGGGGTTTGGGCAGTGAGGATTAATACAGAAGCTCATTGTTTTTTATATAATTTTTTTATATTTAGGTAATTATATTTTGAAGTAGGCAAACATAATTAAAGCTTCGGCTTCGCTCAGCTTTAACATCGAGCGAAGCCGAGATGTTAAATGTAAAATGCCAACTAAAGAAACTCGCGCTCTGTTGGGGCTTTTCCCTCCTGCCTTCTACCTCAGTAATTTATCAATCCGCCTCAGCTAAATTATGAAAATAAAACCTCGGCGGTTATGATAATCTTATACTATAAACTCAATAATAATATTGAGTATATTTAAATACTTATTTATTAAAAATGAGAGGCATCAGATTAAGTCAGCTATATGACTCTAAGAAGCGAATCTGTGGCATAAATCGCCGTAAATTCCTACAATATAGTTCACTTGCACTAAGTAGTGGAATCTTAGCAGCTTGTACAAATGAGAACAAAACATCAACAGTAACTCCCGCATCTGATTCCAGAACCAACGGCAAACTAGAGAAAGTTATTTTTAGCATCCATTGGGTGGCGGAAGCCGAATATGGTGGTTTTTACCAGGCTGTAGCTACGGGTATTTATAAAGACCACGGTTTAGATGTCACCATCAAACCCGGCGGCCCTAGAGGTAATTACACCTTATTATTAATGGGGGGATCTGTTGATTTAATTATGGGGCATAGTGGCGATGCTCTTGGAGCCTTGAAAGATGGCGTTCCCATGATTACAGTCGCTGCTACTTTCCAAAAAGACCCGCAAGTTTTAATTGCTCATCCAGGTACGGGGAACGACTCCCTAGAAAAACTCAAAGGCAAGCCAATTCTGGTTGGTTCTGGTGGTGAAGCTACCTACTGGCCATTTTTGAAAGCAAAGTACGGTTTTACAGATGACCAAAAGCGTCCCTACAACTTTGACGTTCAACCATTTCTTAAAGATAAAAATATTATTCAACAAGGTCTTTTAACAGCCGAACCTTTCGAGATAAAAAAGAAAGGAGGATTTGAGCCAGTATCTTTTCTCTTAGCAGATTATGGTTACAATGCTTATGGTTTCACCATTGAAACAACAAAAAAACTTGTAGAACGCAACCCAGATTTAGTACAAAGATTTGTTGATGCCTCAATTAAAGGCTGGTATAGCTACCTTGAAGAACCAGTTCCAGGTAATAACTTGATCAAAAAAGATAATCCAGATATGACCGATGAACAGTTAAACTTTAGCTTCTCAAAGCTCAAAGAAAATGCCGTAATTACTGGAGGTGAAGCTCAACAACTAGGCATAGGTGCAATGACAGAAGAACGCTGGAAATCTTTCTTTGACAATTTAGTGAAAGCAGGTGTTGTTGAAAGCAATATTAACTACAAAGATGCCTTCACCTTGCAATTTGTGAATAAAGGAGTAGATTATTACAAATCCTAACTTGAAAAAGGGAGATGAGGGAGATGGGGGAGATGGGGGGATGTGGTTCGACTTCGCTCACCAACCGGAGATGAGGGGGATGAGGGAGATGAGGGAGATGAGGGAGATGAGGGAGATGAGGGAGATGAGGGAGATGAGGGAGATGAGGGGGATGAGGGAGATGAGGGAGATGGGGGGATGAGGGACATGGAAAGACAACTGACAACTGACAACTGACAACTGACAACTGACAACTGACAACTGTCAACTAACAACTGACAACTGACAACTGACAACTGACAACTGACAACTGTCAACTAACAACTGACAACTGACAACTGACAACTAACTAGTAAGAAACTTCCATTCTAAAAAATATCCTACTGTTCACAATCATCAGTCATCAACTTCAACCAGGATAATTTATTTTTTAGAGTTCCCTAATGAGTAACCGTGCTGCAATTACACTCAGTCAAATTAGCAAGGTCTATGCTAACGGCACACTTGCCTTGCAAGACCTGAATTTAGTAATTCGAGAGTCTGAATTTGTTAGTTTAGTTGGTGCTTCAGGTTGTGGTAAAAGTACAGTACTGCGGCTAATTGCGGGGCTAGGACAGATCAGTTCTGGTAATATTGATTGGGGTGTAACTCAGCAGGGGCGAAAACTAGCTTTTGTTTTCCAAGATGCTGCACTTATGCCTTGGGCGAATATCGGAGAGAATGTACGCCTACCACTAAAATTGGCAGGAATTTCCCAAAAAGATAGCCAGAAATTAGTGCAGCAGACACTAGCACTAGTCAGATTAGCAGGTTTTGAACATAACTATCCGCGCGAGTTATCGGGTGGCATGAAAATGCGGGTATCAATTGCTAGGGCATTAGTCACTCAACCTAATGTATTACTGATGGATGAACCATTTGGGGCATTAGATGAAATTACTCGCAGCAAACTCAACAGTGAATTACTTGATTTGTGGCGTCAACATCGCTGGACAGTAATTTTTGTGACCCACAATATTTATGAAGCTGTGTACTTATCAAACAGAGTGCTGGTGATGGGAACAAGTCCTGGACGTATAGTAGCAGATGTAGAAATTGCCGCTCCTTATCCCCGTGGCGAAGACTTCCGCACATCATCGTTGTATAACAAATATTGCCGCGAAGTTTCTGATCATCTAGCCCAAGCTATGGTCACTGCATTGTGAATCGCAAATTTATCAAAATGCTATTTTTTCGTCGCTATAAATTGCAAAAAATCCCCAAAAAACTCATTCATGCTGATGTTTCTGCTCCTGTAGTTATTGGGATATTAGTATTGTGGCTGTGGGATATATTGGTGCGAATCACGCATTTACCTCCTTATATTCTTCCTGGCCCAATATTAGTATTTCAAACTTTAATTGCTGATTGGAATGACCTTTTTACATCACTATTAGTTACACTGCAAATCACAGTCATTGCCTTTATTGCTGCTGTCATTTCTGGTTTGTTAATTGCAATCTTGTTTACTCAAAGCAAATGGATTGAAAGAAGTTTATATCCCTATGCGGTAATTTTACAAACAACTCCCATAGTAGCGATCGCACCCCTAATCATCCTCTGGTTAAAAAATAATACCTTTGCCGCTTTAGTAGTTTGTGCCTGGATTGTCGCCTTTTTCCCCATCGTCTCCAATACCACATTAGGACTCAAAAGCGTTGACCGCAACTTGCTAAATTTATTCCAATTGTATAAAGCCTCTCGTTGGCAAACATTACTATATCTGCGCTTACCCAGTGCCATGCCTTATTTCTTAGGTGGTTTAAAAATCAGCGGTGGGTTAGCATTAATTGGCGCAGTCGTCGCCGAATTTGTTGCTGGTACCGGTGGGGCAAACTCAGGCATCGCTTATCGCATTTTAATATCCAGCTACAATTTACAAATTCCTCGCATGTTTGCTGCTTTATTTTTGACAACTGGGTTAGGCGTATTAATATTTATAAGTTTGAGTGCTTTATCTGACATAATATTAAGTAAATGGCATGAAAGCGCTATCAAAGATGAAAACTAGTGGTCTGTCTCTGCAAGATCCCCGACTTCTTCCAGAAGTCGGGGGTCTGACGATCTAAAATTAATGCGATGAACCACTAGAGCATCGATTCAGTAATCAAAAACCTAACCCCCCAGCCCCCTTCCCTGCAAGGGAAGGGGTAGCTCAACTCCCCTCTCCTCGTAGGAGAGGGGTAGGGGGAGAGGTTCTTCCAGGATTACTGAATTGGTGTTCTAGGGCTTTATACTAATTAGTCATGAAGGCAAACAGCGGCAGAGTCAAAAAGGGAAATATCTGACGTATTATACTAACAAAAGTAGCCTATTGGCTTGTATATTTTGCAATCGTATAATACAAAGTGAGAAAAAGTTGGATAACAATATAACACTAGAAACCAAAACACCAGATACTGCGCCAATAACTTCTACTTGGGCAATACCTGAAGAAACACAACAATTTAATTGGCGGCAATGTTGGTATCCTGTCTGCTTTTTGCAAGACCTACCTGCAAAGCGTCCTTATAGTTTTTCATTGTACGACGAACCTTTAGTATTGTTTAGAAATCAGCAAGGACAGCTAATTTGTTTAAGCGATCGCTGTCCTCACCGTGCTGCTAAACTTTCAGATGGACAGTTAATAGACGGCAAAATCGAATGCTTGTATCATGGCTGGCAGTTTGGCAGTGATGGTCAATGTCTGCATATTCCCCAGTTACCTGTAGATGTCAAAATTCCGGCAAACGCTTGTGTACAATCATTTAAGGTTGTGGAACGCCAAGGTTTAATTTGGATGTGGGCTGGAGAAGTTGAGGCTGCTGTTGAGGAGAAAATTCCCATCATACCGGAGTTGGATCAGCCAAAGTTTGTCACTGTTAACACCATGCGTGACCTACCTTTCGATCAAAGCTATTTTATAGAGAATGTCATCGATCCAGCACACGCTAACATTAGTCATGATGGCACCCGCAATGGCGGTAAACGCGAAAACGCCCAACCTCTAGAAATGGAAGTACTGGAAAATTCAGTTGACGGGATTCGCGGCAGGGTGCAGGGAATGCGAAAATCGGATACCAACTGGACGAGGCTTGATTTCATCGCCCCCAATTTGATCATTTACAGATTTAACATTCCACAAAGAGGTTGGTCTGGGGGGTTAGCTTTTTATTCCATACCTCTAGGTAAAGGTCGATGTCGCGTCTTTGGGATAAATTTTCGCAACTTTTTGACTTGGACAAATTATCTGCGGCCTCGCTGGTTAGAACACTGGAATCGTAATCAATTATTAGAAGAAGATTTGGCTTTGATTGCTGGACAACAAGCACAAATTGAGCAGTTGGGAGCAAGTCTCAAAGAGTTATATTTCCCCTTGAAGACATCTGATGTGCTGGTAATTGAGTACCGCAAGTGGCTAGATAAATTTGGGTCATCTTTGCCGTATTACCAAGGTTATTTAACCTCTAAAAATGCGGATAGTGAGTGTGTGCATCAAAACATGAATCCACTTGACCGACTCTCACAACATACACTAATTTGTAGTTCCTGTAATCAAGCTTATGAGGTAACAAAAAAGCTGAAAAAAACTAGTCTGGGAGTAGCGATCGCATTTGCAGCTTTGGCAATTATTACAGATAATTTTGGCATCAGAATAACAGAGGTGTCAGCTTCTATTGCAGCTGTTCTAGTAGTATTTGTCGCCGATAAAGTCAAAATCAACTTTGAGCGTGCCTACACTCGTCACTAAGAGATGATTTATCAAGTAAACCTTAAAAAGCTTTGAGCAATCAACACTGTCCTAATTCATATCTTGCACTTGTCCAATCTCCAGCCAAGAAATTTATTTCTTGGCTAAAAACTGAAGTAAGCTTTAGCGTACTAAAAATAAATTCCAGTCCGTTTTAACGGACTTTAGCTATAAGCCTTGAACTTAAGTTCAAGGCGTACTCAGGGAGAAGTGCAAGATCTGAAATAATACCAATTCTCCAAAATTTGTTTCTTACTTTAGAAGGAAAATACAATCTCCCTATTTATAGATTTTTTCAAAAATTAAATCAGATTGCTATATACCAGTCCTAAATGATTTGTGAAATATTTGACTTTTGGCTGTCATTAGTCATTAGTCATATCATGTCCGGGTAATTAGTTATGTTTCCCACAGTCGTTAAACCCCACCCCCAACCCCTCCCCGTCAACGGGGAGGGGATGCAAAGCATAGCTTTGGTGGGGTGGGGTTCTTCGAGTGTTATAAGCAATCAAGCGGACATGATATCATTTGTCCTTTGTAATCACAAATGACCAAGGACAAATGACCAAGGACAACCATAATGATAATTTTCACAACTCAAATAGGATTGCTATAGCTTATTAAGTATTAAGAAAAAACAAGCAGCAGAACAAGAAAGCAGAGGAGAATTTTCTACAAGTCTTTCCTCTGCTTCCATCTGTTCAGGAAAATCACTGTGTTGGTAGTTTTGGATGTGTTGCCGAGTACTTTGCTACTATGCTAGAAATCTCCGGGTTGTAAAGCCTGAGATAATTCCAATAGTTACCAAAGACTTGGCGGACGTAATTTCTGGTTTCGTCAAAGGGAATTTGTTCAACAAACTCATCTGGATCTTGTGTAGGCTGGGTTTGTAGCCATTTAGAAACATTACCTGGGCCTGCATTATAACTAGCGATCGCTAGCAATGAATTACCAGCATACTGTTGATGGGTATGATCCAGATACCAGGTACCCAACATAATATTGTCGTTGGGATTTTCCAGATTAATTGTTTTGCTATCTACCTTAATTTGCGGGGCTATCCATTTAGCTGTATCTGGCATTACCTGCATTAAACCAGTCGCACCAGCAACAGATTTAATTTTAGGTTGAAACCGCGATTCTTGACGGATCAAAGCAGTAACTAACAAAGGATTAATTTGACGTTCTTTAGACCACTTTTCAATTAGCTGAAGATAAGGAAATGGATAGCGGGCTTGCCAATAAGTGATCTGTTTGCTCAAAGTTTGATATTGGCTTTTTTCTTCAGGAATTTCCCGGTCTTCCAACTTAGAAATAATATCAATTCCTGATTGATTTTCTCCCCTGGCTAGCTGCATCAATCCTTCAGTGAATTGTTCTGCAACGGTGGGTTGCTCTTTATTGATAAATTCTGTCTCCCATTGCAACCAAGCATCGCGGTCTTGACCTAATAAATACAATTCTTTGAAACTTTCTGAACCAGCAGTAGGTACAGGACGTTTTTGTGCAACCACCTCTGGTTCCATTTGTCGCAAGTTGTTAAAGTTGCCGACATTCAGACCGAGAATAATCGCCGATCGCCATGCATAATAAGAGTAGGGAAACTGGCTGAGGACATACTCAAAAGCTGCTTGAGCTTCTTGTTGCTTCCCTAAAGTATTTGCCCATTTGCCTGCCCAAAAGCCTGCTCTGGGAGCCAAAATGCTGTTAGGGTTGTTGGTGGTAATTGGTTGTGCCCATTCCCAAGCGGCTGCGTAATCTTTGACTTTGGCTTTTTCTAGGGCGATTTTCCACCGATACTCTGCCGCTTCATCAGAATTGCCATACTTGGATAGGAGTAAATCCCAAGCTGCTTTGGCTGACTTTTGGTCGTTGAGTCCAGTGAGAATTTTGGCTTTTGCTGCGACTGCTTGACTTGCTTGGTTGGGAAATTTATTAATCACCAGGTCAAGATTTGGTATGGCATCTTTAGGCGTTTTTGCCATTTCTGCCAGACGTAGCAAGGCTGTCCCTGTTTCTTCGGCTTGTGGAAATTGCTGTACTAATTGATTATAGGTAGCGATCGCTTTTTGGCGGTCTTTGCCGGCTACCTGCAATCCTCTGCCAAGACGGTAGAGGTTGCGGGGTGTTTTAGTTGCCTTAGCGTAAGCATCCGCAGCTTTAGCAAATTGATTGTTTTCCCAATAGGCTGTGCCAATGATATCCCAATCTTGGGGTTTGAGAGATGGCTGCTTGACTAGTTGATCTAACACGCCCACTATGCCCGGTTGGTTATAGGCATATTTTGCCAAGATTAACTGTAATTGTGGCTGATTGGGGTTCTCTTGCAACAACTTGCGGATAATTTCCCAGGTGAGAGGATTAGAAGGGAATTCTGCGATCGCTTGCTGCTGTTGCTTCGGTTGGGCGATGAGATACATTGCTTTGACTGCGGCTGGTTCTTTAGCATACAGTTTCAGCACTTTCTGCCGCAGATCCGAGGCTTTACCTTTCTCACCCAGGATATCCTGTGCCTGCGCCTGTTTCAGCAAAATATAAGGCGCTAGGACAGGATAGTCTTTCTCTAGTCCTTCGAGTAAAGTTAGGGCTTTGTTGGCTTGTGTTCTGTCAATGTAATCACTCGCCAACAGATATTTTGCCCGTTCCCGGTCTGGCGAAGCAGCATTTTGGGCGAGATTTGCTAGTTTTTCAGCCCTTTCCACTGGAGATAAAGACGCGAGTGAGAACACAGCTGATTTGGCTTTGTCAGCCTCAGATGGTTGTTCTGCTTGACTGTTACCTAGTTTGAGCCATTGACTCAGAGATTTTCCCATCTCCGGTGCTGCCACCATTGCCCCCGCTGAAAAGGCCAACAGCGCTGCACCAGCGATAAGAGGAATTTGCTTTTTTTGTAGTTTCTTCAGCATGAATACCCGCTGAAAAGTTCCGATGAATTTCTTGAAACTTTAACATTCCTGGCCGGAAGTGTAATCAGTTTTTGCATTGAGATTTTTAATTTTTTGCAGAATAAAGCAATTTACTAATTTTACTATTGGCATTACTGAGCTTGTAACGCACACTTAATTTCATTACATCTATCCAAAGGTTGACACTCTGCTGTCTAAAGACGCGCAAAAACTTGTACGAGTTTCTGCCATATCTCTTCGATTTCCGACTATCAATCGTCGAAATCATGTGGAAGCGTTAAAAAGCCAAGGGTTTTATCTCGTAAAGATTGCAAAGGTTCAACTGAACTGTCTGGCGATGAGCGTCATCGGCAGGTACAGGCGTTGAAACTGGCCGGGAAACAGGGTAAATCCATGATGTTCATAAAAAGCCCGTGCCTGCTCATTTTTGGCATCCACAACTACCGCCATCGCGGCAATCTCGCTCATCAGGCTGCGCCGCAGGGCATCGACGAGCAGAAACGCCCCCAGCCCTTGCCCCTGGTAGCGTTCATCGACGGCAAGCCGCCCCAGCAGTGTGGCCGAGACGAGAGGATACCTCGGCAGCCTCGCGCGTAGTGCTTCTGGCAAGTCTGCGACCTGAATCGACGTGGCCGCCAGCGTGTAGTAGCCTGCTATGCGGTTCGCATCCACATCATACAGGACAAACGGCGTTGCCACATAACGCCGCAAATCCTGACTGGCTTGTTCTCGTAGATAACGGTCGAGGGCTTCGGTTCCACACCGGAAATCCACCCGATTGTGTTCAGGGTTCAGCAACTCGATGGTATACGCAAAAGCGGGGACGCTCACGCCAGCCCCATGCTTTCTTTGTAACGGCTGATTGCCCGTGCCAGTGGTGCATCGGGCTGTAGCGCAGGGGGATTGATCAGAGAATCAATGAAAGCGATGCTGTCTTCCCGGCTGAGTTTGATCAGGGTGTGTTCCTCAATCGTCTTTACAGCCGCCTCCTGGGCGTGACTAACTACAAAATCGGTGACGGTTCTGCCTTCCAGGTCTGCCGCCCACTGCAACAATTCCTTCTGTTCACGGGTAAGGCGTGCTTCCAGGCGTTCCGGTTTGCTGCGTTTGTCTTCTGTTTTGCCGGGTTTGTGCTTGTCGGACATAGGAGGCGACCTTTTTTTTGCTCTCTTCTTTATGGTACGTCTTGAAGCCGTACAAATCAAGAAAGCTTTACAGACTAAGACTTTTAAGGAGTGATTCTAGGATGTCTTAATTTTCATAACTATAACAACAGATGAATCTAGTTAAGGTAAGCAAGACTAGATTTTAAAGCTTGTGTGCTAACTTGATATTTATCAGCCAATTATTTTTAAAATTCTTCATCAAATAAATCAAATGCTTCAATCTCAGCGCAGCCAACGCTTCAACTCGTTTGTATGCCGGACAAACGACTAAGATGCCATTTTTGGGTTCGTCAAGGAATTATCGAATGGAGTGCTGATTCTGGCGAAAAATAATCCTATTGCTATTGAATTGTAGAATTTAATAGTTCGACTTTCTTTAATTATTATTAATCTTTGTATTATGAACAAACCTGTTAATGATTCAGAGGAATTTGTTTACCAAGTTTGCCATAAATCCTTCCTTTCTCTTTGGAGTTACGCAAATCCTAGAGGCAAGAATTCCAAAGAGCTATGTGACATCCTTATTGTCTGTGAGCCAGATATTATTATTATCAGTGTTAAAGAGATTAAGCTAACCGATAGCGGCAATATTGAAGTAGATTGCCAACGATGGCTTAGGAAAGCTATTGAAGGTTCAGTAGATCAAATCTATGGTGCTGAAAGATGGATTAAATCGACTTCACATGTGATCCAAAGTGATGGAAGCCAAGGCTTAACCTTTCCATCATCAAATGTACAGCGTATCCATCGTGTTGCTGTCGCTTTGGGTGGAGATGATAAGGTTCCTATTCAATTTGGTGATTTTGGCAAGGGATTTGTTCATGTATTCGATAGGGTTTCCTTTAATACAATATTAAGAGAACTTGATACAATAACGGATTTTGTACAATACCTGATTGATAAGGAAAAATTATATGATTCTGGCAAGCAAACCCTTTTTGACGGATATGAAGAAGACCTGTTAGGTTACTACATATATAATGGACGTTCTTATCCACAGGAATTCGATGTCATTGTTGTAGGAAGCAATATTTGGGATGAGATAATTAAGAAACCAGAATACAAGGCCAAGAGGGAAGCTGATAGAGACAGTTATATATGGGATAGACTCCTTGAAAATATAAGTGAGGATGTCCTGAACAATAATTTAGAGTTTGGCCCTAATTTAAATCAATCCGAACTTGCGCTTCGTGCAATGGCAAGAGAACCCCGATTTACACGCCGAATATTAGGGAAATTCTTTAGAGATTTCATGAATTTGGCTGCCCAACGCATAATTGAGTCAAGAACCCTAATATCACCGATATCCAATATAGCTTACGTATTTTTGGCAAAGCCGCACGGAGAAGACCGACAATACCGTGTCACTGAGTTAGGGGGAAGATGCTTTGTAGTTCGAGGGTTGCAACAGAATTGTAAAACCGTTATTGGTATTGCGACTGAGCAGTATCAACCTGGTCAAGGGTCTTCCTTCGATATAGTTTATCTGCATCAAGAAACCTGGACAGCCGAAAACCAGAAACAATTAGAGTTTGCTCAGAAGGAATTTGGATGGTTTGCAAATCCACAACAAACATCAGTTCACGAGGACGAATATCCAATTACGGGACTTCCAGAAAACTGGAGTTTAGACTAATCCATGACAAAATGACTCAGGAGTACTGAGTTAACAAGCTACACAATTGAAAATATAAAAACCAAAAGTTAAAGCTGACTTTGGTGGTTGTTTCTTTGGCTAGCTGATTTTTCTTCAAATTACAGCATTGACCACTTTGTGGTCGGTTTCACAATCCCCGGCCACTTTTTTTCTTGAATCCTGAGTAATAGTAATAATGATTATCGAATAGAGGTGTAAGCAGCTAAACCAGCCATTGAAAACCCAATCCCCAGTCCCCAGTACCCAGTACCCAGTACCCAGTACCTACCGTTTCGCTAATTCGGGAGTACGCCCTTTCAAACCGATCATTAATTTGAGCATAAACAGTTTTAGCAGAGGTACTCGCTGCAAAAACCATAAACCGAGGCGGCGAACTAATACCAATGGTAAAAAGTTGTTAGAAAACATCCTATCTAACATATCGGTGAAACCTAAAATTGTCAGGTTTTCATTTTTGCGCCAGCGTTCATAGCGTTTGAGGATTTGAATTTTGCCAATATCTTCACCTGCTTGATGTGCTGTTTGCAGGACTTGGGCTAAAGCAGCTGCATCCCGAATACCGAGATTTAAACCTTGTCCACCAACTGGATGACAATTGTGTGCTGCATCACCAATTAATGCTAAGCGCGGAAGCACATAACGATCGCTTTGCATGAGTTGCACTTGAAAAATAAAGCGATCGCCCAATAATTCTAATTTACCCATGTGGTTGCCATAGCGACGAGTTAATTCTGCTAAAAATTGCTCATCATCTAAGGCACATAAAGCTTTTGCTTCTTCGTGGGGGGCTGTCCACACAATGCGGCAACGGTTGCCAGGTAAAGGTAAAATTGCGAACGGGCCGCTAGTCCAGAATTTTTCGTAGGCGGTGTCGTCGTGGGGTTTTTCTGGTTTTACAAAAGCGACAATGCATGATTGCCAATATTTCCAGCCGTGGGTTTTGATACCAGCAGCTTGGCGAATCGGCGATCGCGATCCGTCTGCGGCTACTACTAATTTACTGCGTACTGTATATATTTGCTCGGCTATTTTAATATCTATTGCTACAATGTCCTGCTGATACTGGGTATTGACTACTTCAGCCGGACATAGGTAAGTTACATGGGGACAACTTTGCACAAACTCCTGCAAAGGGTGCAATAATGCTTGGTGTTCTGCCACATAACCCAACTCTGGTGTGCCCAAGTCAGTTGTATGAAATTCCACCACATCAGGATAATCGGCATCAGAAAGGCGAACTTGGCGGTATTTGGCAATTTGTGGCAGGATTTTGTCCCAAACTCCAATACCTTGGTAAATCAGCGCCGAAAGCCTATGAATTGCATAAGCTTGTCCTTTAGCCACCGCCGCTGATGTGACTTTCGCTTCAATTAGCAGCACACTGAGGCCAGAATCTTTTAAAGCAGAGGCTAGGGTTAACCCAATAATTCCACCGCCTACAATTACCAAATCATATTCATATCCCCGTAAGTCTTGGGGAGTTTGTTGAGGGGAAAGAGTTTGATAAAGTTGGGTTACGGACATTGTTAAGACAAGTTACAGCATCTTAACTATTATTTTTACGCGATCGCTCGTTTTTGAGCAAGCCCTGAAGAAGTGGGAATTGGGAATTGGGATGCACTTAGTCAAAAAGAAATTATAGAATTTATAGAGACTGTAGTGATATATAAATTTCCAAGACTGAGCCGCGAGGAAGTAGAAGCTATGTTAGGTTTGGATGCCATCAGAAATACAAAGGTTTTTCAAGAAGCTAAAGAAGAAGGTAAGCTTGAAGGGCGAGAAGAAGGTAGGCTTGAAGGTAAGCTCAAAGCAGTTCCTCGCTTGTTAAAGTTAGGGTTGAGTCTGGAACAAATTGCTGAGGCTTTGGAATTAGAAATTGATGTGGTACGACAAGCCGCAGAAAAGGGAGTTCCAGAGTAGAGACATTCCACCGGAACGTCTCTACAGCCGGTTTATGTGTTGCAAATATCTTTGGGAATGCTATCAACACTCAGCTAAACAATACTCAAAGCCATTAGATTTTCTGCCATTTCAAAGTTAGATGTGACATTTTGCACATCATCTAAGCCTTCTAGAGTATCAATTAATTTAAACAGCGATCGCGCCTGTTCTGGATCTGTAACTTCTAAACTATTACTAGGAATCCAGCGCAATTCTGCATCAGTTACTTGCAAGCCTTTATCTTTGAGGGTTTGGTTGAGGTTTTCTAAATTTCCTACGTCAGTAAACACTTCAGCTATCTCATCTTCAGCCATTTCATAAGATTCAGCGCCACCTTCTAAAGATGCTTCTAAAATTTGTTCTTCATCAATCACTCCCTCGACAACACACACACCCTTTTGGGCAAACATCCAGCTAACGCAACCTGTTTCACCAAGATTACCACCATTTTTACTAAAAGCTACACGCAAGTCAGCAGCAGTACGATTGCGGTTATCTGTGAAGGCTTCAATCAAAATAGCTACACCACTAGGGCCGTATCCTTCATAGCGAATCGCTTCAAAATTGGCACTATCGTTAAAAGTGCCTGCACCTTTAGCGATCGCCCGGTCAATATTATCATTGGGGATACCCGCAGCCTTGGCCTTATCAATTGCCGTACGCAGTTGAAAATTGCCTGCTGGATCTGGTATACCGCTTCTAGCTGCAACGATAATCGCCCGTGACAACTGGGTAAAGGTTTTGCTTTTTTTTGCATCTACTACCGCTTTCTGGCGCTTAATATTTGCCCATTTACTATGTCCTGCCATAACCTCAAATTATTAACGCTCTATTCCCAGATTAAGATATACATAGCTTTTGGTAACATGCTCTTTGCAAGATTGAGAATTGTGCTAATCAAATTTCGTAAATTGATTAATCTTACTCATCGCAGTTTTGTGCGGCTTTTTTTCGCACCCCATAATTCCAAAAGAGCAATAAACAAAGTACAAAGGCAGTTTAGCGGTTGGTTACTGTTAATGCTGCTGGGCATGTTGACTTTTGGCGGATGTCATGCTTTCGAGTCTAGAGTGAATCAAAGTGCAGTCATTCATCTGACTTTATGGCAAGGGGTAAATCCACCACCAAATCGGGACGTATTGCAAAAACTGGTGGATAAATTTAATCGCACCCATCCAAATATTCAGGTAGAGTCGCTTTATGTTGGGCAACAAGATCAGCAAATGCCCAAGATTTTAGCAGCGGTGGTAGGAGATGCACCGCCAGATATATTGTGGTATAACCCGACTATTGCAGGTCAATTGGTAGAACTGGATGCCTTAATTACTTTAGATGAAATGCTGGAAAATTCTCCAGTCAAAGCCGAAATTGACCCCACTTTGTATGGATCAATGGAATACAAAGGCAAGATTTGGTCAGTACCATTTGCTACAAATAACATCGGTATTCTTTACCGTCCGAGTTTGTTCAAAGCAGCCGGAATTACTGAATTACCTGAGACTTGGCAAGAGTTTGAACAAGTTGCGAAGCAATTAACTAAAGATACCAATGGTGATGGACGCATAGATCAATATGGTATGTTTCTGCCTTTGGGGAAAGGAGAATATACTGTATTTACTTGGTTACCATTTATGTGGAGTAGCAGCGGCGAGTTAATTAATGGGGATTCGCAAAATGCAGCCGGAGTTATTCTCAAAGATAATCAAGGAGCGATCGCAGCTTTGCAATATTGGTATAACTTAATTGAAAATGGTTCTGCTGTGTTATCTGGCCCAGAACGAGGTTACGAAACAGAACCATTGGTGACAGGTAAGGTAGCGATGCAACTAAACGGCCCTTGGACATTAGGAGAATTGCAAGCTACTGGTGTAGATTTTGGTGTTTTTCCCATTCCTGCTAACAAACGTCCTGCTACTGTGATTGGTGGTGAAAATCTGTTTTTATTCAAAACCACACCAGAACGCCAACAAGCCGCTTTCAAGTTTGCTGAGTATGCCATGAGTGAAGAATTTCAAACAGAATTAGCACTCTCCACTGGCTATTTACCTATTAACATAAAATCTCGTCAAAGTACAAAATATCAAGAATTTGTGCAGAAACTACCACAAGTGAAAGTCTTTTTAGACCAAGCAAAATATGGGCGATCGCGTCCCATCTTTCCCGGTTACAATCGCATATCAGACAGCTTAGGTAGAGCAATAGAATCTGTATTATTAGGTAAAAATTCCCCTACACAAGCCCTCAACGCCACCCAGAAACGCTTAGATATAATCTTCAAATAATTAACGACTTCCGACTTCCAAATAAAAAATATGACAAATTTTCTTGTGGGATGGGTGTCCTCACCCGTCCTTTGTATTTATACCATTTCCAAAAATATTTGCAACACAGAAATTGGCTGTAGAGACGTTCCGGTGGAACGTCTCTACTCTTGCGGCGGAACGTCTCTACTCATGTATCTATATCAGGTATTTCGTGAAATGGTATTAGGGCGGGCAGGATGCCCACCCCACAAGATAGATAATATCAAGTAGGGGCGTACAGCTGTACGCCCCTACAAAGTATCTGTTACATTGTTTTTTCAAATTGGTATAATTTGTGGCTTTCTTCCCGCCTTCGCGTGAGCTTTATTAAAATAATTATTGCTGAAATTGAGTTAATAACCAAGCATAAACTTGACCTTGATTCATCTGACGAGTGCGACGAAAAACTTCATTGAGTAAAGAAATCGCCAACCCAGGTAATACTAGAGATTCAGTAATTCGTCTACTACCTTGATTTTCTATAGCAAAAGCGATAATTTGCACATTTTGTACATCTACAATCCAATATTCTTGTACTCCTAAATCTTCATATAAAAGTCGTTTTTCACCTTTATCATCAGCAAGAGAACTATTAGCAATTTCAATTACTAAAGCTGGGGGTGGATAGATATCTAAGTTAATAATAGAAGTTCCGTAAGGAATGACATCAGCATTTTCGCCAATGTAGTAAGATACATCAGGTTGAGCTTCTCGAACTCCTGTTTTCCTATAGTTACAGTTAGTTAAGCCTTTTATAAGGATGCCCTTAATTGTACAAAAAAGGTTAACAGCAAAAGCAATAATTGTGTTGTCGCAAGCGTGGTCGTGACCGACTGGTGGCATTTCAATCCTCATGTGTTGATTGTGATAATAGCCTTTGGCTTTTTCGTAGGCGGGATTTTCTATTATTTGAATATATTCATCCCAAGTTGCTGCTACCCAGGTATCGGTTGATAGTTGGGTTTGTATTTCGCTCATAATGCTGAAGGGGAACTTTAATAAAGATCATACAAGTTTCTGGAGTTGGTGAACGCACATGGGTGTCAAGTTAAGAGGATGTTTGAAAAGTCGAAAAGTATACTAAGAACCCCGCTTCCATTCCTCTCCCCGAAAGGTCGATAGGCTTTGAAACCCCCATTCCCTCGTAGGGAACTCGGGGCCCCCATGAAATTCGGGTTTAGCCCGAATTTCATGGGGATTAGGGTCAGGGGGGCTTGGGGGGTTAGGTTTTTAAGATTTTGATGTTAGCAATGATACTTTTCAAACAACCTCTAAGGCAGAAGCCCAAATGTCAAAGGTATGTTCATCGAATTCGGGGTGTTGTTCATCGAATTCGGGATGTCGTTTATTGAATTCGGGATGTCGTTTATTGAATTCGGGGTGTTGTTTATTGAATTCGGGGTGTCGTTTATTGAATTCGGGGTGTCGTTTATTGAATTCGGGCAGCCGTTTATTGAATTCGGGCAGCCGTTTATTATTTTTGTTCAATACATTACACAAGCAAACCGCTTTGTATCAAACAACATATAATTGATATCATGTCCGCTTGATTACTTATAAAAACCAAAGAACCCCACCCCACCAAAGCGTAGCTTTGTTTCCCCTCCCCGTTGACTCTGAGGGGTTAGGGGTGGGGTGCAATAATTGCGGGAATCATAACTAATTAACCGCATATAATTGATATCATGTCCGCTTGATTACTTATAAAAACCAAAGAACTCCACCCCACCAAAGCGTAGCTTTGTTTCCCCTCCCCGTTGACTCTGAGGGGTTAGGGGTGGGGTGCAATAATTGCGGGAATCATAACTAATTAAGCGGACATTATATGATATAATGTCCGCTTAATTAGTTGTCATTGCGAGCAAAGCGAAGCAATCGCATAAACGTCTTTGCAATTGCTACCCTACCCTTCGGAAACACCTACCCTACGGGAAGGGCTTCGCCCAACGGTGAACGGGAACGCTTTTAGCAAACGCTCCACTTCGTTACGCTGGCAATGACATTTTCTAAGCGAGCAACCAAACATGATATAATATCTGCTTCATCTTCCTTAGTATCTTTGAATGCAACTCGGTATGAAGCCTGGAGTGCTGGAAGTTAAGGTAATAACCAATGCTGTGGAATGTTTTACAAGCAATTCGCCGTCAGATAACTCAAAAGCTAGGATTATCCCCGTCTAATAATAACAAAGACACAACAACAACTCTTATATCCAACTCCCAGCTAGAGTTTTTATTGCAGGTAATTAAGGCAACAGCAGACAGTGGCGGCGATGCCAAAGTGATACACCCACTGCTGAAAGCAAACCAAGAAAAGCTAGACATGAACTTTGCCCAAGTTTTACGCAGTTGGGCAATGGCAACTCTGGCAGATTTAGAAATAGACACAGCGCGAAACACTGTAATAGATATCATCAATTTCAGCAACCGGATGCAAGATTTTCCCTTGGGGAACCGGGCGAATAATTTAGAAATTGCCATTACAGGTTATGAAATCGCACTCACCGTTTTTATCCAGGATCGCTTTCCCTATGAATGGGCAACAACGCAAAACAACCTGGGCAATGCTTACAGTAACCGCATCCGAGGAGAGAAGGCAGAAAATTTAGAACTAGCCATCTCTTGCTACGAAGCGGCTTTGTCAGAATACACCCGCGATCGCTTTCCCTATGATTGGGCAAGGACGCAAAACAACCTGGGCGCTGCTTACAATGACCGCATCCGAGGAGAGAAGGCAGAAAATTTAGAACTAGCCATATCTTGCTACGAAGCGGCTTTGTTAGAATACACCCGCGATCGCTTTCCCTATGATTGGGCAATGACGCAAAACAACCTGGGCAATGCTTACAGTAACCGCATCCGAGGAGAGAAGGCAGAAAATTTAGAACTAGCCATTTCTTGCTACGAAGCGGCTTTATTAGAACGCACCCGCGATCGCTTTCCCTATGAATGGGCAACAACACAAAACAACCTGGGCGCTGCTTACAATGACCGCATCCGAGGAGAGAAGGCAGAAAATTTAGAACTAGCCATCTCTTGCTACGAAGCGGCTTTGTCAGAATACACCCGCGATCGCTTTCCCTATGATTGGGCAAGGACGCAAAACAACCTGGGCGCTGCTTACAATGACCGCATCCGAGGAGAGAAGGCAGAAAATTTAGAACTAGCCATATCTTGCTACGAAGCGGCTTTGTTAGAATACACCCGCGATCGCTTTCCCTATGATTGGGCAATGACGCAAAACAACCTGGGCAATGCTTACAGTAACCGCATCCGAGGAGAGAAGGCAGAAAATTTAGAACTAGCCATTTCTTGCTACGAAGCGGCTTTATTAGAACGCACCCGCGATCGCTTTCCCTATGAATGGGCAACAACACAAAACAACCTGGGCGCTGCTTACAGTAACCGCATCCGAGGAGAGAAGGCAGAAAATTTAGAACTAGCCATTTCTTGCTACGAAGCGGCTTTATTAGAACGCACCCGCGATCGCTTTCCCTATGATTGGGCAATGACGCAAAACAACCTGGGCAATGCTTACAATGACCGCATCCGAGGAGAGAAGGCAGAAAATTTAGAACTTGCCATCTCTTGCTACGAAGCGGCTTTGTTAGAACGCACCCGCGAGGCTTTTCCCCAAAATCATGCAACAACAGCTTTCAACTTGGGGTTAGCTTACACAGACGCAAAACACTTTGCAGATGCCTACAAGATTTTTAAATCTGCCATTGACACAGTAGAATTTCTGCGGGGTGAAATTTTCTCTGGCGATGAAGTCAAGCAAAAACTCGCGGAAGAATGGAATAAACTTTATCACTGCATGGTGGAAGTTTGTCTGGAATTAAAATATGACGACGAAGCAGTGGAATACATCGAACGCAGCAAGACGCGTAACTTAGTAGAACTCTTGGCAAATCAAGGTTCACCAGCACTGCAACAGCTAGAACAACAAATATCTGAAGAAAAACGCCGTTTAGCCGCAGACAACCCCGAAGCAACAACTTTAAACCAACTGCGTCAACAACGCCAAGAGTTAATTAAGCAAGTCATCCCTTTAGAACAGATCCGCTTTGGCGAAATTCCAGGGCTGTTAGATGAGGACACTGCTATTCTGCAATGGTACATTTTTAATGATTGCTTTCGTGCCTTTATCATCACCCGCCAAGACCAAACACCCCGAATCTGGAAATCTACGGCTGAAGATTTGCAGGATTTAGATAAATGGTCAAAAGAGTATCTGGAAACTTACTACACAAAAAAAGATCAGTGGCGACATCAGCTAACTAATAAACTCACAGAATTAGCAGACAAGCTACATATTAATGATGTACTCGATTTAGTTCCTGATACCTGCAAGGCTTTAATTTTCGTTCCCCATCGCTACCTGCATTTATTACCGCTTCATGCTTTACCGCTAAAAGACCTAACCCCCAACCCCCTTCCCTACGAGGGAATAGGGCTAAATTCAAAGCCTCTCTCCTTGCAGGAGAGAGGTTTGGAGAGAGGTCAAAAATCTATTGAACAAATAGACCTAACCCCCAACCCCCTTGCTGATGAGGGAATAGGGCTAAATTCAAAGCCTCTCTCCTTGCAGGAGAGAGGTTTGGAGAGAGGTCAAAAATCTATTGAACAAACAGACCTAACCCCCAACCCCCTTGCTGATGAGGGAATGGGGCTAAATTCAAAGCCTCTCTCCTTGCAGGAGAGAGGTTTGGAGAGAGGTCAAAAATCTATTGAACAAATAGACCTAACCCCCAACCCCCTTGCTGATGAGGGAATAGGGCTAAATTCAAAGCCTCTCTCCTTGCAGGAGAGAGGTTTGGAGAGAGGTCAAAAATCTATTGAACAAACAGACCTAACCCCCAACCCCCTTGCTGATGAGGGAATAGGGCTAAATTCAAAGCCTCTCTCCTTGCAGGAGAGAGGTTTGGAGAGAGGTCAAAAATCTATTGAACAAACAGACCTAACCCCCAACCCCCTTGCTGATGAGGGAATAGGGCTAAATTCAAAGCCTCTCTCCTTGCAGGAGAGAGGTTTGGAGAGAGGTCAAAAATCTATTGCACTCAACCATAACCCGCTATATCTCCTAGACAGATTTCCTGGTGGGGTGAGATATGCACCCAGTTGTCAACTGTTGAAGTTAGCCAAAAAACGAGAATATCAGCCGCAACAAAAATTATTCGCCATCCAAGACCCCAACGACAACCTGACTTATACCAATATTGAAGTTGAAACGATTCAGCGTTACTTTCATCCCACCACCGTTTTAAAAAAAGCCCAAGCCAGCAAACAAGCTTTATTAGAAGCCGTTGCAAAATCACCTGATATGCAAGTCGTTCACCTTTCTTGTCACGGCTACTTTGATAGTAAATCGCCTGTCAATTCTGCCATTGCTTTAGCTGATTGTATTTCAGCCACACCCCCTGCAAGCAGCCGTTATCTAGAATTACCAGATGGTAACAAGCTAGATTTAGAAAAATGCCTCACCTTAGTTGACATCTTCAATCTCAACTTACCACAATGCCGCCTCGTCACCCTTTCCGCCTGCGAAACCGCACTCACGAAATCCACAACCAGCGATGAATATATTGGTTTAGCAAGTGGCTTTCTCAAAGCCGGGAGTTCTAGTGTAGTTAGTAGTCTGTGGTCAGTGGATGACTTTGCTACCACTTTATTGATGATTCGATTTTACGACAATCTGCACTCTCTCCCCGTTGCCCAAGCACTTTGTCAAGCCCAGCAGTGGTTACGCCACACCACCCAAACCGATTTCATCAACTGGACTCAACAACATCCAAATATCAATAAACAAAATAAGCAAACAATTCAGCAGTATTTACAAACATGGTATGAACCAGAAGAAAAACCCTTTGATAAACCAGACGCTTGGGCTAGTTTCTCTGCTATCGGACATTAACACCATTTTTTTAACGAACCGCCACTTAATATATAGATGGTGCGTTAGCCTTCGGCATAACACACCCTACAACTTGGTAATAGGTAATGGGTAATGGGTAATAGGTAATACTCAAAACCAATTCCCAATTACCAATTCCCAATTACCGACCTCCACAGATATCATAAGTGTTTAAACGGACATGATATAGCAATAGCCAAGGTGGTTAGGACATCAACAGATGATAAAACCTAGACACAAAAAGGCTTTTCACCCAGTCCCCAGTCCCCAGTCCCCAGTCCCCAGTCCCCAGCTATATAATTCATATCTTCAATCAACAACGCCCAAATTTTAACAATAAAACCTTGTCGAAATAAACCTATGGAACCTAATCAACCTAACATCACCGTCGGAGCTTTTTTACAAGTTGTCGAACAACAAGATTTTGTATTTGATGAAAAAAGTCGTACAAATTTAGCAATCATTAACCAAACCTTGGCAGAATTAGAAAATCAGCCAACTTCAGCCGCCGCTGATGCAATTGCCGCTTGGTGTAAAAAACATCCAGATGTCAGAAATGCAGTAGTATCATTGTCAAATAGAGACATTAAAATTAAACCACGTAATCCAGCCAATCAAGAGGGAACTTTAATCAATCAATTTCCTGAGTACAAAAAGATAATTGAGGAACAGCAAAATAACCCATCGTCAGAACCAAATAAAAAATGAGTCCAAAAGTCTACGCGCCCAATGTACATTTATTTGCCTTTCATCTGCGAAAAAGCATTAATGGCAATCATGCAGATGACACAGATAAACATTGGCTTTGGCAAAGCTGCAATGAAATCATCCGCCAAACATTGCAGCAGAAGTTGGATTTAATGCAATGGCTGGATTTAGCACAGGAACCGGATAACCCTACTGTTTGTTTAATCAAAGATGAGAAACAATCTGATGTGGTTCCTCTTGAAGGTGAGATATATTTAGATAAAAATTCTCCTTTATTAATCACAGGTTTTGCCTATCCGCTACGACTTTATGATAGTGACGGACTGTGGTTAAATTTATGCCGACCAGTCACAGAAAATAATCAGCCCACTGAAGATGTAGATATTCAAATTTTCAGCAAGCTGAATCCAGATAATTGCTTATTGTTGGGAAAAAATGACAACTTTCTCGGTCAAACTTTAATCATTACTGCTTGGCTGTCATCAGAATATGACCCGCAAGACCAAAAAGGTTTGAAAAGTTTAGCTGATCAATGTCTCGAAGCTTTGTTTCCCAATAACTACCCAATTCCGCCTTTTGCAGGTTCAGCAACTCTATTTGGTAGCCCGATTTTTGAATATGGACTATTTAGCCAATTGACGAATTACCGCCATATTTTAGTATGGTTCTTCACTGACCTAAAAACAGAAAAAAAGTTTGAGTCTTATCAAGGACAGTTATTCGATTTATTTTTCTTTCGTGCCAAAGTAGTAAAAGCTTTCCAAAAAAGCCGAGAAGTTTATGAAGATACAAATAAAGAATATCAAAAAATTGAAGCTGAAATCAACGCTTTGAAGGAATTTGATCATCAAGAATTATTAAACCAAGAAAAATTAGATGTATTAAGCGATAAATTAAAAATTTTGCCCAACATGGCATTAGACTATGCCAATTTACTGCGTTATCTGGAATCATATCAAAATACAATTGCCATCAATGGACGCAATTATGCTGATAGATTGCAACAAATACGTGGTGTTATTAAAGATGAAGATATAAGCTTTTTAGAAAAATTTAGTTTAGAGAATAGTGCTGATTTTCAAGAACAAATAAAAGCAGAGTTGGGCTATTTTACTCATGGTTCCAGTTTACTAGATAAAGCGATCGCTTCCATCCGGGGACGTGTGGAGATAGACAGGGCAAAAAGCGATCGCCAGGCCGAGGAGAAAAAACAAACAAGCGATCGCAATTTGCAAATTACCATTTTGGCTGTAGGTACTGGCATCGGTGCTGGGGGAATCATGGCATCTGGTTACACTTTGGTGCAAGATGACCTGATCCTCAAAGCTTTACCTTATCCGGCGTTCAATCGCTTTACTGCATCTATCACTTACAGTTTACTTTTTGGCTTCGCTGTGGGAATGTTGATTTTGCTGGGCGATAGAGTTTTGCAGTGGTATAAACGCAAGCGTACCTAAGCCTTAGTGATTAGAACCGGACATGATATAACCGCAAGCACTCAGGGAATACTAGCTTCATCAAGCAAAAACAAACTTCCGCTATGAGGTAAATATCAATGACCACTGCAAACTCCGCTCCTGTGATTCCCAGATATGCAATTAGCTCTCAACTGTATGCAGGCTCCAGAACCAGAGTATATCGAGCTATCCAAGAGCCAGAAAAACTTGCAGTCGTCATTAAACTGCTGACAGCTGAATATCCCAACTTCAACGAATTACTGCAATTTCGCAACCAATATACCATTAGCAAAAGTCTCAAAATTCCCGGTATAATTCATCCTTTATCATTAGAAACATACAGGAATGGATATATTTTGGTGATGGAAGATGCGGGGGAAATTTCTTTACGAGAATACCTCAAAACCACAAATATTTCCAATGTCGATTTTTTAGCGATCGCAATTCAATTAACTAATATCCTCCACGATTTACATCAAAATCGCGTTATTCATAAAGACGTTAAACCCGCAAATATTTTAATTCATACCCAAACAAAACAAGTTCGTCTGATAGACTTTAGTATTGCTTCATTACTTCCGAAAGAAACCCAAGAGCTAAAAAATCCTCAAGTTTTAGAAGGAACCCTCGCGTATATTTCCCCCGAACAAACAGGCAGAATGAACCGAGGGATAGATTACCGCAGTGATTTTTATTCTCTGGGTGTGACATTTTATGAATTATTAACAGGAAAACTACCATTCATCTCTGATGATCCGATGGAATTGGTGCATTGTCATATTGCTAAAATGCCTACAGCATTAGGGAACAGGGAACTCTTAAATCTTAACAGGGAAGAGATTCCGCAGGTAGTTTCGGATATTGTGATGAAGTTGATGGCGAAAAATGCTGAAGATAGATATCAGAGTGCTTTGGGATTAAAGTACGATTTAGAAACTTGTTTGGAGCAACTAAAAGAAACTGGCAAAATTAGAGATTTTGAAATTGGTCAGTGGGATGTGTGCGATCGCTTTCTCATTCCCGAAAAACTCTATGGGCGAGAAACAGAAGTAGCAACCTTGCTTCAAGCTTTTGAGCGCGTCGCCAATGGCAATTCAGAAATGATACTAGTAGCAGGATTTTCTGGGATTGGGAAAACAGCAGTTATCAATGAAGTCCACAAACCTATTACCCGTGAGCAAGGATATTTCATCAAAGGCAAATTTGACCAATTCAATCGCAACATTCCCCTATCAGCCTTTGTGCAAGCCTTTCAGGGCTTAATGGGACAACTGCTGAGTGAAAGCGATGCTCAATTGGCAGTATGGCAAAGCAAAATTCTCGCCGCAGTCGGCGAAACCGGGCAGGTGATTGTGGAGGTGATTCCGGAACTAGAGCGAATTATCGGCAAACAACCGCCAGTCTCCGAACTCTTTGGCAGTGCCGCTCAAAATCGCTTCAATTTACTATTTCAAAAATTCATCCAAGTATTCACCACAAAAGAACATCCCTTAGTGATGTTTCTGGATGACTTGCAATGGGCAGATTCAGCTTCCCTCAACTTGCTGCAATTATTGATGAGTGATGCCAGTTCGGGCTATTTGCTAATTCTGGGAGCCTATCGAGACAATGAGGTATTTCCAGCTCATCCCTTGATGCTGACGTTGGAAAAGATTCAGAAAGTCGGAGCGGTAGTTAATACGATTACCCTGTCACCCTTGGGAGAAATGACAGTGAATCAGTTGGTGGCAGATACCTTAAGTTGTCCTCCTGAATTAGCGCAACCCCTGACAAGATTGGTATATCAAAAAACCAAGGGGAATCCCTTTTTTACCACCCAGTTTATCAGAGCTTTGTATGAAGATGGATGGATTGAGTTCCAGCTAGACCTAGGTTATTGGCAATGCAATATGACTGCGGTGCGGCAGTTGGTATTGACCGATGACGTGGTGGAGTTCATGGCATTGCAGTTGCAGAAACTACCGATGGAGACGCAGACAGTTTTGAAATTGGCGGCTTGTATTGGCAACCAATTTGATTTGAGTACTCTGGCGATCGTTTTAGAACAATCTCCCATTGACGCGGCAACCCATCTATGGAAAGCGCTACAGGAAGGGCTGATTCTCCCGATTAGTGAAACCTACAAGTTTTTCCAATCCTATGACTGTGACGATAGCGATCGCAGCAGTGAGATTGCTGTGCCTTATAAATTCTTGCACGATCGCGTCCAACAAGCTGCCTATTCTCTGATTCCTGAAGCCCAAAAACAAGCAACACATCTGAAAATTGGTCAACTCTTGCTCAAGAATATACCAGCAGCAGAGCAGGATAAAAAAATCTTTGATATTGTTAACCAATTAAATTATGGTTTTCAACTAATTACAGAACTGACGAAACAGGAAGAACTTGCTTGGTTAAATTTATCGGCTGGTTCTAAAGCCAGAGTCACCACTGCTTACACGGCTGCAATGGAATATGCGACTTTTGGAATTAAATTATTAAAAGCAGATTGTTGGCACAGTCAGTATCAATTGGCCTTAGAATTGCATAACCTGGGAGCAGAAGCCGCTTATTTGGCTGGCAATTTTGAATTAATGGCAAAATTTATTCAAACAGTCTTAGATTCTGTGCAAAATCCCTTGGATCAAGTCAAAGTGCATGAAGTGCAAATTCAAGCCTATGGCGCACAAAATCGGGCAAGAGAAGCGGTTAAACTTGGGAAAGAAATTTTGAAGTTATTGGGGATTGAATTCCCTGAAAATATTAGCAATTCTGACGTGCAAGCTGCAATTCATCAGATTAAGCCTCTACTTGCAGATCGACCCATTGAAAGTTTAATTAATCTGCCTCTGATGACGGATAAAACATATTTGGCAGCAATGAGAATTTTATCCAACATTACGACCCTCGCATATCAAGCAGATCCAGACTTATACCCTCTCGTGCCATTGAAGCAAGTGAGTTTGTCTGTTCAATACGGCAATTCTCCCCAGTCAGCTTTTGGCTATGTTGGCTATGGTATTATCCTATGCGGATTAGTTGAAGATATTGAATCTGGCTATCGATTTGGTCAATTAGCGATCAATCTTTTGAGTCAATTTAACACCAAAGAAGTGACTTCAAAAGTGATGAACGGGTTTAATTGTCTGGTTAGGCATTGGCAGGAACATACTCAAGAAACCGTACAAGCGCTCTGGGAGGGTTATACCATTGGGTTAGAAACAGGAGATTTGGAATTTGCAGGCATTAACATCCGTTACTACAATACTCATTTATATTTCCTTGGTCGAGAGCTTCATATTTTAGCCAAAGAGATGCGAACTCATACCCAGGCGCTCCAGCAAATTAAGCAAGAAAGAATTGCTCACCACAATGAAATTCAGAGGCAGAGGACTTTAAATTTATTGGGAGAGGTTGATGATGTCTTGTGTTTGAAAGGTGAAGCCTATGATGAAGAAGTGATGCTCCCCATCAGTATTGAAAACAATGATATGTTTGCACTGCTAGAATTTTATTTTACTAAGTTCCAACTCAGTTATCTGTTTGGCAAGTATGAACTGGCTCAGGGATATGCTGCCCAATTAGAGCAGTATGCCTCTGGTGGTCTATCAATGGTTATTTCTCGGCAATGCAACTTTTACACATCTTTGGCACGCCTCGGTATTTATTTAGAGGTTAATCAAGACACACAAGCACAGATTCTCAATCAAGTCATTAATAATCAAGAAAAAATGCATCTATGGGCAAACCATTGCCCAATGAATATTTTACATCAATACTATTTAGTAGAAGCTGAAAAATATCGAGTTTTAGGTAATAAATCTGAAGCCATTGAGTATTACGATCGCGCCATCGCCCTTGCTAAAGAGAACGGTTACATCCAAGAAGAAGCCTTAGCTAACGAACTAGCAGCTAAATTTTACCTCGACTGGGGCAAAGAGAAAGTCGCCGCAGGCTATATGCAGGAAGCCTACTACTGCTACGCTCGTTGGGGAGCCAAAGCTAAAACAGATGATTTAGAACAGCGCTATCCCCATTTACTGCGCCCCATTCTCCAGCCAATTACCCAGCGGAGCTTAGACCCCCTGGAAACTCTGGCCTCGATCAGCAATGTCTCAATCTATAACTCTACAAAAACCAGTCGGTCTTCTAGTACGAACATCAATACTATTCTCGATTTTACCGCGATTTTTAAAGCCTCTCAGAGCCTTTCTAGCACAATTCAACTGCATGAACTCATCCATCAACTCACCCAGATTCTTTTGCAACACTCAGGGGGCGATGGCTGTGCCTTAATTATGCCCAACCAGGCTTGTGAATGGCATTTTGTAGCCATTGCTACATTAAATACCGTAGAACTGTGTAGCGAACCGCTGGAAGGTAATAATCACCTGCCTGTCAAGCTGATTCAGTACGTCAAAAACATTAAAGAAGTGGTGGTGATTGACGATCTTAAAACTGATCTGCCTGTCATTGATGATTACCTGATTCAGCAACAACCGAAGAGTGTGTTATGTTTGCCAATTCTCAATCAGGGTCAGTTAATTGCGATTCTCTATTTGAAGAATCGCACCACCAGTGGCGTGTTTACTAGCGATCGCATCATGATTCTCAACTTCCTCTGCACCCAAGCTGCCATTTCCCTAGAAAATGCTCGACTTTATCAACAAGCTCAAACTTATGCCCAGCAACTTGAACAATCACAACTCCAGATTGTCCAGAGTGAAAAAATGGCATCTCTAGGCAACTTGGTAGCAGGTGTTGCCCACGAAATCAACAATCCCATCGGTTTCCTCAATGGCAGCATCAACAATGGTGAAGACTATGTACAGGATTTACTCGCACATCTGGCGCTTTATCAACAACATTATCCCAACCCAGTCACACCAATCCAAGACCATGCCCAAGAGATTGACCTAGAATTTCTGAGTGAGGACTTGCCAAAGTTACTAGATTCCATGAAAGGCGCAGCTGACCGCATGAAAGGCATCAGTACTAGTTTACGTACCTTCTCCCGTGCTGATACCGAACACAAAGTGAGTGCTAATCTCCATGACGGAATTGATAGCACCTTGCTAATCCTCAAATATCGTCTCAAAGCCAATGAATTTCGTCCGGCGATCAAAGTCATTCAAGAGTATGGTCTCTTAGCACTCGTTGAATGCTTCCCTGGGCAGTTAAACCAAGTATTTATGAATATTCTGGCTAATGCCATTGATATGTTTGATGAGATGGCAAAAACCCAATCCCCTCAAGAAATCGCTGCCAATTCGCAACAAATCACAATTCACACGGCAATGATTGAACATCAGGTTCAAATTCGCATTCGGGATAATGGTAAGGGCATGACTGAAGATGTGAAAGCGCGAATTTTTGACCATTTATTTACAACTAAGGGTGTAGGAAAAGGTACGGGATTGGGATTAGCGATCGCTCGGCAAATTGTGGTGGAAAAACATGGTGGCAGCTTAGAGGTGCAATCTGAGGTGGGACGGGGAACAGAGTTCTTAATACAGCTTCCGATCAGGTGTTATATCATGTCCGGTTGATTACTTGTAAAACCGAAGTACCCCACCCCTAACCCCTCCTTGTTCACGGCGAGGGGTTAATGGTGGGTACAATAACTGTGGGATTCATAACTAATTAACCGGACATGATCTTGTTCATGTCACGCTTATTATCTATGTGGATTTTCTATCTGTTGTTTCACTTAGTAACCACCAATAAATTGTTAAAAATTCAACAAGTTCCATTTATAAATTAATCATAACGTTTATATAAAAATTCTATTTTTTAGTACTAATACTAAGTAAAAAAAAATAGTTATCTCATATATTGTATATCAAAAGGTGAATCCCACCCCGGCATCACCAAGACTATACAAGAATTACAGACAATTTACAGCCGAAAAATGCTGAAGGAGTTTTAATATGATGTTGCTATCTATAGAAAACATTGAGGATATACTGCGGTCAAAATTTTGTCAGCAAGTAGTTGAGCAGGGAATTAATGATGCAGTCAAGTTTTTGCAAAGTTGGTCATACCTTTCTAGCCAAGTAACACGATTGCATGGAGCAGCATTAGCTCGTATACATATTGCAGACATTCAATATTTATTAGCAGAAATCGCTTACGGTGAGTGTGGATTCGGAAATAAAGACAAAATTCACAGCAAGTTACTGAAGAACTTAATTAATCAATCTCCTTTTGCCTATTCCATTACTCAAGGATTAGATACATCCTTTGTGCAGATATTTGAAGAAACAATCATCGAATTATCCAAGATGAGCCAGGACGAAGCTATTGGTTTTATTGTCGGATTAGAAGCTCCTGCTTATCAAATTTTGCAACTACTGAAACAAGCTTTGCTCAATGTTGGCATTTTGGAAATAGACATCAACAACTCTGAGTATTTTGTCATTCACAATGCTGTAGAGAAAGAACATCAAGAGTCAGGCCATGAAGCAATGGAAATTATTATGAATAGTGGATTTGAATTAAGTAAAATTCACAAGGGCGGTGACAAAGCAATTAATTTTTTAATTATGATGATAGGTGATGCTTAATAACTCATCGTTAACGGGGTAAATCTGACTCATGACACTAGATTTTTGGGCAAAGACAAACGGCACTTGGATCAATGCCATCAGTGTTATTTTGGGTACGACTGGCGGTATGCTTTTGCAACACCGCCTTCCTTTGAGAATGCAGCGCATCATCACCCAAGGAGTAGCGTTGATTACCCTGTTCATCGGGTTCCAAATGGCTGGTAGCTTATTACAAGTCAAGAATAGCCGAATTGATGGGGTAGTATTAGGGCTACTCGCCATCATCATCGGCGGACTTTTGGGCGAATGGTGGCAACTAGAAGAGAGACTTTATAGTGTGGGAGAGTTTTTGAAAGCACGTTTTCAAAAAAGTGGCTATTTTACAGAGGGGTTTGTTGCTAGTAGTTTAATATTTTGTGTGGGGCCAATGACTTTAATAGGCAGCCTCAACAACGGTTTAACCGGGAATAACACTGTGCTGATGTTGAAAGCTACAATGGATGGTATCACTTCCATCGCTCTTAGTAGTAGCTTTGGCGTTGGAGTAGGATTTTCATCTTTAGTAATTCTGATTTATCAAGGCGGTGTCTCGCTGTTAGCTGGATTTTTAGTTCAATCTCTACCAGATCCAACTCATAATCCCCACTTATTGCTGATCACTGGTGTGGGTGGTTTAACAATTGTAGGACTGGGATGTAACTTATTAGAAGTATCTCAGGTGAGAGTAGCTTCTTTTCTACCAGCCTTGATCATTGCACCAGTTATCTATTTTTTTGTGGCGATAGCAAAATAATCACCAAGCTAAACAATTAGCCCTCTTTTATCACTTTCACCAGAGCATAAGCTAAGATGCTTACACCATAAGAATTTTAACAAAAAAGCTTGTTTTCAGCCATTCTAGAGCGAAAATAAACGCTCAAATGGCCGTTATATCTACAGTTGATATCATGTCCGGTTGATTAGTTGTCCGCAGCAAGCGATCCCAAAGTCCTTGCGGTTGCTACTCTTCTCCAAAAAAGCCGCGCTGTGCGTAGCTTACTTCCCCGAAGGGGTATGAGAACGCCCAACGGCGATCGCTCCACTTCTGGCGGATTCGCCATAAATACGGATATCGTAATGGTAAAATTACTATAGCTAAAAATCTGCTTTTTATCTCTGCGTGAAAACCGACAGCATATTTTATCGCCTATTTCAAGAATTCCCTAGCATCTTCTTTGAACTAATAGGCAACCCTCCCGAAACTGCAAATACCTATCAATTTGCTTCAGTTGAAATCAAACAAACAGCTTTTAGAATTGATGGTGTATTTCTGCCTACACAAGACGAAGAAAACCCAATTTATTTTGTAGAAGTCCAATTTCAAACCGACTTAGATATTTACTTGCGTCTGGTTTCGGAAATATTTTTATATTTGCGACAAAATAAACGTAAACATACTTGGCGAGGAGTAGTTATCTATCCTACTAGGAGTATTGATATAGGAGATACAAAAGATTGTCACGAATTTTTTACTAGTCAGCGTGTGACGCAAATTTACTTGGATGAATTAGGCGACGCTGCATCACTACCAATAGGTATTGCTACGATAAAATTAGTAATTGAAGAGTCAGATACAGCAATTACTACCGCTAGAGAATTAATCAACCGCACCAAACAAGCAGTAAATTTGGAACTGCCACAAAAACAATTATTAGAATTAATAGAGACAATCTTAGTTTATAAATTTCCGAAAATGAGTCAAAAGGAGATAGAAGAAATGTTTAGTCTCAGTGAATTGAAGCAAACGCGGGTTTATCAAGAAGCTAGAAAAGAAGGTGAACAAAAAGCAAAATTAGAAGCTGTACCTAAGCTTTTAGCACTGGGTTTAACTACCGAACAGATATCGCAGGCGTTAGACTTGGCTATTGCACAAGTCCAGCAAGTAGCACAGCAAACACCCCCAAATCAATAGTAATATCAAGTTCGGCTAATTACTTACGATCTAGTCGGTTTGCTTGGTAATAGGTAATAGGTAATGGGTAATAGGTAATACTCAAAACCAATTACCAATTACCAATTCCCAATTACCGACCTCCACAGATATCATAAGTGTTTAAACGGACATGATATAATACCAAGTTGCATTCAAAGATAGTAAGTAGGCAGGCATAATTAAATGTAATATGTCCGAAGCGAGGAACGAAGCAATCGCTGCGGACTGGGATTGCTTCGTCGTTGCTCCTCCCTTCGGACAGTCCATATTATATTTATTTATACCCATCTACTTAGCTTCAAGGGTAAGGAAGCAGAAATTGTACTATGTCCAACCGCAACTTAGTATAAGGTAAACTTACTAAATTCATACATTTAGCAACTCTATATTTTTAAATATTACGAATGGTGTAACCGGGTTAAAATAGTGCATTAATAAACCACAAAGGCACAGAGATATTAGAATAAATTTATGCACTAAATTAGTCCGGTTGCACCACTACATTACTGCCCAATTTCCTATTCTCCATGCTCAAAAACTCCATCCACAAGGGATGGAGCTTTTCATCTTCACTTTTTCAAAACCACTTGGAAGGAATTTAAATATCCGGTAATGGTTTTAGCTAATGTTTGATGCTGCTTTTTAGTAGTTATAGCCATTACTTGATATAAGCGTCCCTCAGCAACATACATCCTATTCTTGGTAATTTTTCCCCCAGAATTGATATACTCAATTTCTTTGCCAGGATGACCATTGGTACTACGAATGTTTCGCTGACGAATTAAATTACTTTTCGTAGTCTTTAAAGCCATATCTCGCGCATTGTTAAGTATTGTTTGGGCGTTAGTTAGTTCACCATAACTATAAGGAAAGTCATTGTAAGTAACTATATAGGCTACTTCCTGTTTTGGTGGTTGAACGATGAATGTTTCTAAGTTGATTTCCCCCATGTAAGTTTTTTGTAATTGAGTATTTCTATCGGGCTTTCCTGGCAGCAAAATAGTAAAGCGTCCATCTGGGGCGGTGAATAACTTCCATTGTGGCTGTGCAGGTTTAACAGCAGTTAGTTTGTGGTGAGAGTTTGGTTTGGGTTGACGGGCTTCAACTAAGACAGAATCACCACAGATCAAAGTGGCGATGATGAACGGCAACAAACGTCTGATTGTCATATTTTTGCCTTTTGGGATGCAGCAATTACTGATGATGCTAGTTGTTATAACCTAGCAGCACATAAAGCGGCACCAATTAACCCAACATGAGGATTGAGAATAATATACACAGGTATTTCTTCGAGGAGGGGACGCATCCTACCTTTTTGAGTGAAGTTGAGTAAGAAATTGCTGTTTTGAATCAAGGGGAGTATTTTAGGTGCAATGCCACCAGCAATATACAAGCCGCCGTAAGGTAGGAGTTTGAGGGCAAGATTACCGGCTTCTGCACCGTAAGCGTCTATAAATAATTGCAAAGTTTGTTCCGAGAGGCGATCGCTTTTTTCTAGCGCAGCTTTACCAATAGCAGCACCAGGATCGACAGTTTTATCTTGCTGTCCGGTTTCTTGTTCCCAAGTTCTGACGATTTGAGCGATTTCTGGTGATTCGGCGGCGATTTTGCGATCGCGCAAAAATTGGTAAATTCCGACAATCCCCAATCCTGAAACTACTCGTTCTACAGAAACACGTTGGATATCATGTTTTTCTAGCAGGTATTTTAATAGCTGAAACTCTAATTCGTTACGCGGGGCAAAGTCAGTATGTCCACCTTCTGAGGGAAAAACTTGATAGTAATTTCCCTGCTTAATTAAAAATCCCTGTCCTAAGCCAGTACCAGCACCAATGATGGCAACGGGCGCTTCAGGTCTAAGTTTACCAGCTTGCAAAGTCAGCAAATCTTCTGGTTGTAAACCGAAAATACCATAACCAATGGCAGCAAAGTCATTGATCAGGGTGACAGAGGCAATGCCTAATTCTTGTTGTAGGCGATCGCTATCTAAAAACCATACTAAATTAGTCAGTTTGGCAGTATTGTTGACAATAGGGCCTGCGATCGCAAAACAAGCTTTTTGTGGAGTTGCGGTGTTAGCTTTGACCAAAAACTGCTGCACCATCGGTACTAAATCGAGAAAATCTCCACTGTGGTAACTTTCCTCAAAAATAGTATGTAACTTTGATGAATCTGATATTTCAACCAATCGCAAAATAGTTTTTGTGCCGCCGATGTCACCTGCAAGTAACAATGTCATAATACTTATCAGTAATTAATTATTTTTTCTGGGCAGTATATCCAGGCTGGAAAAAGCAGGGATTTAGGCAAATCGAATTACTTCTTCAACCTGGCTGAGATGGGAAGTGTCTCCCTTAAGTTCTAGTAACCATTCTGGCCCCTGAAGCACCACTTTTACTAGAGAACACAGAGAAGCTTTTACTTCCATTTTGGCAGTTTCACCTACAAGCCCTATTGTCCCACCAAGCACGGATGCTCCATGTCCTACCAACAAGATATTTTCCGGAAAAAATTCAGCGGCTAGACATCTGGCTGTTTGTCCAGAACGTTCTCGCATTTTTTCGCGGGTTTCGGGATATTTGGCAGCAATGCGCGGTGTGTAGGTGATGTCAATTCTGGGGTATAATTCTGCTAATGCTGGTATTGACAGTCTTTCTGGTTCTTCTGTCATCCAATCTGGATTTAGCCATTCGCTTAAGCCTGTCTCTAATTTAATGGGCAAGTCTAGCACTTGGGCGACTGCGTATGCTGTTTGTACAGTTCGCAAGAAGGGGGAAGCAAAAATATGAGCAATATTTTCTTTTTGCAAGCGTTTAGATAACTGCTGCGCCTGCACCATGCCATCATCAGACAAGGGTGGATCATAGCGTCGTTCTGCGGTGAGAAACCAATCAGGGTTTACAAAGTCGAGGCGGTTGGCGTGTCTTGCCATCCAGACTATTTGACTCATGGGTTTAGATATTTAGCCGAATTGAATTCGCATTTACACATAGATAGACACCCAAAAGTGGGTTGCAAATATAAATATATAATAAATTTTGTAATACTTTGTAATTAATTAACCCGATCAGGCGGGTTTTGTTTGTGTTAGGACTTACGCAAGTGTCATATTTTTTTCGTTTGGGTTGTCAAAAGTCAAAAGTCAAAAGTCCAAAAAACCTGATTTTTGACCTTTGACTCTTGACTCAAGACACACGTCACAGAAAATATGTGTGCCAGTTGCGTAAGTCCTGTGTGTGCAAGATGAACCGCGATTTTTAATCGCCAGGGCTTTTAGCTGTTATGTTAAATCTACGTGTTTTTTCACGTTTCAATTGCGATTGCCTACAATTTTAACCATTCAAATAGTTGCCCTACAGTCAATTGCAGACCACTAACTAAATCGGGAACTGGTAATATTTCCAGTGACTCTTGAAAAAGTTCTGGTTGCTGCTTTGGTGGATAAACTAAAACAGAACGCTCATCTGGATCAATTAACCATCCTAAACTACTACCATGTTTGAGACAGTGTAAGATATTTCCGGTTACTTTAGTTTGGCTTTGTTCGGGCGAAAGAATTTCAATTGTCCAGTCTGGATGTGTTTTAAAAACATTTGCTACCTCTTTGCGTTCATCTAGGGGAATTCGTTCCCAAGCAAATACGGTGACATCTGGTACTATTGAACGTCCGCCAAAGGTACACCGCAATTCTGGAAAGGCAAGGGCAATTTTTTGAGGCTTTACTACAGTATTAATACCACTGACTAACTCACCCTGAAGTATGCTGTGTTTTCCTTGAGGCATTGGTTTTTGAATAATTTGACCGTTGATATATTCACTTGCTGGCTTGGTTTCTGGCAGTTTTAAAAACTCTTCCAAAATTACGGGTTTAGTTGGGGATTTTACCATGTTAATTATTATCCTAAATAAGCTTTTTTCACTCGTTCATCACTAATTAATTCTGATGCTGCACCTGTTAAGGTAATAGCACCAGCTTCTAGAACATATCCTCTATCAGCAATTTGTAAGGCTAAATTTGCATTCTGTTCAACTAGCAAGATAGTCACGCCTGTAGCACGGAGATTTTCAATAATGGAGAAGATTTCCCGGACGATCGCAGGTGCTAAACCTAAGCTAGGCTCATCTAAGAGTAGTAGTTGTGGTTTACTCATTAAAGCACGAGCGATCGCTAACATTTGTTGTTCGCCACCGCTGAGGGTTCCTGCTAGTTGATTCCGTCTTTGTGCCAACCTGGGAAATAGCTCAAATTGACGTTGAATATCTGTTTTTATCTCTGCTTGATGAGAGCGAATATAACCACCCAATAGTAAATTATCATATACTGTTTGCCGCGCTAACACTCTCCGTCCTTCAGGACAATGGGCAATACCAAGTTTGACAAGTTCATGAGTTTGACGGCGAGTTATATTACGTCCACTGTAGATAATTTCACCACTTTGAGGATTAACTATTTTGGATATAGCGCGGAGTGTGGTGGTTTTACCAGCACCATTAGCACCAATTAAAGTGACTACCTCACCTTTTTGAATAGTTAAATTAATATTTTTGAGAGCTTGAATTCCACCATAATTAACATCTAACTCTCGGATTTCTAATAGTGTAAAATTTAACTGCTCATGAGCGTTCATATTAATTTATAATTCGTAATTAATAATGTAAGATACAGTTCAAACAGCTTGATATAAGCGGATGAATTTGGGGCGACTCTGTTCATCAAGATAATGACACTGAACTGAATCCTTTACCATTTCTCGCAACGTATTCAAATCATCCGCTTGTGTAAAAATAGACTCACCAAGCGCTTTTGCAGTGTAACCACCGTCTGGGTCTTCTTCAACCAAAAAAATAATTTCACTCATACAATATTAGTCAATGCTTTATTATCTAATTTAACAGATACAGATCATCCTTTCTAATTTATTGCCTGACTGTTAGCTTATGCTTATAAGGGTTTTCACTGATGAAATAAGCCACGCGATCGCTCAAAGCTGTTGTGCTATCCTGAAACCATAATTATCATGCTAGTGTTACAGCTGAGTACAACATGACAAAAGTGCAAGTATCTCAAGCACAAGAAAAGTTTTCCGAACTTCTTGCTATTGTAGAAGCAGGACAGGAACGTATTGTTATTGAATCAGAAGGACAGGTTATTGCAGCAGTTATCAGCTATGCTGACTTAAAGCGATTGGAAGCGTTGGAAGATGCTAGAGATGTTGCAGATTTCCCAGGTGCAATCACTGAGAGTAATGGTGAATCTTACTCACTAGAAGAAGTGATTAATGATTATAACGAACTTTATGGTACTAATTTCACAATAGAAAATATTTTGAATGGCTAAATCAGATGCACTTCCTCTACTTATTACAAAATCAGCCTGAAAAGATATAGCTTATTCGTTACCCAAATAAGCTTCAAGGGATAGTAGGGCAAAACTTTCTGATAAATTGCGCTGATTCATAGATACTCAACACGCCCTACCATTTCCTGTGGGGTATAAATTTCATAAATGAGAACCAAACCTTCAATCATCTGTCCAACAGAACGAGTTCCTTGTTTACAGTAAGCAATACCAGGATGATTAATAGTACAACTTGCAATTCTAAGAAAATCATCATCCTGAGTAAAAAGCACTCGTTGTTCTTGACAAATAAAATCTAATTGTGCTTTATCACTTTGACTGCGTAACCCGACTTCAACGGTTGTCGTCACATCAATCCCATAACGACGCAATTCACGAGCAATAACCAATTTTACTTGTTCATCTAAATGAAAACGAATCCGACTACTCACCCCAAATAGTCCTCAACCTTTCTTGTAAAGGAGAAGTCGGACTATTTTGCCTCATTTGTTCAACTAAAGCCTGACTTTCTGCTGTATGGTGATCAATTTCTTGTTGATGATCATAATAGTATGCCATTGCAGCATAAACTGCTGCTTTAGATAAATGATATTCAGAAGCTATATCTTCTAAAGATTCACCCATCTGCAAATACATTTGAGCAATAGTAGCTACAGGCATTCTAGTTCCAAGAATGCGAGGTTTACCACTACAATAATCAGGATCTATGGCAATATATTCTGTACTGATTTGTTGGATAGGCATATATTTAACTGTAATTAGGCAAAACTATCTTAATCATATCGTAGATGGTATAAGTGCAATTAGCTTATTCATTCCCCAAATAAGCTTCAATTACAGCCGGATTATTTTTCACAACAGCTGGTTCGCCCAAAGCAATCAATTGACCAAAATCTAAAACAGCAATGCGATCACACAATCCCATAACCAATGGTACATGATGTTCAATCAGGATGATAGTCAAGTTGAAGCGATCGCGGAGATTGCGAATAAATTCACTAAGTTGTTGTTTTTCGTTCGGGTTCATCCCCGCAGCAGGTTCATCGAGAAGTAAGATTTGTGGTTCTAAAGCCAAAGCACGGGCAATTTCTAAGCGACGTTGGTCGCCATAAGCAAAGTTTTTGGCTTTTTCTTCAGTACGTTCTCTCAAACCCATTAAATGCAATAATTCTAAAGCTTTCCGTCTACTTTTATATTCTTCTTTTGGGGCTGGTGGTAAGCCTAAAACTCCTTGAATTATGCTACTTTTAATGTGCAAATGTCGGGCGACGATGACATTTTCTAAAGCTGATAATTCACCGAATAAGCGGATATTTTGAAAAGTGCGGGCGATACCTAAAGCTGCAATTTGATGGGGACGCAACCGAGAAATTTCTTCACCTTGATAAAGTAATTCTCCACTAGAAGGTGGAATCATTCCTGTAATTAAATTAAAAAGCGTTGTTTTGCCAGCACCGTTAGGGCCAATCAGCCCAAAAATTTCATGTTTATTGACTGCAAAAGATACATTATTTACTGCTATTAACCCTCCAAATCGGCGAGTTAATGATTTTGCTTCTAAAACAATATTCTTTTCAAATGTTGGGTTAATATTCGACATTTTCTATTATTGACTTTTTTTCTTGAGCATTTTACCTATTTTAAATACATCTGGAGTTACCAAACCTTGAGGGAAAAAAATTGTTCCTACAACTATGAGTAAGCCAAAAATAATTAATCGCCCATCACGCAAAAATTGCGCTAGCCAAGTGGGTAAACCGCCTGTATCTGCTAGCCCTCGTAAAATTTCTGGCAAGGCTGTAAATACCATACCACCTATAACAGAACCTAAAAAAGTTCTTGAACCGCCAATTAACACAAAAGTTAAGTAGATAATACTAGCATCAAAAGTACCTTGGCGGGCGTTCCAAGTATTGAGAAAATGAGCGCTAATTGCACCTACAACACCTGCGAGAATAGCCCCTAGAGTAAATGCTAAAACTTTATAGTAAGTTGGATCAATTCCCATTGCTCCCGCAGCTAATTCATCTTCACGAATAGCTGTAAATGCCCTACCTACACGAATGCGTTCTAAACGGTAGATTAACACCATAGTAACTATTAGTAATGGCAAGGCAATCCATAAGTATTCAATTTGTGTTTGGAAGGGTTGGGGAATACCAAAAATTCCTACAGCCCCGCCTGTAATGTCCAGGTTAAGGGAGAGGACTCGTAAAACTTCTACAAAAGCAATTGTAGCGATCGCTAAATAAATTCCTCGCAATCTTAATGCTAAAATTCCTACAGCTACACCCAAAAAACCAGAAATTGCACCAGCAATTACCATTTCCGCTAACAATAAATGAAGCGGAAATAAACCAGTGCTTGATGTAAAAAATTTTGTTGATAAAATCGCAGCAGTATAACCACCTAAAGCATAAAATCCAGGGCTGGCTAAAGATAGCTGTCCTGTCATCAATGGTAAATAAAGTGATAGCCCTAGTAACGCACCTAAGACCATAGAGATAATTAACGATCCATAAGTAGAGAAAAATTCAGCCATTTTCAAAGATGTTGTTTAAGCTTAATCAAGCTGTTAATATTTGCTCGGCTGTCAATGTTAGTTCAGGAAAAGTTTGCGATCCAATCCGTTCTGAACCTCTAAACTGTGTACGCTGGTATTTCCCATCAGCATTTAATAGAAAAACAAACACAGAGGGAACTTTGGGATTACCTAAATAATCTCTCAGTCCAATTGCTAAGTAATCGACAATCCAATACTCTGTAATACCTAAGCGTTGATATTCATCTAATTTATCAATGTAGTCATCTTCCCAATTAGTTGATGTCACTTCTACAGCTAATTGGATGGGTTCTTCAAGTGCAGAGTATGCAGAACGATTTGAGCGCCATACATCTTTATCTATGACACTAACATCAGGCTTGCGTCCTTGTTCTATTCCTTGAGCAGTTTTAGTTCTAAATACTGCTGTGTTATTAACTACATAATTTAAATTTAATCGTCTGATTTCATCATTAAAAGAAAACAGCAGAAAATTGGCGACATCATCATGATTTCTTGTTGAACGCACTTCTACAATTTCTCCATCGACAAGTTCATAGAAACCTTCTTCTGGACACTGTTCAAGGAACTGCTCAAAGGTTAATTTTTGTTTTGTAGTGATTGTCATATGCTGTAAGTTATCATCTTTAAACTTTCTGAATAAATCTACGCCCTAGTAAACCTTGGGGTCTTACTAATAGCATGATAAACAAAATTCCAAAGGCTACAGCGTCTTTATAACCAGAATATTCCCCAGGAACAAATGCTTCAACTAATCCAATTAGCAAACCTCCCAACACTGCACCAGGAATACTACCTAAACCTCCTAAGACAATTACCGCTAAACCCCGCAAACCAAAAGCAATACCGAAATACGGGCCAGCAATACTAACACTAGAGGCGACTAAAGTACCCGCCACTCCTGCTAAAAAACTGCTGATGAAGAAAGTTAAAACAATAAAGCGATCGCTGTTAATTCCTAATAAACTGGCAGTAGTGGGGTCTTCTGCGATCGCCTGCATGGCTTTACCATATTTAGTACGATTAATAAAGTAGGTAATTATTGACACAAACACAACTGAAACAGAAAAAATTACTATCTGTACCGTGCGGATAGGAATTTGTTTTTCTTCACTACCAAAGTTAATCGCAGGTGGTAAATTACCGTAAGTGTCTGCGGGAAATGTATAACTTTCTGCCCCTACTAAATACTGGATCAAATTAACAATTACCACTGCAACCCCCAAGCTGGAAACAACTGTTAGCAAGGGGTCTGAACCTTGACGGCGTAAAGGTTGAAAGGCAATACGTTCTATTGCTATGCCAACTAAACCTGCTAGACTGCTTCCTAAAATTAAAGCTATAGCAAACGGTAATTGTATAGGCAACGTTAAATTAGCTAACAAACCGTTAAATCCAAAAGTACCACCCATAAGTGCATAAGTGAAATATGCACCTAGGGTAAAAATTGCACCATGTGCTAAATTAATGATGCCTAAAATGGAATAAACCAAGGTATAACCCAAAGCAAATATTGCATAGACGCTACCAATAGATAGACCGTTCAGCAATTGTTGCAAAAAAATACTAATATTCATTGAGCAGCTATTTGATAAAAGCGAATTTGCCCTGGCTTCCGTTTTTTTCCATCTTGATTTGGGCTACGTAAAATTCTTTTTGCACAACTTCACCAACTGGTGTAAAAGAAATTTCACCTAAAGGCGTGCTGTATTTTCCAGTTAGTAGTTGTTTGTTTAATTCTGTTCGTAATTGTGGCAATTGTAATTTGCTGACTTTGCTCTTTTTATCCAACGCTTGCAAAGCTTCCACATATACTTGTACTGCTGCAAAAGCTTGAGCGCTAAATTGAGGTGGTTCTTTCTTATATTGGTCAGTATAAGCTTTGCGAAATGCAGCATTAATTTCACCTGGTTGTTCTGGACTGTAAGCTTGAGCAATTAACACACCATCACACAATGCCTTACAAACAGGTAATATATTTGATGTATTTAAACCATTACCACCAACAATTAAACCTTTATAACCTAACTCTCGCAGTTGCCGCACTAAGTTCCCACCATCAGCAGCCAAACCAGAAATAATCACCAAATCTGGTTTAAGATTAATTGCATTAGTAGCTTGGCTTTGAAAATCTGTATCACTGGTTTGAAATTTTTGTACTGTGACTAACTCTAAACCTTGATCCTTAACTGTTTTCTGAAAAATCTCAGTCTCAGACTTGCTAAAAGCATCATTTTGAGCATAGAAAACAGCAACTTTTTTAATGTTAGGATTCTGTTTCAATGCAGCTTTCACTGAGTTAGGCGCAACTATAGAAACTGGTGCAGACACACGAGCAATATAATCACCTATTTCTGGTATTTTGTTTGCTGTATTTGATGGCCCAATAACTGGTACTTTGGAACGTTCAGCCACAGGGTCGGCACTAAAAGCTTGTTGTGACAAAGTTGGCCCTACAATACCGACTACTTTATCCTTATTAATTAAGGTTTGAAAAGCGTTAATTGTTCCAGCTTCATCACCGGCAGTATCTTGAAAAACCAATTTAATTGGAGTACCGTTGATACCACCTTTATCATTGAAATACTTCTCCGCAATTTTGACACCAGCAACTTGTTCTTGTCCAAGTAGAGCCACGTTGCTAGTTTGTGCAACAGCAATACCAATGGGAATAGCGCCCGATGTTCCTGTCGTTGCTGTGGTATTAGTCGCAGTATTATTAGAACTGTTATTTGTATTTGTGCTGGTGTTAGAGCCACCACCACAAGCTGTTAGCAGTAAAGCGCAAGTAGATAATAATGCTGTTGTACGAGTAAAAGTGTTTTTCATCGGTCAATAATCATGTAGTTATTAAACATCTTACAAAAATTAACTGCGTAAGTCACAATCTCTGAAGCACAGGAGGCTGTATACACTTTCGCAAGAATTTTATTAAATCATTTTTATTTGAACATGTGATGGAAAATATTCAAAGTGTTGATCAATACAAATTATTGCAGTTGGCGACGATTTTACCATTGCTAACTATAGTCCAATACGGTTCAGTTAAGGCTAAGGGACTGGCAAATAAAAAAATATACAATTTTTTTTGTGGGGTGGACATCTTGTCCGCCCCAAGCCTAGGGCGGGCTTTCTGGCCCACTTGATTGGATAATTTATTTCTTGGTAATCCCTAAAAGTCTTTATAAAAGTCAATTTATTTAACCTAGACGCGTTGGCGTTAGCGGCGTAGGAGCGTCAGCCTTCTCGTACTCCTTCAAAGAACCCCTTTTCTCGAACAGGGTTCCCGCAGGGTATTGCTCTAGGCGCAGAGTCCACAGAGATAAAGAAGAAATGCTTAATTGAACTGTATTGGTCTATACAGGATTTTTTTGTTTGAACTGAGGACTGGGGAACTCAGGCCCCCATTTCCAAAGGGTTGCGGTCAGGCGATCGCAGTCTTGGACGCGACATGCTCTACTTGGGGAGCAATTACCGTCCCCAACCAATGCGCGAATCTGCTTCGGGACTCACGAAACACGACTTGTTGAGCATCATCAGATGTAGCAACTTTGACTAATCCAGTTGGCTCTTGAAACTCTAGTTTCTAATTGTTTTTAATCCGGAAAACAAATACTTTGTTTTATTGTATCAATTTTTGGATAATTTTTAATACTGCAAAGCCTTTATCCATTACTCCAAGAGCATTTGGTGGTAAACTAGACATCATTTTTAATCAAATTTATAATCTGGTTATGCCCAAACTTGATGAAGTTATCTTCTCGACTTACTGTAGTTAAATTTAAATAATTAAAGAGTTGGACTTAATGATTACCCAAAACCCATAAGATTTTACTTTTCAAAGTAATAATTGTTGAATCAATCCGACGAATAGCATATTTATAATTTATTTCTTTGTAATTTTTATCCTGTACTAATATCATGTTCGTTTAAACACTTATGATATCTGTGGAGGTCGGGAATTGGGAACTTGTACTGAGCGAAGCCGAAGTATTGGTAATTGGTAATTGGTTTTGAGTATTATCTATTACCCATTACCCATTACCTATTAGCTATTACCAAGCAAACCGACTAGATCGTAAGTAATTAGCCGAACTTGATATAAATTCTACATTATTTGATATTTATATCTATTGAATTAGTTTTTCATTTTACTGAATATTTGCTTTGGAATAATTAGAAATATCTATTTTATATCCTGTGTGTTTTATCCTTTTAAACAAATTTTGTATAATCGTTAAACTGTTATGCCAGGCATAATATAGCTAATACTCAAAAAAAAGACGACTCTTCAAGATTGATAATCATTTTTTGGTAGTTCAGTGAGAATATTTTTGACAATTTTACAAAATAAATTTATAATCACTATCAAATATATTTTAAGACTTTGTATAATTTTTAATTAATAGCAGCTTTTTATTAACATTCAATATTTTTGATATTCAGTAAAAACAATTACGTAAATCTAGCAGTTAGTTGTATATTTTTTATACATAAATTAATTTAAATCCTACTTTTTATGTCAGACAAAATTTTACATATCATCACCAAAGTGTCTGCTGATTTATTCTGTAAACTGTTAGGACAGCCTAGTGTTAGTGATTTAAAAACTCAATTGTATGAGAAAAACATTCAAATTCAGCAACTCGAAGACCAAGAAAGGGCCCTTTATAGAGTTATTAGCAAAATCCGAGCTTCTCTGGAGTTAGAAACAATTTTTCGTACAGCCACTAAGGAAACTTGCAAGTTACTCCGCGTGGAGCGGATTGCTGTTTATCGTTTCTATAAAAACTGGGGTGGAGAATTTGTTAACGACTTTGAGTTTGCAGAGCCTGGATGGGATGATGTAGAAACTTTAGGAAAAAATACAGTTTGGAATGACTCTTATCTACAAGAACATGAAGGTGGACGTTATAGTAATAATGAAATTTTAGTAGTTTCAGATGTTTACTCAACAAACTTGTCTCAATGCCATTTAGAAATTTTAGAACAGTTCCATATTCGAGCTTATGCAACTGCACCAATTTTTGTGGGAAAAAAACTCTGGGGAGTACTTGCTGCTTATCAGCACTCACAGCCACATGAATGGAAAAAATTAGAAATACAGTTTCTGTCTCAGATTGCAACACAGTTAGGGTTTGCAGTTAAACAAGCAGAATTGTTAGCTCAAGCAGAACAAAAAGCAGCAGAACTGCATAAAGCGAATCAGCAGCAGGAGATTCTGTTTAATTTAGTTGCTGAAATTCGTGAATCAAAAATCTAGGATTTTCCTCATGATTACCTTTGGAATCTGAGTAAAAATATTCAAGACCCACATCTAGCCCGATTTCACCATTAGCAATTCTGGATTCAGATTTAACGTCTACATCAATGCAGAATTGGCAATAGTAACCATCAGCTTTTTTGAGTAATCTAACACGCTTAATCTGTTTGACTGGGTAAGTTTGAATATCCCATTTACCAAGTAATTTAACCTCACCTATAGCTTTTTTGTCGGTAAAGGTAATACGTCTTTTGATAGCGTTTAAAGCCCATCCTGACGTTTTATACTCAACCGAACGGTTATCTTTCTGAAATCTGGGATATCCCTTTTTACCTGATACTTTTTTCTGACAATTCTGGTAAAACCTATCAATGGCTAGCCACGCTCTTTCAGTGGCAGATTGACAAGCCATTGAATTTAATTTCTCAACAAATTTAAATTCCTTCCGTAATGCTGTTGAGTAATTATTCAAAGCAATTTTATTAACTTTGGCTTCTTTTGGTGCATCCATCCAGTAGCGTATAGCTTTATTTCTGATGAATTGAGTTGTACGGATAGCTTCGTTAATTGCATCATATTGATGCTTCTTAGCTTTAACTTTGTACTCTAAAACTAGCATTACTTAATCACCTCCTTGGGTTAATTCATTGACTGTAAATATAGTAGCGAGTTATTATTTAAGTGTCAATAGCTCCGAATAAAAAACATGACTAATTCGTTAGAACCTAGACACAACAATCACTCTATAGGTAACGCTGTCGTTCATCTGGTATGGATACCCAAGCGTAGACGTAAGGTGTTAGTGAATGAAGTAGCTAAACGAGTAAGACAGATATTTTATGATTTAGCTTCATATAAAGATTGGGATATTCTGGCTCTGGAAATAGCACCAGACCACATACATTTATTTGTGGAATATCAACCAACTTACGCGATTAATCAAATAGTTAAATTCTTTAAAGGCAGGTCATCTTATCTGCTTAGAAGCGAGTTTCCAGATTTAAAAAAGATGCCTAGTATGTGGACAAATAGTTATTTTTATTCAACTGCTGGAAATGTTAGCGCGGCAGTAATCAAGAAATATATTGAAGATCCTCACCACAAATAGAAAATATCACGGTGAATAAATTCACCGTTGGCGCTACATCCCTGGTCTAAAGACACAGGGTTTTGCGCCTATCGGAAAGTCTTATAATGGCAATTGTTTTGGTGAAGATCACCTCTTCCCCAAGTATGAAAGCATATGCAGTTTTGGATGATGGATGCCTTGCCATAAGCGATCGCTCGTAATTTTTCCTCTAACTGGACTTACGCGCATTGTCATAAATTATTAGTTGATATCATGTTCGTTTGATTACTTATTAAAACCGAAGAACCCCACCCCGCCAAAGCTACGCTTTTGCTCCCTGCCCCTAATCCCCAGAGGGGGCCCCGAGTTCCCCGTTCACGGGGAGGGGTTGGGGGTGGGGTGCAATAACTGCGGGAATTATAACTAATTATCCGAACATGATATGAGGCAGTCAAGAGGAGCCAGTCGTGTGGGCGGGTTTCCCGACTTGAACGAACTGGCGTTCAATAGTCAATAGTCCAAAAAAGCTTGAATTTTGACTATTGATATCATGTCCGCTTGATTGCTTATGACACTCGAAGAACCCCACCCCACCAAAGCTATGCTTTGCATCCCCTCCCCGTTGACTCTTAGGGGTTGGGGGTGGGGTTTAACGACTGTGGGAAACATAACTAATTACCCGGACATGATATGACTCTGGACTGTTGACAACCAAACACCATTATTTAGTGTGCCAGTTGCGTAAGTCCTAATTAAATATGTTTTAGTCTTTATCAATCAAAGTAATTGGTTGTGTCATCACTGGTGGCGTGATGCGACCAATTACACAAGTATACTGATACCCCAAAGTTTGGAGTGCAGCTACACAGTGGGTAGCTTGTTCTTCTGGGATGGAGGCTAAAAGACCGCCAGCGGTTTGTGGGTCGAATAATAAAGGATAATTGGGGTGAGATTCAACTTGCAAGCGATTTTGAATTGTTAGGGATGCTTGTAAATTTTCTGGTTGAAGTGAGCTAAAAATCCCTTTTTGTGCTGTTGCGGTTGCCCCTGGTAATAGGGGGATGGCTGCAAGTTGCAACTCAACTGCAACGTGGGAAGCTTGCACCATTTCTATCAAGTGTCCCAGCAAGCCAAAACCTGTAACATCTGTGCAAGCTGTCGCCCCATGTTGTAATAAACATGTTGCCGCAGCTTGATTTGATAACAACATTGATTCTACAGCATGATCAATCCAGTGACCTTTGGCTAAACCACGCATTTGGGCAGCAAATAAAACTCCAGTTCCCAGTGCTTTGGTTAAAATTAGTATTTGTCCTGGTTGCATTCCACTTTTACGTAATAGCTTGTCGGGATCAGCTAGACCGTTGCAAGCCAAGCCAAATGCTAGTTCTGCACCAACGGTAGTGTGTCCACCAATTAGCGGTGCTTGTGCTTGGTTGAGGACTTTGACAGCACCAGATAATAATTGATAGAGAGTTTCTTCAACTTTGGCGGGTGCTGCGTAAGGAATGGTAGCGATCGCTAGTACACTAGTAGGAGTTGCCCCCATTGCAAAAATATCGCTTAAGCAATGATTAGCGCTAATTTGCCCAAATATATAGGGGTCGTCAATTAAAGTGCGAAAATAATCAATTGTTTGCACTAACAATTGACCTTTGGGTATCTGTATCACCGCTGCATCATCTGGTGCATCTAAACCGATGATGATGTCTTTTCTATCTTTGGCAATTGGTTGTTCTTGCTGAATGCGAGATAGTACTGTTTCTAAAATCGTACCGCCCACTTTAGAACCACAGCCAGCACAGCGCATCAATGGGTATTGGGTATTGGGTATTGGGTATTGGGTATTGGTAAAACTCTTTCCCATTCCCCAGTCCCCATTCCCTAGTCCCCAGTCCCCATTCCCCAATCTTTCCATGAAGCGGCGGTCAATCCAATCTTTCCAACGCCACAATAATTGGTGGGGTGGTAGGGTGAAAGAACCACGTGTGGCGATCGCTCTTTTGTCTCCTGTACCAATTAAACTTAAATATTGTTGCTGTGGTCTGTATGGCTTGAGCGATTTACCTAATAAAAAGCGTTGCAAGTTCTCAAACAAAGGTTTACCTTGTCGCACAGCAAACACGCCAGCTTTCGGGCGAGGATGATTTACCATTGTGGCAATGTCACCCGCAGCAAATACTTCTGGATGAGTTTGAGATTGTAAGGTGTCCTCTACTAAAATAAAGCCTTGTTCGTCAGTCGCCAATCCTGTTGTTTTCAACCACTGCGGTGCAGATGCTTGCGTCACCCAAAAAATTTTTTGACATTCTATCATCAACCCAGATTCACATTTAACTTCAAATCTTTGTTGATGCTTGGGTGCAATTTTACACACAGTTTCTCCCAAATGTAAATTGATACCACGCTCAGCTATAATTTGCTGAATTAAACGCTGCATTGACTGATGATAATTAGGCAACAGTTTTTCATCACGTTGGAATAAATGAATTGCCAAATTTTTAATTGATTGTTGATTTTGACCCAAAATCTCATGTAAATGAGTTTGCATCGCCAGTGCCAATTCCACACCACCAGCGCCGCCGCCCACAATTCCAATGCTAATCGGTTCTTGAGTATTGTTAGCTACTGTTTCCAGTAACTGATACCAATGTTTTAATAGATTTGATACTGGTTTAGCTGCGATCGCATATTCTGCTGCACCTGGTATAGATATTGTGGCGGGAGTACTACCAATATCAACAGATAGCACATCAAAATGCACCAGAGGACGATTAGCACAAATTATTTTGTGGTTTTTTAAATCTAAACCAACTACTTCGTCAATATATAACTGTGCTTGAGCAAAATTAGCCAATTTTTGCAAATCAATATGGCATTCCTCGTGGCTGTAAAATCCTGCAATGTGTCCTGGTAACATCCCAGAGTATGGTGTATCTGAAGTTGGGGTTATCAGAGTTAACCGTACTCCAGGCAAAGGTTGCATCCCAAACATTCTGAGTACAATTGCATGGCTGTGACCGCCACCAATCAGCACTACGTCTTTAACTATTGGCTGGGAGTATTGCTGCATTTATCTACCTGGCTGTTCACGTTAGATAGAAAAAAGTGTAAAAGAAACAATTAATAATACAAAATACAAAAAATAAGTTTGCCATTGTTTGGTATTATTTACAAGTTTGTACTGATTTATGAGGTTTGTATTCAGTATTACTATAGTTTTTATTTATTGATCCCATAGTGATATTTCATTGCTGATGAGAGTTAAATAATCCTTAAAATTACTAATGGCAAAGTATGTAAAAACATAGAAAATAGCATACACTAGTAAACCGTGCAAAATCTTGTTAGTTATGTTGACAGTAATTCTGAATGCTTACTACTCAGCGAAAAAGCAATTAACATTAAATCAAGTACCATATATCAACATGATACCTGGGATACTTTTTAAACAAGATAAATTGCAAAATTCTTCATATAAAGCGCTCAAAGAATGCTTAAGAATAGCAATAGAACATTTGAATAACCCAAAAATTGAGCATCGGCTGGCGGCAATCTATGATTTAGAACAATTTGCTCATAATTATCCACAACTTCACTGGAAAATCATGGAAATACTTGCTAATTTTGTGCGGAATAATACTTCTGACATGAGTCAAGATGAGTACAAAAGCCAGCCATCACCCACAATTTGTACAGATATTCAAGTAGCTCTTACCGTTATTGGTAGGAGAGATGCCCAGAAAGACCCAGAAAATGAACAACTAGATTTAAGCCATACTGAGTTAAGGGGGGCAAACCTGAATGAAGCTAACCTAGAACTGACAAACCTTTACCGAGTTAATCTTTCTGGGGCTAACCTTGCAGGAGCAAACTTTTCAGGGGCAATTCTCAGTGCAGCCAACCTCAGCAACGCTAACCTTGCAGGAGCAAACTTTTCAGGGGCAATTCTCAGTGCAGCCAACCTCAGCAACGCTAACCTTGCTGGCGCGAAGCTTTGTAGAGTCAACTTATATTTAGCTAATCTGTGTGGGGCAAATCTTCGTGATGCCATACTAGAGGGCGCAAATTTACGTGAGGCTAAATTATCTACAAACTTTTAATACCAATTCGTAATTCGTAATTCGTAATTTGTAATTTGTAATTGTAGAGACGATTCGGCGAATCGTCTGTACTCAGATTTCATCTGGGTTTTCAGGGAAACTATCTACAATCTGATTTTGCAGAACTGGTTTAATATCAAGTCCGCCTGATTACTGATAATTGGGACTATTAAAAGCCTCTCCCCTGCACCCCTAAAGCCCCTGCGCCCTTGCAGTCTTAATGATCAGTCTTTAACCAGACACAATATAACTGGGCAATGTTTGATACATGACTACTTTCAAACAGGGTGCGACATTACCTTTAGCGATCGCATCATTACATCATTTAATTAGCATATATTAGTCTTAATTGCTATAACATTTGATACCATTTCCTCACAAAATGGCAGATTAACTAATGCTGAGGAGACATATTCAAATTTGTAACAAAGTGCTATACTTGTGTTTCCAAACCTATAAGTAATAATTCTGTGTTGTGAGGAATATTACTGCTATGTCTGCTAATAAGCCAGACAAATTCCTACGTTCGTTAATAGTTATAACAATTATATTTGCTGTCGTACTGACTTTAATTGTTTTCGCATCTTCTAATACCAAAGGATTATCAATTACGCAACAGATGCAGTATAAAAATCAAACATTCATTGCCAGTGCCATAGTTTTTTTAGGATTGGCAGTCATGGTGAATGCTTATTATGCAGCAAAGCGTACCGAAGCTATGCAGAAAAATGCTTTAGCTGAGATTCTCCATTGGCGGCTAGCTGCCGAGAAAAAAATTGAAATGAGCTTGGAAAACGCCAAACTCAATCAAGAGAGGTTGGTGACAGAACGCTTTATGGCAGCAATTACTCAGCTGGGACATGAGAGAATTGAAATCCGCACAAGCGCAATTTATGTTTTAGAAAGAATCGCCCAGGATTTTCCGCAAGAACACTGGACAATTATGGAAATCCTCACAGCTTTTGTGCGAGAGAATGCTCCTGTCCGTGAACAAGCACAACACAGGGAAGAAGACTTATTACCAAAATACTGGAATAAACAAAGAAGCAAAGAGCGACTGACGCAACTGCCAGAAATCAAGATGCATGAACCATCCCCAAAAATTCGCAGGGATATTCAAGCAGCTTTGACTGCGATCGCACGGCGCAATTATTTGATAGAACAGCAAAATCAGAAACTCGATTTACGTAATACAGACATGATGCAAGTAGACTTGTTGGGAGCCAACCTCCAAGGGGTAGATTTGCGTGGTTGCGATCTCAGCGGTGCAGATTTACGTAGTTCAGACCTCAGCGGCGCAGACCTTGAAGGTGCTAGACTGATTGGGACTATTCTTTATGAAGCCAAATTGGTAAAAACAAATTTGCGGGGAGCCAAACTTTGTTGGGCAAATTTGAATCGAGCTAATTTGAGTTGGGCAACTTTGCACCACGCTAACTTGTTTGCAGCAAGTCTGCGTGGTGCAAACTTACAAGGGGCAAACCTTTACAAAGCCAACTTACAACAAGCTACTTTGAAAGTTGCTAACTTGTCTGGGGCAAAGCTGTTTTTAGCCAACTTGCAAGGAGCAAAACTAGCTAAAGCCAACTTGCATTTTTCAGGTTTAATTGGCGCAAACCTGACTGGGGCAAATTTGAATGCTGCTGATTTGACTGGGGCAAATTTGAATGCTGCCAAACTACATCATACAGAAGTGTTTTTTGCCAATTTGACTGAAGCCAGCTTTACCGAAGCAGATTTACATAAAGCAAATTTGATGGGAGCCAATTTGCATCGGGCGGTTTTCTATGATGCTGATCTTTCCAAGGCTAACTTGATAGGAGCTAACTTTAGTGATGCCAATCTCCGTGATGTCAAACTCGAAGGTGCAGTTTTGACAGGAGCGAAAAATTTAGAATTACAACAGATTAAAATGGCACTTGGCGATCGCACTACTCGCCTTCCTGATTATATCGAAGCACCAATACATTGGCGGCAGTCTAGTTAAGGGGCGGTAGCATCTATCAGAATTGACCTCTCCCCCAACCCCTCTCCGACGCGGAGAGGGGAGCCGGATTTCTCCCCCTTCACTCGTGAGTGTTGGGGGCCGGGGGGTTAGGTCTCTTGACAACAAGCTTTAGAAATACGCATCAAAACCTGATCAAGTTCTTGTCTCACCTCTTCATTTTTAATCCGCAACAACCGTAATCCCCTTGCTGACAAAACTTTGTCACGTTCTGCATCATATTCAGCTTGTTGTTCATGAATTTTCCCATCCACTTCTATGACTAATCCAGCCACGTGACAGTATAAATCTGCAATAAACCCGTCAATAATTTGCTGACGGCGAAAGTGTAAACCATGCAAACGATTAGTACGAAGATGTTGCCAAAGTATTTTTTCTTCTGGTGTCATTTGGCGACGAAGTTCTTTAGCACGTTGCACTTTTACTGAGTTTATTTTTTGTCCAACGATAATATTGCGATATCCTTCCTCTTTCCGTGGTGAGGGTTGGCGTGGTGTTGGATTATTCATGTGTAAACCATAAAGGCTTGTGTTGATTCATACATTATGGCTGACCTCTCCCCCAGCCCCTCTCCGACGCGGAGAGGGGAGTCAGATTTCTCCCCCTTCCCTTGTAGGGAAGGGGGCCGGGGGGTTAGGTTTGTATGTAATATGGGAAGGTGCGATCGCAGCACCATTGCAAATACAATTGTTAGTCTGTTGGAACACTTCGAGTTAAAATCTTCATCACTTTGCCTGGTTCAGAAGCAGGTAAAAGTGGACTCCACTCGCCAATCTCAGCAAAACCCATTTTATAGAGCGTTTGAATTGTATTTATGACTGTCTGGCGCAAACCGATGACGAGGAAACTAACGGGTTCTCTGTCTGGATCTGTTTGCACTGAAGGTAAAAAACTTTTGTTCATTAAAGTTGACCTCAATTTTCACTAAAACTATGTTCGTAATAACGAACATAGTTAGTTTAACATCTTGTTCGTAATTACAAACATTTACTTAGTTATCAGCCTCTGACAAAATCGGAGGCATGGTCAAAGCAGGAAAAGCCCTCAAACGGGTACTAGAAACTTATGGCATCACCCAAAATCGATTGGCTGTAGTTATGGGAGTCAATCGTTCCAGTGTTTTTGGCTGGGTGAATGAAATTGCAGATCCGCCAGGTGATACGGTGGTAAAAATTCGCAAGGCGCTTCAAGAAATTGAGCCTGCTGCGGCTCTTGAGTTTGTCAGGTTGTTCTGGGGAGATTTGGAAGAAGATGAGGAATAATTTGTGGAGCGATCGCTCATAACCATACATTACAATATGTACTTCAAGGAAAAATTCTGTAAATGTCTTTGCGGTGAGCAACCCGTTGGCAGACTAAGGTTTTTGTTTCTTGAACGATAGTGATACCAATACGATAGTCACCGACGCGAATCTTATATTTATCACTGTAGCCTTTGAGTTTTTCAAGATATCCTAATTCAAAAGGATTTTCTGATTCAAGCTCTTGAAACACGATAGGTTCTACACGGCTTTGAATCTCCAATGGTAAAGCAGCAAGTTCTTTTAAGAATCGCTTTGTATATTCAACTTGCCACATTTTTATTTTTTAGTGATTGATAATATTTTAGTGCTTCATCTTTAGATAGTAGTTCTTCATCCTCTACTTCCTCCATAAGTTTTACTAAACCGTAGTTTTCCAGAATTTCTTCAATTTTTTCAAATTCAGCAATAGGAATTTGTACGGCGATAGTCTGTTGATTTTCATCAAGTACATAGTTTTTGTGAAGTTCAAACATTTCGTTAAATCCCATAATGCTTATCTACACTAATTTATCACTAACCAAAATTAGCTACTTCTACAGGACGTTCAACAGCCAAACTTTTACGGTTAAGTTTAATTTGCTCGATTTCGTGAAGGATTTCTGCTGTCAGGTAGCTTTCGCCGCAATGAGAACAAGTTAGCACAGGAATGTTTTCTATTACTAGCAGGTCTTTATCCTTACCATAGGTTCTAGTAATCCGGCGAATTCGTATACCTTGGTTTCCACAAATATCACACAGCATCTACTGTTATACATTCATGAGTGCCATTATTTCCGTAGTAAAGCTCGAAAACCTGCTTGGACAAAATGTATATCAGCTGTAACTGCATCTATTAATTCTTGATTTTGCATGACAATAAATGAAATGCAGTCTGTCAAACCCCAACTTTTATCTTGACGACTGTTATAAAGTTGTAGCGCACGATTGAGGATTGGTGTATCTACACTTACAATTCTTATATTGTCTGTTTTATAGCACTGCTCAATAAACTGAACTGCTCCTCTGCGGTTAATAGCACTCAATGCATTGCCAACTTCTATCAAAATTGCTTCAGTTAACCATACTTCGGTAGCGTTTCGCACTCGTGATAGCAATGCTTGAGCCTGAGTATGATATTGGTCATTTTTATTAAGTAAGGCTTGAATAAACACAGTATCTAAAAACAGGCGATCGCCGTTCATTCCATTGTCTCATCTTGATGTTTAGGTGTGCCATACAGATAGTGATCATGCTCAACAGACCAATCTTTTGGTGCTTCGATTGTTCCAGTCATTTCCTCAAGTACATCCCATGCATTAGCTTCGATAACTGGCTCTACAGTAGATTGAATAGTAATGATATAGCGTTTA